>NZ_JAENRY010000395.1 GCF_016612545.1 Streptomyces sp. MBT65 | reverse complement strand
GCGCTGATGCGCTCGGGCCACTCCTCCGGGTACCACTGACCGTTCGCCATGGGCGGAGGCTATCCCGTAGCGCGCGGATGTTCGAGAGGCAACAACGTGCACTCCAGGACGCCGATCACGCCCGATCGCACCCTCCGGGACAGCGACTACGCCTGCGTCAGCTCCACCTGGATCTCGACCTCGACCGGTGAGTCCAGCGGCAGTACCGCCACGCCGACCGCGCTCCGCGCGTGCACGCCCTTGTCGCCGAGGACCTCTCCGAGGAGTTCGCTGGCGCCGTTGACGACGCCGGGCTGGCCGGTGAAGTCGGAGGCCGAGGCGACGAAGCCGACGACCTTCACCACGCGCGCGACGCGGTCCAGGTCACCCGTGACGGACTTGACCGCGGCGAGGGCGTTCAGCGCGCAGGTGCGGGCCAGTTCCTTGGCCTCCTCCGCGGTGACCTCGGCGCCCACCTTGCCGGTGACCGGAAGCTTGCCGTCCACCATGGGCAGCTGGCCGGAGGTGTACACGTAGACACCGCTCTGCACGGCGGGCTGGTACGCGGCGAGCGGCGGGACGACCGCCGGCAGGGTCAGACCGAGCTCGGCCAGCCGCGCCTCGACGGCGCTCATGCCTTCTCCCGCTTGAGGTAGGCCACCAGTTGCTCGGGGTTGTTCGGCCCGGGCACGACCTGGACGAGCTCCCAGCCGTCCTCGCCCCAGGTGTCCAGAATCTGCTTCGTGGCGTGGACGAGCAGCGGCACAGTCGAGTATTCCCACTTGGTCATGCCGCGACTTTAGCGGCTGCGAACCGGCCGCCCGCGGTCGCGTTGTCCGTCGCGTACCCGTCGCCTACCCGGCGCGTATCCATCGTGCTGTCCGTCGCGTTATCCACAGCCTCCCGCTTGGTTCGGGCGCGGACTGGTTAGGCTCGAAGACGTGAGCAGGCTCCAGGTCGTCAGTGGCAAGGGCGGTACCGGCAAGACCACGGTGGCCGCGGCCCTCGCGCTGGCCCTGGCCACCGAGGGGAAGCGGACGCTTCTCGTCGAGGTCGAGGGTCGCCAGGGCATCGCGCAGCTCTTCGAGACGGAGACGCTGCCTTATGAGGAGCGGAAGATCGCCGTCGCTCCCGGGGGCGGGGAGGTGTACGCCCTGGCCATCGACCCCGAACTGGCCCTTCTGGACTACCTCCAGATGTTCTACAAACTCGGCAGCGCGGGCCGCGCCCTGAAGAAACTCGGCGCGATCGACTTCGCGACCACGGTCGCGCCCGGCCTCCGGGACGTCCTCCTGACCGGCAAGGCTTGCGAGGCCGTACGCCGCAAGGAGAAGAGCGGACGGTTCGCCTACGACTACGTGGTGATGGACGCGCCGCCCACCGGCCGCATCACCCGTTTCCTGAACGTCAACGACGAGGTCGCCGGGCTCGCGAAGATCGGCCCGATACACAATCAGGCGCAGGCGGTGATGCGGGTCCTGAAGTCCCCGGAGACGGCCGTGCACCTGGTGACGCTCCTGGAGGAGATGCCCGTCCAGGAGACCGCGGACGGCATCGCCGAACTACGGGCGGCCCGGCTGCCGGTGGGCCGGATCATCGTGAACATGGTGCGCCCCGAGGTGCTGGACGCGGCCGACCTCGATCTCGTACGGGCCGTGCCGCGCACCGCCGTGGCGCAGTCGCTGTCGGCCGCGGGCCTCGGCGGGGCCCGGCGCGGCGGCAACGCCGAGAAGCTGGTGGATCCGCTGCTCGCGCAGGCCGAGGAGTACGCCGAGCGGTACGCGCTGGAGCACGACCAGCGGGCCGTACTCGCCGAGCAGGGCCTGCCGTTGCACGAACTGCCGTTGCTCGCCGAGGGCATGGACCTCGCGGGCCTGTACGAACTCGCCACCGAGCTGCGGAAGCAGGGGATGTCATGAGTCCGGACCCGGCCCGCGCACAGGACACCGCCCGCCCCCGCCAGGCGTCCGCCGCACAGGACACCACCCACGGCTCCCGCTCCCACCACATCTCCCACGCGCGCGTGCTCGACGTCGACCCGCTGATCGACGACCCGGAGACTCGCATCGTGGTGTGCTGCGGCTCGGGCGGGGTCGGCAAGACGACCACCGCGGCGGCGCTCGGACTGCGGGCGGCCGAGCGGGGGCGGAGAGTCGTCGTCCTGACCATCGACCCGGCCCGGCGGCTCGCCCAGTCCATGGGCATCGACTCGCTGGACAACACCCCGAGGCGCGTGAAGGGCGTCGACGGGGACGGCGAACTGCACGCCATGATGCTCGACATGAAGCGCACCTTCGACGAGATCGTCGAGGCGCACGCGGACCGCGAGCGGGCGGCCGCGATCCTGAACAACCCCTTCTACCAGTCGCTCTCGGCGGGCTTCGCGGGCACGCAGGAGTACATGGCGATGGAGAAGCTGGGCCAGTTGCGCGCCCAGCACGACTGGGACCTGATCGTCGTGGACACCCCGCCGTCCCGTTCGGCGCTGGACTTCCTGGACGCGCCGAAACGTCTCGGCTCGTTCCTGGACGGCAAGTTGATCCGGCTGCTGACCGCCCCGGCGAAGCTGGGCGGCCGGGCCGGGATGAAGTTCCTCAACGTCGGCATGTCGATGATGACCGGCACGATCGGCAAGCTGCTCGGGGGTCAACTCCTCAAGGACGTCCAGACGTTCGTGGCCGCCATGGACACCACCTTCGGCGGGTTCCGCACGCGCGCGGACGCGACGTACAAGCTGCTTCAGGCGCCCGGCACCGCGTTCCTGGTCGTCGCGGCCCCGGAGCGGGACGCACTGCGCGAGGCCGCGTACTTCGTGGAGCGGCTGGCGGCCGAGGAGATGCCGCTGGCCGGTCTGGTGCTCAACCGGGTGCACGGCAGCGGAGCCGCCCGGCTGTCGGCCGAGCGGGCACTCGCCGCCGCGGAAAATCTTGAAGAGACCCGCATTGTCGATCAGATGGGCGGGAAAGCTGGACTTCGTAACTCTCCCGACACGTACGGCAGTTCAGAATCTCCCGCTTCCGAGACAACAGCTCGTGCCGCAGCTCCTGACGAAGGCTCCCCCGCCGACACCGACCAGGATCGGTCCGCCGCCACGGACGACCAGCCGCCCGGCGACGAGCGGTCCGACGAGCGATCCGTGGACCAACTCACCGCAGGCCTGCTCAAGTTGCACGCCGACCGCATGCGGCTGCTCTCCCGTGAGCAGCGCACACGTGACCGCTTCACCGCACGCCACCCCGAGGTGGCCGTGGCCGAAGTGGCCGCGCTGCCCGGCGATGTGCACGACCTCGCGGGGCTGCGGGACATCGGGAACCGGCTCGCGGCCGGTCGGCCGGAGCTGCCCGAGACGAAGGTCTGACGCGGATCTCCGGGCGCGTGCCCCGGGGATCGCCCGAGGTCGGCCGCGAAGGGACCGGTGGGCCTCAGCCCACCGCCGCGTAGTTCTCGTAGATCTCGTCGTCGTCGAGGGGGATGATGCCGACCCCTCGCTCGTACTCGATACGCGCGGTCTCCAGTAGCCGGCGCCATGAAGTGACAGTGGGCCGCCTGCGCAGCAGTGCGCGGCGCTCCCGCTCCGTCATTCCTCCCCACACGCCGAATTCGACGCGGTTGTCGAGCGCATCGGCGAGGCACTCCGTGCGTACCGGACATCCGGTGCACACTGCCTTCGCCCTGTTCTGCGCTGCTCCTTGAACGAACAGTTCATCCGGATCGGTAGTGCGGCAGGCCGCCTGCGCACTCCAGTCGGTTACCCAGCCCATACCGGCGCCGTCCTCTCCCGAATCGAGGCTCCCCCACGGCGGCAGCGGCATATTCACCGCCGCCAGTTGAGGACGTTACGGAAGGTGGGCACAGCGCAACACCCCCTTCGGGCCCAATCTTGAATGGCCCGAACGGACTATGGGTAAGCGGCAGATCACCCGGGGGAGTGAGCTGGCGACATGCGTGACTTTCCCGGCAAACCGGGACAGTTGACATGCGCCACAAGGGGCACCAGGTGACACAGGAGGCGGATTCGGACACGCCCCCGACAAAAAACTGGGCAACGACCGGAACGATTCGGGGTCGCCGGACGTATTGATACGTGACCGCTCTGCTGTGACAGTTGAGAGCAGCTTAGGCCAAGGCCTATACACGTGTCCGGCGAATGAGAACGTAGGCTGCCCCCATGCCAAAAAAGCGCTCGGGTGGTGGTCTGTCCCCTCTGCAGCAGGCCACCAAGTTCCTCGGTGTCAGTGTGCTCGCCGGTGCCGTCATGGCCGGAATCGCGTTGCCCGCGGCCGGCGCGCTGGGGCTCGCCGCCAAAGGCTCGGTCCAGGGGTTCGACGACATCCCGGACAGTCTGAAGAGCCCTCAGCTGAGCCAGCGCACCACGATCCTGGACAGCAAGGGCAACCAACTGGCCTCGGTCTACTCCCGTGACCGCACGGTGGTGGAGCTCAAGGACATCTCGCCGTACATGCAGAAGGCGATCGTCGCGATCGAGGACTCGCGCTTCTACCAGCACGGCGCGATCGACCTCAAGGGCGTCCTGCGCGCCCTCAACAAGAACGCGCAGAGCGGCGGGGTGTCCCAGGGGGCCTCGACCCTCACGCAGCAGCTGGTGAAGAACTACTTCGTCGAGGAGGCCGGTGACGACCCGACGAAGGTCGCGCAGGCCACCCAGCAGACGCTCGGCCGCAAGGTCAAGGAGCTGAAGTACGCGATCCAGATCGAGGAAAAGCTCGGCAAGAAGAAGATCCTCGAGAACTACCTGAACATCACCTTCTTCGGAGAGCAGGCCTACGGCGTCGAGGCCGCGTCCGAGCGCTACTTCTCCAAGCACGCCAAGGACCTGAACCTCCAGCAGTCGGCGCTGCTGGCGGGCATCGTCCAGTCGCCCACGCGCTACGACCCGATCAACGACGAGGCCGAGGCCAAGAAGCGGCGCAACACCGTGCTGGCCCGCATGGCCGAGGTCGGCGACATCTCCAAGGCGGAGGCCCTGGCGGCCGAGAAGACCGACCTCGGCCTCAAGGTCAGCCAGCCGAAGAACGGCTGCATCACCGCGGTCAAGGGCGCCAGCTTCTTCTGCAAGTACGTCGAGAAGGTCTTCCTGAGCGACCCGGTCTTCGGCAAGACCAAGGAGGCCCGCGCGAAGATCTGGAACCAGGGCGGCCTGACGATCCGTACGACCCTGGACCCGCAGGCCCAGGCCTCGGTGCAGTCCTCGCTCAAGGACCACATCTACAAGTCGGACTCGGTCGCCGCCGCGGCCACCCTGGTCGAGCCGGGCACCGGCAAGATCCTGGGGATGGGCCAGTCGAAGCCGTACGGCTACGGCAAGAACGAGACGGAGTACAACTACTCGGTCAACGCCGACATGGGCGGCTCGAACTTCGGCTTCCCGACCGGTTCGACGTTCAAGCCCTTCGTCGCGGCGGCCGCACTGGAGCAGGGCCTGCCGGCCACCCAGCAGTACCCGGCGCCGTACTCGATGGACTACCCGAGCCCCGTCTCGACCTGCAGTGGCAAGAACTGGGTCAACACGGACGGCGCGACGGTGGAGAACGAGAGCGAGTCGGAGAAGGGTCCGTACGAGCTGAAGGAGGCGATGGCCAAGTCGGTCAACACCTACTTCGTGCAGATGATCTCCGACATCGGTCTGTGCCCCGTGGTGAACATGACCAGCAAGCTGGGGGTCGTGCAGGGCAACGGCGACAAGATCCCCGAGGTCCCGGCCATCGCGCTCGGCTCCAAGGGCCTCTCCCCGCTGACGATGGCCTCCGCCTACGCGGCCTTCGCCAACGAGGGCACGTACTGCACGCCGATCGCGATCGAGTCCATCACCCAGAGGGTGGGCAACCAGCAGAAGTCGCTCGCCGTCCCCAAGTCCACCTGCTCGCGGGCGATGAGCAAGAAGACCGCCGACACCATCAACACCGTGCTGCGCGGCGTGGTCGACTCCGGCACCGGCCAGGAGGCCGGCCTCACCGACCGCCAGAGCGCCGGTAAGACGGGTACGACGGACGCGCGCAAGAACGCCTGGTTCGTCGGCTACACCCCGAACCTGGCCGGCGCGGTCTGGGTCGGCAGCCCCAAGCAGAACGTCGAGATGACCAGCATCCGCATCGGCGGCGTCTGGCACGACCAGGTCTACGGCGCCGACACCCCCGGCCCGATCTGGAAGGACGCCATGACCGGCGCCCTGGAAGGCAAGCAGGTCGAGAACTTCCAGCTCGTCAACATCCCGGACCCCGTCAAGGAGAAGGACAAGAACAACGACGGCGGCAAGAACAACGACAACGGGGGCAACGACAACGGCGGCACCACCACCGGCACGACCGACGGCGGCACCACCCCGGACCCCACGTTCTCCCTCCCGGACGGCTTCATTCAGGGCACGTCGAACGGCGGCAACAACGGCAACGGAAACGGCGGCAACAGGGGCTAGCAGCCGGCAGCCCGGCTGCCGGTGGTTCTCCTGCTTCTCCGTCCACCTTCTTCGTCTACGACGACGGGGGCGCCCCTTTTCGCAAGGGGCGCCCCCGTCGTCGTAGAGAAATGTGTCTCTCCAGAAGGCCGGTTCAGCCGGCGAGGAGCTTCTTGACCACGGCGGCGACGCGGCCGCCCTCGGCCAGGCCGGCCACCTTCGGGTTCACGATCTTCATGACGGCACCCATGGCGCGCGGTCCCTCGGCGCCGGCGGCCTTCGCCTCCTCGACCGCCTGGGAGACGATCGCGGTCAGCTCCTCGTCGCCGAGCTGCTTGGGCAGGTACTCGGCGAGGACCTCGCCCTCCGCCTTCTCCTGCTCGGCCTGCTCGGGGCGACCGCCCTGCGCGAAGGCGTCCGCGGCCTCGCGGCGCTTCTTCGCCTCCTTGGTGATCACCTTGAGGACCTCGTCGTCGGAGAGCTCGCGCTTCTCCTTGCCCGCGACCTCCTCCTTGGTGATCGCGGCGAGCGTCAGCCGGAGCGTGGAGGAACGCAGCTTGTCCTGCGCCTTGATCGCGGTGTTGAGGTCTTCCTGGAGCTTCGACTTGAGCGTGGTGGTCATGGGTTTGATTCTCGCAGGTGCGTGAGGTCGGCCGCCCGCCGATTTACGAGGCGGTGGCCGACGGGATGTCAGGCGTGTCAGTGGGGTCTGACACGATGGAGGAATGCGCGCGCGATACGGAGTACCCCTGGGAATTGCGGCGGCCGGTGCCGCCGGTCTGGTCTACGCGGCGGGCTTCGAGGCCCGCTCCTTCAGACTGCGCCGGGTGACGGTCCCGGTCCTGCCCCCCGGTATGCGCCCGCTCAGAGTCCTCCAGGTCTCCGACATCCACATGGTCGGCGGCCAGCGCTGCTTCTTGCGCTGGCCGCCGACCATGTGGAT
>NZ_JAENRY010000394.1 GCF_016612545.1 Streptomyces sp. MBT65 | reverse complement strand
TTGGGGGCGGGCTTGACTTTAGGGGCGGGCTTGTCTTTGGGGGCGGCCATGGCGTCCAGTCTAGGGCTCTTTCACGGGTGGGTTTGATTTTCCAACTGACGGGTCTATGGTGAGTTTGGATTTCCTACTCACCGGTAGTTCCGGTCGCTCTGGTTGTTCTTTCTGGCTGGTCATCCTGGAGGCCCGCATCATGCGTGACGCAGTGATCGTCGAAGCCGTACGCACCCCCGTGGGCAAGGGCAAGCCGAACGGCTCCCTTGCTCAGGTCCACCCCGTCGAACTCCTCTCGCACACTCTGCGCACCCTCGTCGAGCGCACCGGGATCGACCCGGCGCTCATCGACGACGTCATCGGCGGCACGGTCACCCAGGTCGGTGAGCAGGCCGTCAACATCACCCGGCAGGCCGTGCTGTCGGCGGGCTTCCCGGAGTCGGTGCCCGCGACCACCGTGGACCGCCAGTGCGGCTCGTCCCAGCAGGCTGTTCATTTCGCGGCGCAGGGCGTGATCTCCGGGGCGTACGACCTGGTCGTGGCCTGTGGAGTGGAGTCCATGGGGCGCGTGCCGATGGGGTCGAGCGTGCTGCCCGGCACGGATCCCTTCGGCCCCGGAGTCGCCGGGCGTTACCCGGAGGGACTCGTCCCGCAGGGCATCAGCGCCGAACTCATCGCCGCCAAGTGGTCGATGACACGGGACCAGTTGGACGCCTTCGCGGTCTCCTCGCACCACAAGGCGGCCGCCGCCTGGGACGCCGGACTCTTCGACGCCCAGGTGGCACCCCTGGCGGGCGCCTCGCGGGACGAGTGCGTACGGCCCGGCAGCACGGCCGAGATCCTGGGCGGACTCAAGCCCGCCTTCTACGACCCGACGTACGCCGAGCGCTTCCCGCAGATCGAGTGGAACATCACCGCCGGCAACTCCAGCCCGATCAACGACGGAGCCTCCGCGGTCCTGATCACGTCCAGCGAGACGGCGGCCCGGCTCGGGCTGCGCCCGCTGGCCCGGCTGCACAGCTTCGCGGTGATCGGTGACGACCCGCTGCTCATGCTCACCGCGGTCGTCCCGGCCACCGAGAAGGTGCTGCGCAGGGCCTCGCTCACGCTCGACGACATCGACCTGTTCGAGGTCAACGAGGCGTTCTCCAGCGTCGTCCTGGCCTGGCAGCAGGAGACGGGCGCGGATCTCGCCAAGGTGAATGTGCACGGCGGGGCCATCGCGATCGGCCATCCGCTCGGGGCGAGCGGGACCCGGCTGACGACCACGCTGGTGCACGCGATGCGGGACCGCGGGGCGCGCTACGGGCTGCAGACGATGTGCGAGGCGGGCGGTCTGGCCAACGCGATGATCCTCGAAGCCGTCTGACGCGCCCGCGCCCGGTCGCTCAGTCGCCCCGCAGGTGGTGGCGCTTGCGCCAGGCCACCACCGCGCCGCCCAGGGCCGGCAGGGCGA
The DNA here is from genome assembly GCF_016612545.1 of Streptomyces sp. MBT65. GTDB lineage: Bacteria > Actinomycetota > Actinomycetes > Streptomycetales > Streptomycetaceae > Streptomyces. Next base: position 8,955 of record NZ_JAENRY010000394.1, on the reverse strand, counting down.
TGCAGGCCATGGCGATCAGGAAGGCCGGCGACGTGGGGCTGGAGGCGCGGGCCCCGGCGACGACGTACGCGGCGGTGTTCGGGAGCGAACCGAGCGCCGTCGCGAGCAGGAACGGCAGCCAGCGCATACGGGAGACGGCGGCGCAGTAGTTCACGCCCCAGAACGGCAGACCCGGGAAGAGCCTCGCCGCCATCATCGAACGGAAACCGTGCCTGCTGAGCTGGCCGTCCGCCGCCTTCAGCCACCGGCCCCGCAGCAGCGGGCGCAGCGCGTCCTGGCCCAGCACCCGGCCCAGGCCGAAGGAGATCGCGGCGCCGAGCACCGTGCCCGCGAGCGCCGACGCGGTGCCGAGCTGGGAGCCGAACAGCGCGCCCGCCGCGAGGTTCAGCAGGGGGCGCGGTACGAACGCCACGCTGCACAGGCCGTAGGCCGCCGCGAACACCAACGCGGCCATGGCGCCGCTGAGTTGGGGCGGCCAGCCGTCGGAGAGAAGTCTCTGCGGGTGGAAGAGCAGCACGGTCGACGCCGCCCCGGCGAGCAGGACCAGCAGCAGCGACAGCCGCGACCACGGTGAGAGCAGGGCTCTCGTGCAGCGCGCGGCGAAGCCGGTCGGGGCGTCGGGCACCAGGAGGGCGACGGGCACGGCCGCGGGTACGGCCACGGCGAGCTCCGTGGCTACGGCCCGGGGAGAGGCCGTGGCGGTGCCCCCAGAACGGGTGGTGGCATCGGCGAGCATGTCGGCGACACTAACCGACCTGTGTATGTGATCGCCGTATGGTTCGTCTCATGAGCGTCACAGGTGCGGGCACCGTGCGGGTGCCGGACAGTGTTCTCGCGGACACCGTGCTGGAGCGGCTCACGGCCACGTACGGTGCCGCGGCCGACCCCGAGCGGGCCGTGCCCATGCGGGCGTACATGAAGGACGTGGCGCCCTTCCTGGGCCTCACCACACCCGTACGCAGGGCGTTGTCCCGCACGGTCCTGGAGGACACGCCCCGCCCCGACGAGGCCGACTGCACCGCGATCGCCCTGCGCTGCTGGGAGCTGCCGGAGCGGGAGTACCAGTACTTCGCGGTGGACTACCTGCGCCGCCATGTGAGGCACTGCACGTCCGGCTTCCTGCCGGTCGCCCGACATCTCGTATCGACCGTCCCCTGGTGGGACACCGTCGACGCACTCGCCTCCCACGTAGTGGGAGGCCTGGTCGTCGCCGATCCGAAGCTGAAGACCGACATGGACGAGTGGATCGTCGACGACGACCTGTGGGTCGCCCGTACGGCCCTGCTCCACCAGCTGCGCTACAAGGAGCACACCGACACCGAACGCCTCTTCGCGTACTGCCTGCGCCAGTCCGGGCACCCGGACTTCTTCATCCGCAAGGCGATCGGCTGGTGCCTGAGGGAGTACGCCTGGACGGACCCCGAGGCGGTCCGGGACTTCCTGGCCCGGGAGAAGGGGCGGTTCGCGCCGCTGTCGGTGCGCGAGGCGCTGAAGAACATCGGGGCCTGAAGTCCCTTCCGAGGTCCCTGTACTGATAAATCGTTCGACGCGGGGCAAAGCGTCGGCAATGATCGGAGCCATGTTCCGGTACGCCTTCCACCTCGCAGCATCCGCGGTCGCGGATGCCCCGAAGGCTGCCGTTCCCGCACTCGTCGCCGCAGTCGACGGCGCCCGAAGCTGACCCTCTCCGGATCGTCCGGCGGACCCCACAGGGGGAGGGTCGGCGAGTCCTCGGGGTCCCCGCAATCCACGTCACCAGGCTTCGAGGTACCGCCATGTCCAAGACGGCATACGTCCGCACGAAACCGCATCTGAACATCGGCACGATGGGCCATGTCGACCACGGCAAGACCACCCTGACCGCCGCCATCACCAAGGTCCTCGCCGAGCGCGGCGCGTCCACCTTCGTCCCCTTCGACCGCATCGACCGGGCGCCGGAGGAGGCCGTGCGCGGCATCACCATCAACATCGCGCACGTCGAGTACGAGACCGACACCCGGCACTACGCGCACGTGGACATGCCCGGCCACGCCGACTACGTCAAGAACATGGTCACCGGGGCCGCGCAGCTCGACGGGGCGATCCTCGTCGTCTCCGCGCTCGACGGGATCATGCCGCAGACCGCCGAACACGTGCTGCTCGCCCGGCAGGTGGGCGTCGACCACTTCGTGGTCGCGCTCAACAAGGCCGACGCGGGCGACGACGAGCTCACCGACCTCGTGGAGCTGGAGGTCCGCGAGCTGCTCACCGCGAACGGCTACGGCGGCGACTCCGTACCCGTGGTCCGGGTGTCCGGCCTCAAGGCCCTTGAGGGGGACCCCCGTTGGGAGGCGTCGATCGACGCACTGCTCGACGCCGTGGACACGTATGTGCCCATGCCCGAGCGGTACCTGGACGCGCCGTTCCTGTTGCCGGTCGAGAACGTGCTCACGATCACCGGGCGCGGGACCGTCGTCACCGGTGCGATCGAGCGTGGCACGGTACGGGTGGGCGACCGGGTCGAAGTGCCGGGGGCCGCCGTCGACACGGTGGTCACCGGCCTGGAGACCTTCGGCAAGCCCATGGCGGAGGCGCAGGCCGGCGACAACGTCGCGCTGCTGCTGCGCGGTGTCCCACGTGACGCGGTCCGTCGCGGGCACATCGTCGCGGCGCCCGGCAGCGTCGTCCCCAGCCGTCGTTTCTCGGCGCAGGTGTACGTCCTGTCGGCCCGCGAGGGCGGCCGTACGACGGCGGTGTCGACCGGCTACCGGCCGCAGTTCTACATCCGCACCGCGGACGTGGTCGGTGACATCGACCTCGGCGAGACGGCGGTCGCGCGCCCCGGCGACACCGTGACCATGTCGGTCGAGCTGGGTCGTGACGTCCCGCTGGAGCCGGGGCTCGGCTTCGCGATCCGCGAGGGCGGGCGGACGGTCGGTGCCGGGACGGTGACCGAGGTCGGCTGAGCGGGGTGGGTGCCCGTCCCTTCGGGGGCAGGCACCCTTTCCGTGTCCGGTTTCCCGTGTCTGGTTTCCCGTGTCTGGGCGCGCGATCCCGGCTGTCCGAGGCCGGGGACCCGGACGCGTATCCGCGATTGTCAGTGCCGTGCGCAAGACTTGATCGCGGCGGCAGTTGTGGCGAGGCGTGGGGAAGGCGGGAGCACCATGGCGGGCAAGGCACTTGTGCTGGGCGGCGGAGGCAGCAGTGGGATCGGCTGGATGGCGGGGGTGCTCTACGGGCTGAGCGAGGCCGGCGTCGATCTCGCCGACGCCGATGTCGTGATCGGCACATCGGCGGGTTCGGCCGTCGGGGCGCAGGTGCGGGCGACCACGCTCAAGGAGGTCTACGAGCGTCAACTCGCCGTACCCGAGGGCGAGATCCCCGCCCGACTCGGCAAGGGCCTGATGCTCCGCTTCGTGTGGGCGACCGTGACCGCCCGTACCCCCGAGGCGTACGGGCGGAAGATCGGCCGGATGGCACTCGCCGCCAGGACACCTTCCGCGGTGGCCCGGCGCGCGGCGATCGAGACCCGGCTCGTCTCACCGGAGTGGCCCGAGCGCGCGTTGCGCCTCACCGCCGTCGACACGGTCACCGGCGAACTGCGGGTCTTCGACAAGGACAGCGGGGTGTCCCTGGGCGACGCCGTAGCCGCGAGCTGCGCGGTCCCCGGGGTGTGGCCCCCGGTCACCATCGAGGACCGCCGCTGGATCGACGGCGGCATCCACTCACCGGCCAACGCACAGCTCGCCGAGGGCTACGACCAGGTCGTCGTCCTCGCGCCGATGACCATCGGGGGCGGCCCCCTGGTGTCGGCGGCGACCCAGACCCGCCGGCTCGTGGAGCAGGGCGCCCGCGCGGTCGTCGTCTCGCCCTCCCCGGAAGCGAAACAGGCCTTCGGCAGCAATCTGCTCGACCCGTCGATACGGGCGGCCGCGGCACGGGCGGGACGGGAGCAGGCGGCGGCGCACGTGGCGGAGGTGGGGGAGGTCTGGCGGACTGGTCAGCCCGGGTGAACCCACCCCACCAGCCCGGCACAATGGACCCGTGAACGATCCGCTACCCGTCGACGAGCCGATACCCGTGATCCGGGACGTCGATCACGGGGTCGCCAGACTCATGCCCGATGTGGACCGGGCCCGGGCCTGGCTGCTGACCGTCGACGGGGCACCGCAGTCCTACGTGGACCTGGACGCGCCGACGCACCTGGAGTTCGAGTACACACGGCGGCTCGGGCATGTGCTGGACACCGTCGCGGAACCGGGCCGCCCGCTGGACGTGCTGCACCTGGGCGGCGGAGCCCTCACGCTGCCCCGGTACGTGGCGGCGACCCGGCCCGGCTCGCGGCAGGACGTGGTCGAGGCCGACCGGGGGCTGCTGGAACTGGTCACCGAGCACCTGCCATTGCCGGACGGCGCCGGCGTCACCGTGCACGGAGCCGATGCCCGCGCCTGGGTGGAGGCGGCGCCGGACGGTTCGGCGGATGTGATCGTCGCCGATGTCTTCGGCGGCTCACGGGTCCCGGCGCACCTCACGTCCCTGTCCTACGCCCGCGAGGCCGAACGTGTCCTGCGCGCCGACGGCGTCTATCTCGCCAACCTCGCGGACGCCGCGCCCTTCGCCTTCCTGCGGGCCCAACTCGCCACGTTCGCCGCGGTGTTCCAGGAACTGGCGCTGATCGCCGAACCGGGCGTCCTGCGCGGCCGCCGCTTCGGCAACACAGTGCTCGTCGCCGCACACCACCCGATCGACGCGGCGGCGCTGACCCGGCTCGTGGCCTCGGACGCGTTCCCGGCGCGGCTCGAACACGGGCCCGCGCTAAGGGAGTTCATCGGCGGTGCGCGACCGGTCCGCGACGAGGACGCCGTGCCGTCACCCGTGCCCCCGGACGGGGCGTTCGGCATCGGCTGACTCGGTATCGCCTGATTCCGTATCGCCTGGTTCGGTGTCGGCCGACTCGGGGGCGGCTGAGTCGTCCGAGGCATCCCGCGCCTCCCGCGGTGCCGCCCCCGTGCGCCGCCGCAGGTTCCGTACCTCCGGCACGCACAGCACCGCCCCCGTGACCACCGTGACCAGGGCCGCGCACCCCCACAGCGCCGCCGTACGCCCGAAGGCCGACTCCGTCGGGCCCGCCGCCGCGGCGGCGAGCGGCATCAGCGCGATCGAGCCGAACCAGTCGTAGGCCGCGATCCGGGAGAGCTTCTCCTCGGGGATCTCCTGGTGCAGGGCGGTCATCCAGCTCACCCCGAACACCTCCACCGTCGCACCCGCGACGAACATCACCACGAACAGGACGCCGACCGGCACCGGTACCGCGAGCGCGGCGGACGGGAGGGCCAGGGGGAAGATGCCGAGCATGCCGGCGAGGAGCAGGCGGCGGGGTTTCCAGCGGGTCATCAGCAGGGCGCCGGCCACCGTGCCCGCGCCGAACGCGGCCAGGGCCAGGCCCCACGGGCCCGCGCCGCCGAGGCTGTCGCGGGCGACGAGCGGGCCGTAGACCGCGTCCGCCGCGCCGACGACCGCGTTCGCGATGGAGAAGGCCACGACGATGGACCACAGCCAGGGCCGGCCGATGAACTCCCGCCAGCCGTCGCGGAGATCGGCGAGCATCCCGCCGCCCGGAGCGCGCGGCGGGATGTGGCTCACGTCGAGGAAGGAGCGCAGGGCCCCCGCGACCGCGAACGCCGCCGCGTCGATCGCGAGCACCCAGCCCGGGCCGACCGCGGCGACCAGCGCGCCGCCGAGCGCCGCGCCGCCCAGGGACGCGCCCTGCATCGCCATCCGGAACACGGCGAACGCCCGGCCCGCCTGTTCGCCGCTCACCGTGGACATGAGCATGCCCTCGGCCGCCGGGCCGAAGAACGCCTGGCCGGTGCCGCCCAGCGCGGTCAGCAGCATCATCTGCCACAGCCGGGGCTCGCCGGTGAGGACGAGCACCGCGAAGACCGCCTGCGACACACAGCTGAGGGCGTTGGCCGCGACCATCACGTGGTGCCGTGGCACCCGGTCCGCGATCGCGCCGCTGATCAGCAGGAACACCACCAGCGGCAGCGTGCGCGAGGCGGCCACCAGACCCACGTCACCGCTGTCGCCGCCCGCGTCCAGCACCGCGAACGCGGAGGCGATCAGCGCGCCGTTGCCACCGAGACCGGTCGCCACCGCGGCGGCGGTCAGCAGGCTGTAGTTGCGGCCCGCCCAGTCGGGTCGGCGCGGTCGACGGGAGGCGGGGGCGACGGTCACCGGCCGACTATCGCCGCCGGGACCGCACCCTGCCAAACAGTTTGCTGCCAGAATCCAGCCAAACGGTCACCGGTCACCGGTCGCTGGCCATCGGCCATCGGTCGAGGTCAGCGCGTCAGCTCGTGCTGCCCGTCGGGTCACCGTGCAGTCGTACGGTGCTCAGGATCTTCTGCACCGTCGCGTCCGGGATCTCCTCGCTGACGCCCTTCGCGCCGTAGAGCGTCCAGGAGACGAAGTCGTCCGCCGAGTTCTTGAAGGCGAACGTGGTCGCCTTGCCGTCGGAGGAGCACTTGCCGGTCTTCGGGACGCCGGACGTGTACGAGGTGGCGACGCTGCCGGCGACACCCGACTTCGTCGTGTAGGGCTTCGCCGTGCCGATCTTCAGGTACTTCTTGGACGATTCTTTCTGGTCCGTGTACCCGCCGAACGCGAACGCGGCCGCGTCACCGCGCGCGGTGCTCGCCGTGTCCTTCGCCCCGTCCTCGCCCTTGGTGCCGCTCGTCGCCAGCCCCGAGGTCTCCTTGGTGCCGTCCTTGTCGTCGTCGGACTCGCACCAGTTCTGCTTCAGATAGGCGGGCGCGGAGAAGCCGATGTACGGGGAGCCGTCGCCCTTCACCTCGTCCTCGAAGAAGGTGAAGGTGCCCGGCTTGCCGACCTCCCAGTCGGCGGGGACGTCGAACGCGGTGCCGTACTTCTGGTTGACGACGACCTTCCAGCCCGCGATCGTCGGCTTCTCGGTCTCGTTGCCGCGCGGGTTGTCGTCCGAACCGGAGGTCTCCGAGGACGACGTGCTCGGGTCCGTCGACGGCGACCGGCTCGATGTGTCCTTGCCGCCGTCCGCCTTGTCGTCCTTGTTGCCACCGCCCAGGACCAGGAACCCGGTCACACCCGCGGCCACGACGACGGCCGTGGCGGCGACGATCGCGACCACCTTCGTCCGGTTCCCGCCACCCCCGCCCTGCGGCGGCTGCGGTCCGCCCGCCGGATGCGGAACGCCCCAGTGCGGTTGCTGCCCATAGGGATGGGGCTGCTGGTAGCCGGGCTGCTGATACGGATTCGGTTGTTGGTACCCCGGCTGCTGGTACGGGTTGTCCTGCGGGTTCTGCTCGCCCCCGGGCGGCTGCTGTCCTGGCCACATGGGCAGCAACCCTAGTGCGGCGCGGGACACGGTGAGGTCACCGCCCCTTGTCAGGGTCGTACCAACTTGGTGGGGGTGATGTGTGCGGGGCCGCACACATCTGGCCAGATTCGGCTACTCGTGGGTAACATCAGCGCCATGAGCGCTGACCAGATGTCCATAGGCGAGTTGCTCGCCGCCACGGTGCCGATGGTTCGGACCCTGAACCTCGAGTACCTGGAGACCAGTCCGGAGCGGGCCGTACTGGCGCTGCCGGACCAGAGCGAGTACCGCAACCACGTCGGCGGGCCGCACGCCGGTGCCATGTTCACCCTCGGCGAGTCCGCGAGCGGCGCGATCGTCCTCGCCGCCTTCGGCGACCAGCTCTCGCGGGCCGTGCCGCTCCCGGTCAACGCGGAGATCGCGTTCAAGAAGATCGCCCTCGGCCCGGTGAAGGCCACCGCGACCCTCGGCCGCCCCGCCGCCGACGTCGTCGCCGAACTCGACGCGGGCGAGCGCCCCGAGTTCCCGGTCACCGTCGCCATCCAGCGCGAGGACGGCGCCGTCACGGGCGAGATGACCGTCACCTGGACCCTCCGGCCGAACGGCTGACCATCGCCAACCAGAGGTGAACTGAGCGGAGTTGATACGAGGGCCCGGTCATCGCGTACGGCGTGACCGGGCCCTCGTGTGCGCGGAGTTCAGGCGGCGATCCGCGCGCCCTCACCCTCACCCTTGTAGGGCTCGCCGTTCTCCAGTCCCGCCACGAACTCCTTGAGCCATGCGACGAATTCAGGACCCAGGTCCGAGCGGTCGCAGGCCAGCCGGACCACCGTGCGCAGATAGTCGGCCTTGTCGCCGGTGTCGTAGCGCAGGCCCTTGAAGACGACTCCGTGGACCGTGCCGTCGGCAGCCAACTCCTGGAGGGCATCGGTGAGTTGGATCTCGCCGCCGCGGCCGGGCGGGGTGCGCTCCAGGGTGGGGAAGATCGCGGGGTCCAGGACATAGCGGCCGATGACGGCGTAACGGCTCGGCGCGTCCTCGCGGGAGGGCTTCTCGACGAGGCCGGTGACCCGTACGACACCCTCCTCGCCGGTCGGCTCGACGGCCGCGCAGCCGTACAAGTGGACTGATTCCTCAGGGACTTCCATGAGGGCGACCACGCTGCCGGCGTATCGCTCGCGGACCTCCAGCATCTGGCTGAGCAGGGTCTCGCGCGGGTCGATCAGGTCGTCGCCGAGGAGGACGGCGAAGGGCTGGTCGCCGACGTGATGGCGGGCGCACAGCACCGCGTGGCCGAGTCCGAGCGGGTCGCCCTGGCGGATGTGGTGGATGTCGGCGAGGCGCGCGGGATCGCGTACGGCGTCCAGGCGCACGGTGTCGCCCTTGGCCGCCAGGGCCTGTTCGAGTTCGAAGGCGTGGTCGAAGTGGTCCTCGATGGCGCGCTTGTGCCGGCCGGTGACCATCAGGATGTCGTCGAGCCCGGCCGCGGCGGCCTCCTCCACGACGTACTGGATCGCGGGCTTGTCGACGACCGGGAGCATCTCCTTCGGGGTCGCCTTCGTCGCGGGCAGGAACCGCGTGCCGAGCCCGGCGGCCGGCACGCGGTTCCTGCCCGCGAC
>NZ_JAENRY010000393.1 GCF_016612545.1 Streptomyces sp. MBT65 | reverse complement strand
CCCCCCAGCTACGAAGCCATCCCCGCCGGCCAGTTCGACCCCCGGGACCTCACCGACTTCCAGCTCGACGAACTCGTGCACAGGATCATCGGCCGCATCACCCGCCTGATCCGCACGGAACTCCGCCTGGACCGCGAACGGATCGGCAAACTCCGCGACCCCCGCCACTGAACCGCCACCGCACCGCACGGCAGCGCAGCGCCCCGCAACGACAGAAAGGCCCACCCCCGATGTCCCGCCTCGACCCGGGCTCCACCATCTGGTTCACCCTCAGCATCGACGGCGAGAGCCTCGGCTACTTCAACGGGTGCGACGGGCTGTCGTCGACGGTGGAGATCGAGCACCGGCAGGAGGGCGGCAACAACGGCTTCGTCTGGCAACTCCCCACCCGCGTCACCTTCTCCACCATCCGGCTGACCCGCCCGCTCACCCCGGACACCGCGAAGGTCGCCAAGTGGATCTCCTCCGTGCAGACCGGGATCAAGCGCCCCACGGGCCAGATCGCGGCGCTGCGCGCCGACGGTTCGGAGGTCGCGCACTGGGGGCTGATCGACGTGCTGCCGGTGAGCTGGCAGGGCCCCTCCCTCGACCCGGCCGGACCCGCGGTCGCCACCGAGGTGCTGGAGATCGCCCACCACGGGTTCACGGACTGAGCGGGGGCGGGAAGCAGACCATGGCCACCAGCAGAGGCGCGGGCAAGAGTCTCGTCCGTGCCAGTCTCGCCATTCACGAGCCGCCCGTCGGAGGCAGCACCACCCCGGGCGGCCTCATCAAGACCTTCGCCTTCGACTTCAACCCGGCGCAGTTGTCGCTGACCCGCCGCGCCCAGTGGAAGACGACCCCGGCACAGATCGAACGGGACGGCTCCGTACCGGAGTTCATGGGTTCGCAGCCGCGCGAGATGGGCGTGGAGATCTTCCTCGACTCCTCCGACGAACCGACCAGCAACTCGGTGCTGAAGAAGGTCGAGTCGCTCCTCGCGTGCTGCGACGTGACCACCAAGTCCATTGCCGCCAAACAGCCTTCACCGCCTTGGGTGGTGTTCCAGTGGGGGTCCTTCTCCACCGCCCGCTTCACCGCCTACGTCTCCTCCGTCGAGGCCGCGTACTCGCTCTTCGGGACGACCGGCGTGCCCATCCGCGCCACCTGCCGGCTGCAACTGCACGAGATACCGAGCAAGACCAAGGGCCAGAACCCGACTTCGGGCGCGCTCACCGCGCAGCGCGTCCACCGGGTCGTGGCGGGGGACTCCCTGCAGTCGCTGGCCTGGCGGGAGTACGGCGACTCCGCCGCGTGGCGGGCGATCGCCGAGGCCAACGGGATCGACGACCCGACGCGGCTCGCGAACGGTGTCGAACTCGTGCTGCCCGCCGCCGAGGAGGTGCGTTCCTGATGGTGAAGTCCGCGTTCTCCAACGTCGTCGAGGTGAAGCTCGGCGGCGCCAAGATCCCTTCCGAGTACGCCCGTTATCTCGTCGACAGCTACGTCGACCAGGGCGTCGGCGTGCCCGCCGCGTTCCGGCTCACCTTCCGGGACCCGTACCGCCTGATCCTCGGAAAGCTGGGGGTCACCTTCGGCACGAAGGTCGTCATCGCGCCGGTGGCCGACGGACAAGGTGCCTCCGATCCGCTGCTCACCGGTGAAGTCACGGGACTTGAAGCCGACTACGACGGCACCGGCACCTTCACCGTCGTCCGCGGCTACGACTTCGGGCACCGGCTGCTGCGGCAGCGCCGGGTGGCCGCCTACCGCAACCAGAGCGCCTCCGACATCGCCCGCAAACTGGCCGCCCAGGACGGTGTGCCGATCGGCCGGATCACCTCGACGCGCACGGTCTACGAGTTCATCTCCCAGTCCAACGTGACCGATTGGGACTTTCTCGCCCGGCTCGCCGACGAGAACGAGATGGTCATGTCGGTCGACGCCGACGGCAAGTTCCAGTTCGTGCAGCCGAAACCGTCGTCCGGTGCGCCGTCGCCCGAAACCGACGGCGACAAAAGCCCGTTCGTACTCCAGGCCGGGCACGACATCCTGCGGCTGCGGGCCGCCGTGACCGCCGCCGACCAGGTCGGCAGCGTAGAGGCGCGCGGCTGGGACGTCACCACCAAGAAGAAGCTCACCGCCACCTCGCCCGGCACCTCCAACCCGGCCATCGGCATCGGCACCACCCCGGGCGCGGCGGCCGGCAAGTTCAAGACGGCCAAGCTGGTCGAGACGGGCACGCCCTACGACAAGCAGACCGAGGTCAAGTTCGCCGCCGACGCCCTCGCCGACGACGTGACGTCCTCCTTCGCCGAGCTGGAGGTCGTCGCGCGCGGAAATCCCAAGCTGCGCCCGGGAGTTCCGGTCGCGCTGGCCGACGTAGGGGCGCCCTTCGAGGGCAAGTACACGGCCACGTCCGTACGGCATGTCTTCGGCGACGGCAAGCACTACGAGACCTGGGTGACGGTCAGCGGACGGCAGTGGCGTTCGCTGTACGGGCTCGCCTCGGGCGGTTCGGAGACCGCGCCCCGACTGCCCGGCGTCGCCAACGCCCTTGTCACGGACGTGAACGACCCGCTCAAACAGGGGCGGGTGCGGTTGCAGTTCCCGTGGCTGGACGACACCTACGTCAGCGACTGGACGCGGACCGTGCAGTGGGGCGGGCTCGGTGGCGGTGGCGTCTTCCCGATGGACGTCAACGACGAAGTGCTGGTCGCCTTCGACCGAGGGGCACTTGACCACCCCTTCGTGATCGGCGGGCTCTACAACGGCAAGGACAAGCCGACCGTCGTGAGTGATGTGCCCTTGCACGACGCAGTACGGAAGAAGGCGAGCCGGCACACCGTCTCCGACCGGGACGGCAACCGGCTGGACCTGCTCAGCCAGAAGACCGGCGGACGCAAGCAGGGCGTCCGACTGGCCTCCGGTGACAAGCAGTTGACCATCACACTGGACCGCACGAACACCGAGATCGTCGTGGACAGCAAGGGCAGCGTCACCATCAAGGGCAGCCGATCGGTGTCGGTCGAGGCTGGTACCAGCCTCACCCTCAGCGCGCGGCGCAGTCTCACGATCAAGAGCGGCGGGCCGCTGAACATCGAGGGGCGCGGGCTGGTCAACGTCAAGTCGACCACCGGAGCGATCACGTTGGACGCGATGGGCGCCCTGAACCTGAAGGCGCTCGGCAACGCGATGCTCACCGCGGGCGGGAGCGTGCAGGTCAACTCCATCGGCAACGTGGGCATCCGGGCCATCACCGTGCCGATCATGGGCGTGGTCACCCTCAACGGCCTGGTCCCGATGGTGATTCCGGCATGAGCGGCCCAACGGGCAAGGACATGAGTGGCCCAACGGGCGAGGAACGGGCGGGTGTTGGCTGATGGCCGAACAATTCGTGGGCTCCGGCTGGTCGTTCCCGCTGCGCATCGGGCCGACCGGCGGCATCGCGCTGGTCAGCGGGGAGCGCGAGGTCGAGGAGGCGATCCGGCTCGTGCTGTCCACCGCGCCGGGCGAGCGCCCGATGCGGCCCGACTTCGGCTGCGCCATCCACGACCTGGTGTTCGCGCCGGTCAACGAGCAGACCGCGGGCCGGATCCAGCACGAGGTGCACGTCAGCCTCGACCGCTGGGAGCCGCGCATCGAGGTCGAGGACGTCGAGGTCACCGCGGGCACCGAGCAGAGCGTGCTGTACATCGACGTGCGCTACGCGATCCGCGGCACCAACAACCCGCGCAGCCTCGTCTTCCCCTTCTACGTCATCCCGTCCCACGACGAGCCGGACACCTCCGGCACGCCCGGCACGGCTGCTGAAAGCGACAACTGACCGATGGCTCTGCCCTCCCCGAACCTCGACGACCGCCGCTTCCAGCAGTTCGTCGACGACGCCAAGCGCTACATCCAGCAGCGCGCCCCGGAGTGGACCGACCACAACGTCTCCGACCCCGGCGTCACCCTCGTCGAGACGGTCGCGCACATGGCCGACCAGATCGTCTACCGACTCAACCGGGTACCGGACAAGAACCACTTGGCCTTCCTCGACTTGGTCGGCATCACCCTCTTCCCGCCGTCCGCCGCCCGCACCGACGTCACGTTCTGGCTCTCGGCACCCCAGGAGGAACCGGTACAGGTGCCGCTGGGCACCGAGGTGGCGACGATGCGCACCGAGGGCGAGGAGGCGGTCGTCTTCGCCACCGAGCGCGAACTCGCCGTCGTCCCCAGCGCGTTGCGGCATCTCGTCGTGCAGCACCGGGGCAAGCAGGTCGTCGACCGCACCCACGACCTGGCCGAGGGCAATCACGTGATGTGCTTCGCCGAGTCGCCCGACCCCGGCGACTCCATGCTGTTCGGTCTCACCGCCGCCGTCCCGCACTGCGCCCTCGCCCTCGAACTCGACAGCCGTGTCGACGGAGTTGGTGTAGACCCCCGCCAACCACCCCTGGTCTGGGAGGCGTGGACCGCCGACGGCTGGCAGCTGTGCGAGGTGGACCGCGACGGCACCGGCGGCCTCAACCGCCCCGGCGCGGTCGTCCTGCACGTCCCAGGCGGCCACACCCTGTCCCGCAACGGGGGCCAGGAAGCAGGGTGGTTGCGCTGCCGCGTCACCGAACCCCACCCCGACCAGCCCTTCTACACCCTCTCGCCGACCGTCCGCTCCGCCGAGGCCTTCACCATCGGCGGCACCACCACCGTCGTCCACGCGGACACCGTCTACGACGAGGCGCTCGGCGAGTCCACCGGCCTGCCCGGGCAACGACTGCGGCTCGCCCACACCCCCGTTGTCGGCGACAACCCGCCGCTCCTCCTCCAGACCGCCGAACACGACGGCTGGACGGACTGGCAGGTCGTCCCGCACTTCGCCGCCTCCGGCCCCGACGACCGGCACATCACCCTCGACGCGGCCACCGGCGAACTCGCCTTCGGCCCGGCCGTCCGCGAACCCGACGGCTCCCTGCGGCAGTACGGCGGGGTCGCCCCCAAGGGTGCGGTGATCCGCGCCCGCCGCTACCGCACCGGCGGCGGCCGGGCCGGCAACGTGGCACGCGGCGCGGTACAGATCCTGCGCAGCTCCATCCCGTACGTCTCCGAGGTCGTCAACAGGGAGGCGGCACGCGGGGGAGTGGACGGCGAGACGGTCCAGGAGGCGAAGACCCGCGCCCCGATCACCCTGCGCGCCCAGGAGCGGGCGGTCACCCTCCGGGACTACGAGGAACTGTCCCGCCGGGCCGCCCCCGAGACCGCCCGCATCACCTGCCTGGAGGGCGACGAGGGCGAGCACGGGGCCTACGCCGTACGGGTGTTGGTGGTCCCGCAGGCCGTGCCCGACCCCGGTGGACGCCTGCGGTTCGAGCAACTCGTGCCCGGGGACGCCCTGTTGGACCGCATCACCCGGCATCTCGACGAACGGCGCCTGATCGGGACCCGGTTGGCGGTCGGCCCGCCCTTCTACCAGGGCATCACCGTGGTCGCCACGGTCCACGCCTTCCGGGGCGTCGACACCGACCGGGTACGCCGCCAGGCCCACGACGCCCTCTACCGTCACCTCGACCCGCTCACCGGCGGATCGGACGGCAAGGGCTGGCCCTTCGGGCGCCCGGTGCAGTCCGGGGAGGTCTTCGCGGTGCTCCAGCGCGTGCCCGGCGTCGAGCTGGTCGACGAGGTCGTCCTGCACCCGGCCGACCCACTCACCGGCAAGCGCGGCGACCCCACCGACCGCATCGACCTGGAGCGCCCGTCGCTGGTGTTCTCCTTCGACCACCGTGTCCGCGTGATCGGAGACGGCGCATGAGCACGACCAACTCCGACTCGGGAGGCCCGCGTTGAGGGGATCAGTGGACGGCCTCGGCTCCTCCGCGCCCATCGGCGCGATGCTGCCCGCCGTGTTCGCCGACGACGACCTCGCCCAGCGTTTCGTCGCCGGGCTCGACGAGGTCGTAGCGCCGATCCTGAATGTGCTGGACTGCCTCGACACGTACTTCCGGCCGTCGCTCGCGCCGCTCGACTTCGTTCAGTGGCTGGGGAGTTGGGTCGGGGCGGAGACCGACGGCAGTGAGCCGGAGGCGCGGCTGCGGGCCGCCGTGGCCGCCGCGACCTATCTGCACCGTATCCGCGGCACCCGGCGCGGACTGGCCGAGGCCGTCCGGCTCGCCTTCGGGGTCGAACCCGAGATCACCGAGAGCGGCGCGGCCGACTGGAACGCCCGCCCGCTCGGCCCGGTGCCCGGCGAACGCAGCCCCCGGCTGCACGTCCACCTGCGGCTGCCCGCGCCGACCACCCTGGACACCCACCGGCTGGACGCCCTCGTGGCGGCCGCCCGCCCCGCCCACATGCCGTACACGGTCCAGGTCACCACCACCGTGCCCGCCGAAAGGAACCCCGAGAGATGACGACCACCCAGAGCTGCGCCGAATGCGGAACCCGCGCGGAACCGGGCCAGTCGTTCTGCGACTCCTGCGGTGCCGTCCTGAGCTGGACGGACCGCGCGGGCGCACGCACCGGGTCCGCGGGAAGCGCGACGGCCGACGGCGCGGGCCGGGACACGAACGACCCGCGGGCCAACCGGGTCCCGGCGCAGGGGAGTTCGGCCTCGGACGACCCCGCGGCCCGACTCGACGCCCTGTCCCTGCGCCTGGACGCCCTGGCCGCCGGCGGCTCGTACGACTCCGTCGCCGCGCCCACCGGCCAGGACCCGGCGACCGCGGACACCGCCGGTGGTTCTACGGCCTCCCACTCGTCCGGTGGTTCTACGACTGCCCACTTGTCCGGTGGGTCCATGGCTTCCCACCCGTCCGGTGCGGCTACGACTCCCCACCCAGCCGGTGGGGTCACGACCCCCCACCCGTCCGCCGGGGCTACGACTTCGCACCCGTCCGGCGGTCCTACGACCCACCCCGCGCCCGACGCCCCCTACGGGCACCCCGAC
>NZ_JAENRY010000392.1 GCF_016612545.1 Streptomyces sp. MBT65 | reverse complement strand
GGTGAGGAGGGTGGCGGGGGCGTCGCTCTCGCGGAGGTGCAGGGTGGTGGAAGTAGCGGCTATTTCCAGGCAGTTGGTGTCGGCGTCTCCTCCGGAGTACGACGACTTCTGCCAGCGGAGGACGTCAGGCACGGGGCTCCTTCAAAGTTCCTGGGCGATACGGCGGATGAGGTCGAGCGAAGCTTCCTGCGGGAGGGCTGCCTTGTCGATGATCTCGCTCCGGGTTCGGTAGCGGTTCAGCCGCGCTGTGGCGTCGATGAACTCGGCACCATGGGGCGTGTCGATCTGCACGGTGTCCAGTTGAGGTACGGCGCCGCCAACGTACTGCATGGGAAATCCCGCCCCGGCGAATCCCTCGGCCGCGAACGGGATGACGCGAAGGGTGACCGATTCCCTGCCGGATACCTGAAGAAGATGGTCGAGTTGGGCATGGGCGATCTTGGAGCCCCCCACCCGCATCCGTAGTGCGGCTTCATGGATGATCACGTCGTACGGGGTCCCCGACGTGATGACCTCTCGGCGGCGCATCCGGAACGTGACGCGGGCCTCGCGGTCTTCCTCCGGGAGGTTCGGCTCGACGAACAGTGAGGCTGCGCGTACATGGTCCTCGGTCTGGAGGACTCCCGGGATGTGCACCATCTCGAATACGCGGGCGTACGTCGCGTGATGCTCCAACTCGGCGAGGTCGAACGCCGTAGGCGGCATCACGCCGCGATACTCCTCCCACCAGCCCTTGAACCGGGACACCGCCATCTCCACCAATGCGTCGACGAGTTGGCTGTCGTCGCACTCGTAGAACCCGGCCAGTCCGCGCAGCCGCTGCTCGCTGATTCCGAACCGGCCGGATTCGATGTGGCTGATCTGGGTCTGGTTCACGCCGAGGAAGGCTGCGGCGTCCCGTGACTCGATGCCTGTCGCCTCGCGCAGCTTGCGCAGTTCGGCGCCGAGTCGCCCTTGGCGTGCGGTGGGGTTGGCCCTCGGAGGCATGGCGTTCTCCTCGTTTGTCGTACTTTTCCTGAGCGGTTGCTGCGTATCAGGCTGAGTCGCTATGGTCGCAACGTACCTCACGGAGGGTGCCCAAGTGGTCACCCATCCGCAACTCCCGCACGCCCACCGCCCGTTGGAAGTGCCACCCCGACCATCCACACCGGGGCGCCGGACAGCAACGAGCCCGGGTTCGCGCAAACCCCCCTCACCTCACCGGAGTTGATGCCCCATGCCCTCCTACACCCTCATCTGCCCACCCCTCGACACCTCCCCCCACATCGCCCGCGACTTCGTCGCCACCGTCCTGCGCACGCTGGAGCTGGACCGCGCCCTGGTCGACGACGCGATCCTCTGCACCTCGGAACTCGTCACCAACGCCTGCGTCCACGCGAAGGGCGGTGACGGCACGGTGCTGTGGCTGGCGGTGGAAGAGGGACGGCTACGGGTCGTGGTGTACGACGGCGACGAGAACCCGCCGGTGATAAGGGAGTTGACGCCCGAACCGGGTGAGCGGGGCGGCGGCCGCGGTCTCTTCCTGGTGGACGCCCTCACCGAAGGCCGCTGGGGCCACAGCCCGGACATCCCGTACGGCGGCCAGCCCCACCCGGAGGGCAAGGGGGTGTGGTTCGACCTGCCCGCGGACCTGCCCGCGGACCTGCCCGTACGCCGCCCGGCATCACCATGACCGACCAGCCGTAAGCTCTTCCGAAGCCCGCTGAGCACCCCCATAGGGGTCAGTCGCCGACCTGGTGTTCCACGCGGTGGCGGATGTACTCGTCCGGATGGGACCGGGCTGTCGCCACCGCCACGTCCACCAGGGCGTGCAGTTCCGGCGGATAGGCAGACTTCCGGAGCGACAACCCCGGCAGGACGCAGCGCCGGACGTCCACGTTCTCGTTGCTCACGAACTCGCGCAGAGCGGCCTCGTTCCACTCGGCGACCACGGTCGAGCCGTCATCGGTCTCCGCCTGACCGGTGGCTCTGCCGTTCTCCGCTCGTACTACGGGCATCCGGAGAGGCAGGGCCGACCAGTACCAGGCCCGCGCGGCGCCGGCCCGCTCAAGGTCTGTGCCCGTTCGCAGGTACCCGAGCAGCGCGATGCGGACGCGCCTGTGCCCGAACGCGTTCAGGGCCGGCTCGACGAACCAGCGGTTGAAACTCGGGTCGGGCTCGTGGACGGCTGCCCTGAGCAGTACCTCGAAGGACTCTTCGGAAAGGACGATGCCCCGTCGGCAGGCGCCACGAATCGCCGCCCGGACGACGTGCCCCCAGGTCCGAAGGTCCGCCCGGTCCGTTTCTAATGCGACGCCGAGCCCCAGGCTTCGGACCACGTTCTCCAGGCACGTCTCGTAGACGTCCTCCCGGCGCTCCGTGCGCCCCGGCAGCGCCATGAACCCCTGCACCGGCCTCGCCGGCCGCCCCGCATCCGTTCCGTGCCCGTCAGTGTCCATCCGCGCCCCTTGGGTTGTGCCGTACGCGTGTGATCCGACGTTCATACCAGGATGGCAAGCTTGAAGGATGAGCGATGCCGCCCCGGCGCCCACCCCCGCGCCCACGTCTCGACGACGCGCCCGCGTCCGCGCCCCCCAGCTCACCGGCAAGGGCGGCTGGCTGAACACGGGTGGTGAGGAGTACACCCTCGCCGACCTGCGGGGACGCATCGTCATTCTGGATTTCTGGACCTTCTGCTGTATCAACTGCCTGCATGTTCTGGACGAACTGCGGGAGTTGGAGGAGAAGCACCGGGACACGGTGGTGATCATCGGGGTGCACTCGCCGAAGTTCGTGCACGAGGCGGAGCATCAGGCGGTCGTCGACGCCGTGGAGCGGTACGGGGTGGAGCATCCGGTGCTGGACGACCCGGAGCTGGCGACCTGGAAGCAGTACGCCGTGCGCGCGTGGCCGACGCTCGTCGTGATCGACCCCGAGGGGTACGTCGTCGCGCAGCACGCGGGCGAGGGGCACGCGCACGCCATCGAGCGGCTGGTGGCGGAGCTGGAGACCGAGCACGCGGCGAAGGGGACGCTCCGGCGCGGGGACGGTCCGTATGTGGCCCCGGAGCCCGAGCCCACCGTGCTGCGCTTCCCCGGCAAGGCGATCGCCCTCCCCGGCGGCACCTTCCTGGTCAGCGACACCACCCGGCACCAACTGGTCGAGCTGGCGGCCGACGGGGAGAGCGTCGTACGGCGGATCGGTTCCGGGGCGCGCGGGTTCGGTGACGGTACGGCGGATTCCGCAAGCTTCAACGAGCCACAGGGGCTTGCCCTCGGCGAGGACGGGTCCGTGGTCGTCGCCGACACCGTCAACCACGCGCTGCGCCGACTCGACCTCACCACCGGTGCCGTGACCACCCTCGCGGGCACCGGCCGTCAGTGGATGCAGGGCGAGCCCACCTCCGGCCCCGCCCGCGAGGTCAGCCTCTCCTCCCCCTGGGACGTGGCCTGGTGGCAGGGCAAGGTGTGGATCGCCATGGCCGGTGTGCATCAACTCTGGGCCTACGACCCCGCCGAGGACACCGTCGCCGTCACCGCCGGCACCACCAACGAGGGGCTCGTCGACGGGCCCGGCGCCGAGGCCTGGTTCGCGCAGCCCTCGGGGCTCGCCGCGACCGACGAGAGGCTGTGGCTGGCCGACTCCGAGACGTCCGCCCTGCGCTGGGTGGACCTCGACGGGGCCGTCCACACCGCCGTCGGCACCGGACTCTTCGACTTCGGGCACCGCGACGGAGCGGCCGAACAGTCGCTGCTCCAGCACCCGTTGGGCGTCACCGCGCTCCCGGACGGCTCGGTGGCGATCAGCGACACGTACAACCACGCACTGCGCCGCTACGACCCCGCGACCGGCGAAGTCACCACGCTGGCCACGGACTTGAGGGAGCCGAGCGACGCCGTGCTCGTCGGCGACGACATCCTGGTCGTCGAGTCGGCCCGGCACCGGCTGACCCGGCTGCGGCTGCCGGAGGAGGCGGTGCGGGTCGAGTCCGTGGCCCATCGCACCCAGCGCGCGGCCACCGAAGTCGCCTTGGGAGAAGTGAAGTTGGACGTCATCTTCCAGGCTCCGGCAGGCCAGAAGCTAGACACCCGCTACGGCCCCTCGACCCGCCTCCTCGTCTCGGCCACCCCGCCCGAACTGCTCCTCGCCGGCGAGGGCGCGGGCACGGACCTGAACCGCACCCTCACCCTCAACGAGGCCGTCGCGGAAGGCGTGTTGCACATCTCCGCGATGGCCGCGTCCTGCGACGACGATCCGTCCAACGAATACCCCGCCTGCCATGTCCACCAGCAGGACTGGGGCGTCCCGGTCCGCCTCACCGAGGGCGGGGCGGACCGACTCCCCCTCGTCCTGGCCGGCATGGACGACCGCGACGACCAGCCCGACCAGAACGCCTGAAACGGGGGATCAGCAGCAAAGCAAAGGGCTACCGTCGCCGCGCCCACGGAGCCAGCTTGTACAGCGCCATCCCCGCCGCCACCAGCGTCGTCGCCGCCACCATCATCGCCATGCTGTTCAGCCACAGGCCCGTCGCGGCCAGGGTGGCACCACCGGCACCGGTCGTTCCGGCGCCGACAACTCTTCCGTACATAAACGTTTCTCCTTGCGGACGTGAAGTGATGTGAGGGATGGGCCTAGGTGGCCACCCACCTCTCCTCGCTGCGGCGGACCAGGCCCCACAGGGAGGTGAAGTAGACGGCGTGCTGGAAGAGGTCGTAGAGCATCTCGGGGATCATCAGCGCGGCGACCAGGACCGCGAGGGGGCCGGCGCGGCGGACGGAGACGGTCTTCTCGATCACGAAGATCAGGCCGATCGCGGTCCAGAACGGGGAGAGGCCGGGCCAGCCGTACAGCGTGGTATACGTGGCCATGAAGGTCAGGTAGATCAGGAACGACAGCGCGCCGAAGCCCATCAGGAACTGCTGGAGGAAGTAGCGGGCGGTGACACGTGTCCAGCCGTAGTCGCGGAGGTTCTCCAGGGCGCCGCGCTGCCAGCGCAGGCGCTGGTGCCAGAGTTTGGGGAGGCTGGTCATGACCTCGGTGGTGACCGCGCAGCCCGCCGGGGACATCGCGCGGTAGCCGAGGGTCTTGACCGCCTTGGTCATCTCGTCGTCCTCGGTGAGGGAGGCGAGGCTGTAGTAGCCGTCGCCGCCGCCGATCAGTCCCGAGTGGCGGGCCTCCCGGACCTCGCGCAGGACGCGGGCGCGGAACATCGTGCCGGTGCCGGTGAGGACCTGGGCCTTGCCGCCGGTGCGGTCCAGCTCCCAGGCGTAGCGCTGGAACTCCATGCGCTGGAGCAGGCCGAGGAGTCCGCCGCCCTGCTCGCCGTAGAAGACTCCTCCTACGGCCCCGACCTTGCGGTTGAAGGTGGCCGTCGCGGTCTCGCTGAACCAGGGGTTGAGGATCGTGTCCGCGTCCTGGACGAGGAGGAGGTCGCGCTCGTCGAGGTGGGGCAGGACCCAGTCGATGGCCTGGTTGAGGGCGCCGGCCTTCTTGTGGGTGTTGCCCCGGGTGGCGAAGACGTCCGCGCCGTGCGAGGCGGCGACCTCGGCGGTGTCGTCGGTGCAGTTGTCGGTGACGACGACGATCAGGTCGGGTTTGCGGGTCTGCCGCCACAGGCCCTCGATCGCGGCGCCGATGCGGTCCGCCTCGTTGTGGGCCGGGATCAGGACCACCAGCCGTGGTTCGAGCACGGCAGCGGCCTCCCCCGTGACGATCGTGAGACGGGCCCGGGGCTGCCTCTCCCCGGGCCCTCAACTGCACGAAGTCTTCACGAGGTTCACACAACCGCACAATGCGCCCCGCGTCACGGATTGCTCACGGTTGGCTGTGTATGTCCTGTGCGGGCGATTCGGCCCGAGTGCGGGGTACGCGCCGTATCAGCCGCGGTAGCCGCGCGTCTCGTCGCCCTCGACGACGGTCGTCTGACCCGGTATCACCACGCGCCTGCGCCGGGCCATGCCGGCGAACGTCACGACGCCGATCAGCCCGACGACCATGAGGATCACGCCGACCAGGTCGAGATTGACCCCCTGCATGTGCCAGTCGGTCGCGAACGTGAGGATCGCGCCGACGGCGATGAGGATGATGCATCCGCCCAGGCCCATGAGTGTCGCCTCCCTGTCCTGCCAGATCCGGTCCGGTCGGCCCGGTCCGCCTCCGGGTACCCGGGGAGACAACACCCATGCGCCGAAGGGGAGTTGGCTAACCCTCCAGGAACGCCACCAGCGCGTTGGCCAGCAGGAACGGGTCGCGGTCTCCGCAGAGTTCGCGGGCGCTGTGCATGGAGAGGATCGCCACGCCGATGTCTACGGTCTTGATGCCGTGGCGGGCCGCGGTGATCGGGCCGATCGTCGTGCCGCAGGGCATGGAGTTGTTGGAGACGAAGGTCTGGAAGGGCACGCCCGCCTTCTCGCAGGCGGCGGCGAACACCGCGCGGCCCGAACCGTCCGTGGCGTAGCGGTTGTTGACGTTGACCTTGAGGATCGGGCCGCCGTTGACGCGCGGGTGGTGCGTCGGGTCGTGCCGCTCCGCGTAGTTGGGGTGCACCGCGTGACCTGTGTCGGAGGACAGACAGACGGTCCCGGCGAAGGCACGCGCCCGGTCCTCGTACGAGCCACCGCGCGCGAACACCGAGCGCTCCAGGATCCCGCCGAGCAGCGGCCCGTCCGCGCCGGTGTCGGACTGCGAGCCGTTCTCCTCGTGGTCGAAACCGGCCAGCACGGGGATGTACGGCAGGTTCTCGCGGGCGGCGGCGGAGGCGAGCGCGGCGGCGCCGGCGTGCAGGGACAGCAGGTTGTCCATGCGCGGAGCGGCGACCAGCTCCTGGTCGCGGCCCAGGTAGGCGGGTGCCTCCACGGAGTGGGTCATCAGGTCCCAGCCGGTGACCTCGCCCGGCGCGAGCCCCGACTCCTCCTCCAGGAAGGCGATCAGGTCGCCGTCGCGGACGTCGTCGCCCAGGCCCCAGATCGGCTGGAGGTGCCGCTGCTTGTCCAGCTTGAGCCCGTCCGCCGACACGGAACGGTCCAGGTGGATGGCGAGTTGGGGCACTCTGAGCAGCGGCCGGTCCACGTTCACCAGGCGCGTCGAACCGTCCCGCAGGCTCAGCCGGCCGGCGAGACCGAGGTCCCGGTCGAGCCAGGAGTTCAGCAGCGGCCCGCCGTAGATCTCGACGGCGACCTGGCGCCAGCCGTGCCCGCCGGTGTCGGGGCGCGGCTTGACCCGCAGGTTCGGGGAGTCGGTGTGCGCGCCGATGATGCGGAAGGGGGTGTGCGGGGCCGCGCCCTCGGGGACGTACCAGGCCACGATCGCGCCACCGCGCAGCACGTACTTGCCGCCGGTCGTCCCCTCCCATGCGTCCGTCTCGGCGACCTGCCTGAATCCGGCCTTCTCCAGCCGCTCGGCGGTGTTCGCCACGGCGTGGTACGGCGTGGGGGACGCCGCCAGGAAGGACATCAGATCGTCGGTGTGGCCGCGGTCGAAGCGGGAGGGTGCGCTCATGGGGTTCACCTTAACGACGTACGAGGGCCCGCTCCCGGGGGTGGGAGCGGGCCCTCACAAGGGCGATGTGGGGTTTCGCGAAGCTGTACCGGTGTTGTCCTGGAACGTGTCGGGGAGTCGTCTAGAAGGCTGCCTCGTCCAGTTCCATCAGGTCCAGTTCTACGCCCTCGGCGACCTTGCGGGCCAGGGTCACGCCCGGCAGAACGTTGCCCGCGAAGAACTTCGCGGCCGCGATCTTGCCGGTGTAGAAGGCGCGGTCCTTGGCGGAGGCCGTCTC
This sequence comes from Streptomyces sp. MBT65, assembly GCF_016612545.1. GTDB lineage: Bacteria > Actinomycetota > Actinomycetes > Streptomycetales > Streptomycetaceae > Streptomyces. The sequence goes on along the minus strand of NZ_JAENRY010000392.1, from coordinate 2,420 downwards.
CAGTTTCTCGACGGCGACCGCGGCACCCTTGAGGAGCAGGTAGCCGACGACGACATCGCCGGAGGCGAGCAGCAGGCGGGTGGTGTTGAGGCCCACCTTGTAGATGTTCTTGACGTCCTGCTCGGTCGCCGCGAGGTCGGTCAGCATCAGGCCGACGATGGCCTCCAGCTCGACGGCCGCCTTGGCGAGGTGCTCGCGGGCGCCGGACAGCTCCTCGCCGCCCGTCCCCAGCGCGAGGAACTTCTTGATGTCCTCGGCGAGGGAGTTGAGGGCCGCGCCCTGGTTGCGGACGATCTTCCGGAAGAAGAAGTCCTGGCCCTGGATCGCGGTGGTGCCCTCGTACAGGGTGTCGATCTTGGCGTCCCGAATGTACTGCTCGATCGGGTACTCCTGGAGGAACCCGGAGCCGCCGAAGGTCTGAAGCGACTGGGCGAGCTGCTCGTAGCCCTTCTCGGAGCCGTAGCCCTTGACGATCGGCAGGAGGAGGTCGTTGAGCGCGTGCTCGGTGGACGCGTCCTCGCCCTCGGCCTCCTTGACGGCGATCGCGTCCTGGACCGAGGCGGTGTACAGCACGAGCGCGCGCATGCCCTCGGCGTACGCCTTCTGCGTGATCAGCGAGCGGCGCACGTCCGGGTGGTGCGTGATGGTGACCTTGGGCGCGGCCTTGTCCATGAACTGCGCGAGGTCGGGACCCTGGACGCGCTCCTTGGCGTACTCGAGGGCGTTGAGGTAGCCGGTGGAGAGCGTCGAGATGGCCTTCGTGCCGACCATCATGCGGGCGAACTCGATGATCCGGAACATCTGGCGGATGCCGTCGTGCTTGTCGCCGATCAGCCAGCCCTTGGCGGGGTGCCGGTCGCCGAAGGTCATCTCGCAGGTGTTGGACGCCTTGAGGCCCATCTTGTGCTCGACGTTCGTGGCGTAGACGCCGTTGCGCTCGCCCAGCTCGCCGGTCTCGACGTCGAAGAGGAACTTCGGCACGAGGAAGAGGGAGAGTCCCTTGGTGCCCGGGCCGTGGCCCTCGGGCCGCGCCAGCACGTAGTGAAGGATGTTCTCCTCCATGTCGTGCTCACCGGAGGTGATGAAGCGCTTGACGCCCTCGATGTGCCAGGACCCGTCGTCCTGCTGGATCGCCTTGGTACGACCGGCACCCACATCCGAACCGGCGTCGGGCTCGGTCAGCACCATGGTGGACCCCCAGGTCCGCTCCACGGCCAGCTGCGCGATCTTCTTCTGTACGTCGTTGCCCTCGTCGTAGAGGATCCCGGCGAAGGCCGGGCCGGAGGAGTACATCCACACGGCCGGGTTCGCACCGAGGATCAGCTCCGCGTACGACCAGATCAGGGAGGGGGGAGCCGTCGTACCGCCGATGGCCTCGGGCAGGCCCAGCCGCCAGTACTCCGACTCCATGAAGGCCTTGTAGCTCTTCTTGAAGGAGGCGGGCACCGGCGCGGTGTTCGTCTCCGGGTCGAAGACCGGCGGGTTGCGGTCGGCGTCGGCGAAGGACTCCGCCAGCTCGTTCTCCGCGAGGCGGGTCAGCTCTTCCAGGACGCTCTTGGCGGTGTCCGTGTCCATCTCCGCGAAGGGACCGGTGCCGTACAGCTTGTCGCGCCCGAGGACCTCGAAGAGGTTGAACTCGATGTCGCGGAGATTCGACTTGTAGTGCCCCATGGCGACGACTCCGTAGAAAGATATGTACGACGAGACTTGTGACGAGACTTGTACTGGACGACGTGTAGCTGGACGACGTGTACTAAGCAGTAGCTACGATGATGCTACCCGTCGGTAATAAGACGCAACCCCAAGCCGTCCATCTGTGACTCAGTACTCTTGCCGTCATGTACGGCTACGACCAGAACGTGGGCGCTCAGCAGGGGTACGTCCCGCCCCAGCAGCAGATGGCCGGTGGCGTGGGCGGCTACGGCCAGCAGCCGCCGCTCTACCCCGAGCCGTCCCCGCCCTCGCTGGCGGACGCGGTACGCGCCTTCACCACCGGGCAGATGGCGGCCGAGGACTTCCAGCAGGTCTTCGCGACGTCCAAGGTGTACTGCCCGCGCGGCGACAACCCGGGCTTCCTCGCGCTCCACAACACCCAGCAGCCGGTGATCCCGATGTTCACCTCGCTGAAGGAACTGCGCCGCTACGCCGGCAAGGAGTCCAAGTACTTCGTGATCACCGGCGCCGAGGTCATCGACCTGCTGCCGACGGGGTACGGCTTCGTCGTCGACATGGAGGGCGAGCACCGGATGGTGTTCGACGCGAAGGCGGTCGAGCAGATGGTGGAGTTCGCGATGCGCCGGATGTACGGATAGGGGTCGATCCACTTCCCGCCCAGTCGCTGAAGTGCGGGGCGCACCCCGGCCGCGCCGGGAACACCGTCGACTTCTCGTCGGATCGCGCCCCGCACTTCAGCGACTGGG
>NZ_JAENRY010000391.1 GCF_016612545.1 Streptomyces sp. MBT65 | reverse complement strand
GGTCGTACGCAAGGTCGCCGCCCGCGGCAGTCGTATGAGGATCGCGGGTCCCGCACCCGCCGCCGAGAGCCCCGTCCCCCACCCGCCCTCCTGGCCGAGCGCCTCCGCCGGCTCTCCCTCTTGGGGAAACCCATGCCTGCTTGGCGAAGACCCGACCGCCCATTCCGGGTGCATTCACAGATCCGCCGGTTCCGGTACACAAGGCGCGACTGGGATGGGCCCGGCACCCGCAACCCGCCCCGAACACCCGGGAGACACCAGATGTCCAGACGCCACGTCAGGCCCGCAGCCCTCCTCGCCGCGACCGGAGTTCTCACCGGGGTGACCGCCGCCGAGCCCGCCGCGTTCGCCGCCTCCCACCATCCGGCCGCCGCCCGGCACGTCCTGCTGGTCTCCGTCGACGGGCTGCACCAGTCGGACCTGGCCTGGTACATCGCCAGACACCCGAACTCCGCGCTGGCCCACCTGGTCGGCGGCGGTGTGGAGTACACCCACGCCAGCACGACCACGCCTTCGGACTCCTTCCCCGGCATGGTCGCCCAGGCGACCGGCGGCAGCCCCGGCACCACGGGCGTCTACTACGACGACACCTACAACGCCGCGCTCCTCCCGGCCGGCACCACCAGTTGCAAGGGCGTCAAGCCCGGGGTCGAGGTGGACCTCACCGAGGACCTGGACAAGAACCAGGCATCCATCGACGCCGGCCAGGGCCTCGCGGGCCTGCCCGACAGCATCCTGTCGATGACCGGCCGGCCGGAGAGCCTGCTCAACGCGTCGAAGCTGCCCGTCGACCCGAAGACGTGCAAGCCCGTCTACCCGCACTCCTACCTCAAGGTGAACACCATCTTCGAGGTGGCCCGCCAGGCGGGTCTGCGCACCGCCTGGTCGGACAAGCACGCCGCCTACGAGATCCTCGACGGTCCCTCAGGCACCGGCGTCCAGGACCTGTTCACTCCGGAGATCAACAGCGACGCCCTCGGCTACGCCGCCGGCAACGACTGGACCACGGACAACAAGGCCACCGAGCAGTACGACGGCTACAAGGTGAAGGCCGTCCTCAACGAGATCGACGGCTACGACCACAGCCGCACCCACAAGGTGGGCACCCCGGCGATCTTCGGCCTCAACTTCCAGTCGGTCTCCACCGCGCAGAAGCTGCCCGCCTCCGACGGCCTCACCGGCGGCTACACCGCCAAGAACGTCCCGGGCCCGCTGCTGGTGAAGAACCTCGACTTCGTCAACGACGAGATCGGCGCCCTGACCGCCGAGATCGCCAAGCGGCACCTCTCCGGCAGCACCACGGTCGTCCTCTCCGCGAAGCACGGCCAGTCGCCCACCGACCCCACCGCGCTCACCCGCGTCGACGACGGGCCGCTGCTGGACGGCCTCAACGCCGCCTGGAAGAAGCTCCACCCCGGCGCAGCCGACCTGGTGACGCACGCGGTGGACGACGACGCCATGCTGCTGTGGCTCTCCGACCGCTCCCCGGCCGCCACCGCCTTCGCCAAGACGTACCTGCTCGCGCAGAACGGCACCGGCACCGACATCAACGCCAAGCCCAAGGCCTACACCCACAGCGGTCTCAGCAAGGTCTACGCAGGCAGGGCCGCCGCCGACTACTTCCACGTCAGGCCCGGCGACGCCCGGGTCCCCGACCTGTTCGGCGTCGCGCAGTACGGCGTCGTCTACACCGGCGGCACCAAGAAGATCGCCGAGCACGGCGGCAGCCACTCCGACGACCTCGCCGTACCCCTCGTCGTCTCCGGCGCCTCCGCCCCGGCCCACGTACGCGACTCCGCGCACGTGCAGACCAAGCAGATCGCACCGACGATCCTGAGCCTCCTCGGCCTCGCCCCCCGCTCCCTCCAGGCCGTACGCGAGGAACACACCACAGTGCTGCCGGTCCGCTGAACCGGGCGCCCACAGCTATGCAGGGGCCGCCCGAGTTCCGGGCGGCCCCCTGCATGACACGGTCGCTGCCACCACCACCGGCGGGCGTTTCACCTTCCTCCTCGAGGACAGTCACTCCTCTTCGACCGCTTCGACCTCTACGACCGGCTCGCCGACCTCACCGACGGCGCCGTCGACCCACTTGTCGGACGCGACCTCGAACTCCTCGGCTACGACAGCACCTACACCCGCAACCCGGCGCCAACTCCCGTCCGTGCTCGGCCCGGCCGCACCCGTCCGTCGTGGCGCGCCGACGTCGTCAGGTACGGCACCACGATCACCACCCTGCGCCCGCTCGTGATCGATGTCGGCACCGCGGGCAAGGGCTACCTCGTCGACCTCGTCACGGCGCTACGACCGCACGGGCCTGCCGACCGACGGCGTTGTCGCCATCTGGGTCGTCGACGACGACTCGGACACACGTCGGTCACAAGATCACATGAACCCTGATCCCTAGTCCGTGACGAAGGGCGCGTATCCGACCGGGATCTCACTCACTTGAAGATCCGAGAAGACCAAGGTCAGGTTGTGTGCGTTGGTCCCCATGCGTACCTCATGGAAGTCGATCCCGACGGCCGTCGACCAGCGGCGGGTTGCCTCCGACTCGGGGAGAAGCTTGGCTCCCGGGTACAGGGAGTGCCAGTTCACGCCCCAGACGTAACCGTCGAGGTCGACACCGGTTTCGTGGTCGATGAGCCGGTCGTCCAAAGAGATCCGCCAGGTCTCTGCGGGCACTGACGTCTCGCATCGGGCCTCGACGCAGTACCGGAACAGATACCGCAGGTACGACGGCGTGATGCCGGTGCGGGCATCGGCCGTCGCATGGACGATGACCTCGTAGTCACGCATGTAGTTGGTGTATCCGTGATGCACGACAGCGTGATCGAAGGTCTCGTCCAGCATCTGTTCAAGTGCGGCGGCATCCATACCGCCCTTCTACCTCACCCGACGAGACGTTCGACAACGAGATTCACGGGTGCCATACGCCGTGGCCTCAAAGATCGACCGGACAGGGCCCAGTCCCGAGCTGGATCCCCGCCACCATCGCGACAGCCGGAGCAGCCAAGGTGGTCCTGCGAAAAGACCGACCCAAGCGGGGCGCCACAACAAGTAGATCGCCCCACTGGGCTGGTGGGGCGTGTCGGCTGAAGCGAGGACAGCGGGCTGGGGAGCTCCGTGCCGGGCCGGTACTCGCCACGCCGAAAGTCTGTGCGCTCAGCACGCCGAACCAACGCGGGATCCGAAAGACGACAGGGGACGGGACCCCTATGTACAAATCATCCGAGCGCTGAAGGCCAGGGAGTCGCTCACCGGGCCGGAGACCGTACCGCCACGTTGGCCGGCGTGGATCTGCCGGCGATGCTCGACCCTTCCGCGGCCCATGCCGACACCCAGAAAGTCTTCACCGTCCCGGGCACCTACGAGTTCACGGTCCCGGGCGCGGCCGGTACCACTACGGCGTTCACGATCTCCCTGGCCGGAGGCGACCGCCCGGCTCCGTCGCCGGCGACGTCAGGGCGCGCACCGATGCGCTCCGGGGCAGCATCGAATCGAGGTTCTTGTGCACTGCCCGTGGGCTTCGGAAGGGATGCGCATGCCGCCTTGAACCGTCCGGCCGTGTATGTAACGCATTCACCTGTTTAGATGGACTGCGCGTATGAAGAGGGAGTAAAAGACGGCCTGTCCATATCCCGAGCGCCACTCTGGAGGCGTCATGCCCGAATTGAACGGCCCCTACAAGCCCGGCACTCCGTGCTGGATCGACTTGATGGTCCCTGACCAGCAGGCGGCCCTCGACTTCTACCGCGATCTCTTCGGCTGGCAGGGCGAGATCGGCCCCGCCGAACAGGGCGGGTACGCCGTCTGCACGCTCAAGGGCAAGCCCGTCGCCGGAATCATGAAGGCGATGAACCCGGACGGGACGGTCCCCGACCCGCTGCCGCCCACGGTGTGGACCACCTATCTGGCCACCGACAACATCGATGGCACCGTCAAGTCCGCGATCGACGCCGGCGGTACGGCCATGATGGGCCCCATGGACGTCATGGACCTGGGCCGGATGGCCGTGCTCGCCGACCCGACCGGTGCCGTCGTCGGCCTGTGGCAGGCCGGCACCTTCGACGGTGCGGGCATCGTGAACGAGCACGGCGCGCTGACGTGGAACGAACTGGTCACCGCCGATATGACGGCCGCCTCCGCGTTCTACTCCAGCGTCCTGCCCGTCACCACGACCCCCTCCGAGATGCCCGGCGCCGAGGGCTACATCGAGTTCCAGGTCGACGGCCGCGCGGTCGGCGGAATCATGGACCTGTCCCAGCTGCCGCCGGACGTCCCCCCGCACTGGCAGCCGTACTTCCACGTGGACAGCGTCGACGACATCCAGGCCGCGGCCGTTCGCGCCGGCGGCAGCGTGCTCGCCCCGGCCTTCGACATGGCGGCAGGCCGCATGGCCGTCCTCGCCGACCCGCAGGGCGGCGCCTTCTCCGTGATCACCGCGACCGCTTCCGAGTAGCCCACCCCCGGACGCCCCTGTGCCGAGCCCGGCTCCGCACAGGGGCCGGGCGTGGTCGATGGCGAGGGCCGCGTAAGCGAGATCTTCCAGGGCGATGCCGATCGAGTTGAACAGGTTGATGCCGGAGGGGAGTTGGCGGCCGGGTGTCGTTCCGGCGAGGACGGCGCCGAGTTCGCGGCCGAAGGTCTGCGGGAGGGCGGCTCCCCCTTGATGGACGGCAGGGCTTCGCTGGACTCGGCGAGTTGGGTGGCGGTGCTGTCGGCGACGACGGTGGTGCGGGCCATACCGGTGGCATCGATCTACCGCTGGTCGGGGGCGCGGCGGGGCCCACACGTGCACCGTGTCGATCCTGCGGACCTCCCGCAGTACGTGGACGTGTTCGATCGCGAGGCGGCCTACGCCGACATGCCGAGACCCATCACGGGATGACATTTGAACGCGTCAACTACAGACAGGGGTGATCCGGGTTTCGGGAGATGCCCACCGTCCGAACTCCCGAGCACCCGGACCGCAGCCGTCACCGGGCCGAAGAGGCGCAGGTCAGCCGCCCTGCACTGCCACCTCCCGAGCCGTCCCAGTGCGCGGCCGCCGCAAGGACAGCCGCAGCCGCGCCCGTTCCGAGTACGGCGCCGGCGACGACGTCGCCCGGATAGTGCACCCCGGTGTGGACGCGCGAGTAGCCCACGGCGCAGGCCAGTAGGCCGAGAGGGACCGTGACGGCCGGGAACGCGGGCCCGACCGCCGCGGCGAAGGCGACGGCGGAGGCCGTATGGCCGGAGGGGAACGACGCGGACGCCGGCATGGGGACGTGCCGACCGGGGAAGGGCGAGTCCTCGGCGCGGTGCGGGCGTGGCCGTCGTACAAGGCGCTTACCGAGCAGGTTGGCCGTGGTGGACGCGACGCCGAGCGCCGCGACGCCGAGTACCGCGGCGCGACGGGAGCGGCCTGGGCGCAGGGCCAGGGTGGCGGCGATCAGGAAGGAGATCTTGGAGTGGTCGGCCGCCGCGGACAGTCGGCGCAGCGCCGAGTCCAGCGCCGGTGTACTGGTGACCGTCACGGCCTCGTACAGCGCCTGGTCAAGACTGGCGAGATCACGCAACAGGCCCTGCGGTACTCGCTGTTGCCGAGTCCGACGGTCAATCATCGCTCTGCTCCTGGTTCTTGTCGCGTACGGGGGTTGCGGGGTCGTGGCTCTCGTGTCCGTGGGGCGACCGGTCGAAGGCGAGGCGCAGGACGCGGTACCAGTCGACGACCGGTGCGACGTACGGTGCCCCGGGGCGTTCCCGTGGCACGCGCACCCGCAGCGCGCCGGGTCGTATCGTGCACACGACGGGTGCGGGCAGGACGAGTGCCTCGCCGTCCACGGCCACCGGGATGGTCTCCTCGCCGGACTCGACGAGGACGCTGCGGGACGTCAGGGTCGTGATGCCGCTGGCCCGCTCCCCCAGCAGCGCCAGTTCGGCGGCCTGCACCGCGCCCCCGACCCGCACCGCGATCACGCCGAGCGCGCCCGTGTCGAGACGTTCCCTGCGGCCACCGGTCAGGGGGTCGGCCCGCGCGTAGGGGTTGTTGCTGACCAGCACCGCCTGCGGGGCGTCCAACCGCTCCTCGTCGGTCCGGGCACTGAGTTCGGCGCCCGCGTCGCCCGCCAGCAGGTCCGGCAACTGGTCGAGCGCGGTGACCGCCTTGGCGTCCCGGTAGTCGGGGTTCTGGACGATATGCGCGTACGCACCGAACGAAGCGGTGTTGACGAACGGCCGGCCGGAGATGTCGCCGAGGTCGACGCGGAGTTCCACACCGTCCGAGAGCGCCTCCAGGCTGCGCACCGGATCGTCCCGGTCCAGGCCGAGGTCCATGGCGAAGTGGTTGCGGGTGCCGGCCGTGACGACCATGAACGGCAGACCGTGTTCGGCGGCCACTCCCGCCACCAGGGCCTGGGTGCCGTCGCCGCCGGCCACACCGAGCAGGTCCGCTCCCTCGGCGACGGCCTGCCGGGCCAGTGCCACCGGATCCGGATCCGTGTCGAGGTCGAGCAGGATCACTCGCGCGCCCAGTGCCTCGGCCCGCTCCACGAGTCCGTACCGCCCGACCTTCCCGCCACCCGACTTCGGATTCATGATCAGCACGGCCCGGCGGGGCGGGCGGACCGTGCGGGTGTGCATGCCGTGCGGTTCGCGCAGCCGGCGCAGGGCACTCCTCGCGCAGCCGAGCGCTGCCGTCCATGCCGCGAGGGCGACCACCGCGACCACCCACAGGCCCGAGATGGCGTACAGCACCAGGACTCCGACGGGTGCGGTGATCGCCAGCAGGGCACCGAGGAGCCGGGCGAGGCCGCGGTGTGCCAGCGCCCACCACAGGCCCGCGCCGGCCAGTCCGAGGCCCGCCAGGCCCAGCAGCAGGATGAACCACTGGCCGGTGCCGGCCACCACTGCCGCCACAGCTCCCGCGATGCACAGCAGGGCCAGGCGGGCCAGGGCTCGCGCCGGGCCGAGGCCGGTGGGTCCGTGGCGTTCCATGTCGCGCGTCGTTCCGCTCTTGTTCAATGCCGCTTCCTGGTCATGGCTGGGGCGGGCCGTCGCCGACGCGGCGGGGGCTTCGTCTGCCCGTCACTCCAGCGATTCCTGTCGGTGTTCATGGAACGTACCCGGTGTCTCCCGCCTCGTCCTCGACCGGGCACGGTCGGCGGCATCGGCTCAAGCCGCGAAACCGACAGCGGTGACGTGTCGATCCGCGCCCGTCCGGGTGCCGACGTCCACGGCGTGGCGCCCGCGCGGCGTGTCCGGGGTGCGGTCCTCACCCACCCCTCGACGACGAGGCCCTCGAAGCGCGGCCACGTCTCCCTTGAAGCGCAAGTCCGAACACCCGCGCGGCAAGGCCGAGTTGGCGCCCGGTCGGCACCGGAGGCCTTCGCAGCCGTCACCGGCATCCGGTCGGCGTCCCTCCGCGGGCGGTCGGTGTGCGTCGTAATGTCGAGATCGTGTCCTCAGTGATGCCGTCTCTTCTCAGGCGTGTCTCAGGAGTGTCATCGGGTGAGGGATCGCCCCAGGGGCCCCGTGATGGAGGGAGAACGACCGCGGGGCAACCGCGGATCGGCAATCACGGGGAGAACGAGACACATGATGTTCAAGCGATTCGGGACCATCGCCGCGACCGCGATCACCGGCACCCTGCTCCTGACCGCCTGCAACGGCGCGGACGGTGCGGCCGACGCCAACGTGTCGCATCCGGCGGCCGGAGCGACGCAGCACGCGGGCGCCGCGCAGGCGGCGGGTGCCATCGGCCGCTACTCCGAGAACGCGTCGGGGGCGACGTACTTCACCTCGATCCTCACCGGTGACAACGAGGTGCCCGTCAAGGGCAAGCCGGCGGTGGGTGACAAGGACGGCAGCGCGGTGGCCCTCATGCGCATCCAGGGCGACGAGGTGTCCTTCGCGTTCGCGTGGACCGGTACGGGGACCCCGACCATGGCCCATCTCCACCAGGGCGGCCGGGGCACCAACGGTGACGTGAAGATCCCGTTCTTCATGGAGAAGCTCAAGGGCGGCACGCCGTTCGTGTTCGGCACCGTGAAGGTCAAGGACGCCGACCTGCTCCGGAACATCAAGGCGTATCCCGACCGGTTCTACTTCAACCTGCACACCGCCGAGTTCCCCGGCGGCGCGGTCCGCGGACAGGCCGTCGCGCTCCCGGGCGCGGTCTCACTGCCCAACGCCATCCGGCACTCGGCGCTGGCCGGCGTCGTCAAGGGCGCCCAGATCTACGCCTGCACCAAGCAGGACGACGGCTCCTACGCCTTCACGCAGGACAACGTTGACGCCACCCTCCAGGGCGACATCCAGCACAGCTTCGCCAAGCACGGCCCCGCCGGCCCGCCGCAGTGGATCGCCCCCGACGGCTCCTCGGTGACCGGCACCGTCCTCAACAAGTTCGACAACGGCAAGGGCAACATCCCCCAACTCCTGCTCCGCGCCCAGCAGACCGGCAAGCGTGAAGGACTCCTGTCCAAGACCACCTCGGTCCTGCGACTCAACACCGCCGGCGGCGTCGCCCCGGCCGGCACCTGCAACCCGGCCACCCACCCCACCGCCCGCGTCCCCTACACCGCGGACTACCTCTTCCTCGCCACCAAGTAACACCTGCCGAACCGTCCTGCCCGAACACCACCAGGCGATGCGAGTCCGCAGCGGACTCGCATCGCCGCGTGCTTCCGACAACCGACGCCCCACGCCCCGGTACGCCACCTAAGAAGTCATCTCATTTGGTGAGTCTGCGGTAGCAGATCAAGGTGCAGGCGATGCTGGTGAAGGCGAGGAGGTGGTCGGCTTTGCGTTCGTAGCGGCGGTTCAGGCGTCGGCATCCGGCGAGCCAGGACATGGTGCGTTCGATGGTCCAACGGTGGCGGCCGAGTCGCCGCGAGGTCTCGATGCCCCTGAGGGCGATGCGGCGCCGGATGCCCCGGCTGGTTAACCAACGCCGCAGGTGGTTGTAGTCGTAGCCCTTGTCGACGTGGAGTTTGCGGGGCCTGCGCCGTCGGCGTCCTCGGCGGGAGCGGATCGGCGGCACGCCTTTCACCAAGGGGATCAGCGCCTGGCTGTCGTGCGTGTTGGCGCCCGAAATGCCGATGGACAGGGGCAGGCCGGTCCGCTCCGTGATCAAGTGGATTTTTGAACCGTACTTACCCCGGTCTACAGGATTCGGGCCCGTCAGCTCCCCCTTTTCACGGCCCGCATGTTGACCGAGTCGATCGCGCACCGGGACCAGTCCAGCTCGCCGCGGGATCCCAGTTCGTCGAGGACCAGGCGGTGGAGCTTGGCCCACACACGGGCCTTCGTCCACTCGGAGAAGCGTCGGTGAGCCGTCGCGCCTGACGGCCCGAACGACGCGGTCGGCAACTGCTGCCACGTGCAGCCGGAGGTCGCCACGAAGACGATTGCGGCCAGTACTTCGCGGTCGCCGTGCCGGCGCCGACCACCGCCTTGGGGCCGCGACGGCGCCTCCGGAACCACCCGCTGGAACAGTTCCCACAACTCGTCCGGCACCAGTCGCTCAACGATCGTCGCCACGACGGTCAGCTTACCCAGCCAAATGAGATGACTTCTAAGTGATTCCCGGGGCCGATCACTCACGGCCCCGCAGAAAAATCACGGAGCGTCCCTGCCGAACCGCACGGTGCAAACTTCAACAAGCACCGCTAGTCACCCTCAGTAGCGCCCTGACCAGGCCCGACCCGAACGACGGGCACCTCGAACACCCCTGCGCACCCCGACCGTGTTCTGCATCACACCAGGTCTACTACCCGGCGCACACCCGGCGCACGTCGGAGTGCGCGCCTCGCTTGCGCACCCCACGACTTCACTCAGGGTGATGATCTGACTGCCTGTCGGGGCTTTGGGGCACCGCGCACCACGCGAGCAGACGTCCCTCCCCGGGCACGACGGATCTACCGGCCGGCCTCCTGCGCGCGCTCGACACGCTCGATGCACGCCGCCGTCACCGCCACGGTGAAACCCCGGAGGTTTCGCCGGCTGTCCTGTCGCAGCGCAGGCGGCAGTTGACGTGACGCTGACTTGCATAGGTGCCAGATGTTCTGGGACTGCGGGCCGGTGACGATCTCAAACGGCCTGGCAGCTTTCGCGGAAGTGGTGATGGCGCCAGGTGGCCCGTCCGTTGTCAGTGGCGCCTGGGAGGGTGTTCTTCGTGAACCTTGAGAAGTTCTGGGAACTTGTAGAGACGTGTCGCCGACAGGCGGACGGCAGGGATGCGCGACTTCTATGGCTTCGTTCTGATTTGTCGCGCAGGCCGCTGGCGGAGATCGTTGAGTTCCAGATGTGCCTGGACCAGGTGACCCGTCAGGCTTTCACCTGGGAGCTGGTGGCTGCGGCGGAGCGGATCTTCGGCGGCCGGTGTTCGGATGACGACTTCTGCTACTTCGGCCTCTGGATGGTCGGGCTGGGCAAAGACGCCTTCGGGCGAGCCGTGCTCGACCCTGATGCACTGGCTGACACTCCTGAGGTCCTGCGCCTGGCGGGGCGAACTTGGAGGACCTGGGGTGATGACTGGCCCGGATGGGAATCGCTCGACTATGTGGCATTGGAAGCCCATGGGCTTGTGACCGGGGATCCCGACGAGTGCGGGGATGCTTTCTATGCGGCTGTGGGGACGCGGCGGGGTGAGCACGTGGTCAGCCAGGGCCTGGCCGGGAAGCGCTGGAATGTTCGGGATGAAGACGAGGCGGCTCGCAGGCTGCCAAGGTTGAGCGTCCTCTTCCCGCTCAGCGCCGACGCATGAGGCGCGACGAGTACGCGTTGTTGATGGAGAACGCCGAGACTTTGACTTTCTCAACGGGATGGCTTTCACGGAAGCGTGTGCAGGTCAGCCGTCTTGCTCTTCGGTGAAGCTGCCCGTGGCCTCCCTGAGACGATGCCGTGCTGCATCCAGACGCTCCGCATAGTCAGCGGCGAAGATCCCGGAAAGTGCCTTGTCCAACGTTCCCGCGATCTTGTGGATCGGGGCCCATGCGGCCGGATCGTCGACCAGACGACTGAGATCCGTCATCTGAACTCGCTCCAGCCAGTCCGAGAGGACGAGCGCCTCGTCGGAGGTGAGCTTGATCGTGATCTCAGTGTTGTCCACGAGCCGAACTTAGCCGGGCGTCTCGCGGAAGCGAACAAGTGGACGGGCCAGGGCGCTTCCGAACACTGCCGTCCGGCCGCCACCCGTCCACGACGTCGGCAGAGTCTTCGCCACCGGCATTGGCTTCGAACGAGTCCATTGGCCCCACCTGGGCCACTGCAGGGCCGGGCTGACTCAAAGTGTCGGTGACCTGTCCGGACGCCGTCCGCGAGCAGTCGTCCCGAAAGTCGATAGCCCCTGGTCTTTGAGGGGAAGACAAGGGGCCACCTGCCATGACAGGACGTCACCAGAACCAGCGGTTCCCAACCCCACGCCGGCGAGAACTGGGACCGCACAACACTCCGATGTACACACATCGCCTCCAACCGCCACGGAACTGTTTTCGCAGGGCGAATCGAACTCCGGTTCCGCCGCCTGGGCTTCCCCACCCAGCGGGGACGCACCGCGACCATCCGTCACCTCGTCCTCCAGGTACCTGCACCGTGATCGCCCGCATGCTCGGCTACCGCGACGACACCACCGCCCAACTCGCTGCCGAGAGTGAAGGGACCTCGCGGCACTACGCCCCGGCGATCACTCACGGTGAGATCAGCCCTCATCAGTCAGGGAATGCGCGACTCTTGGTTACAAGAGGTCCGCCAGTTGACCGAGGCCGGATTACGCGAGGTCGCCAGTTCCGACCGGGGTTGACACGCTCACGTAGTATGCATTGCATGGTAGCCGGCAAAGCAAGCAATCACGTGGAGGCCCGCGGTGTGAGCCAGCTGCGCAAGGGCGTGCTGGAGTACTGCGTCCTGGCGTTGCTGTCTGACAAGCCACGCTATGGGGTGGAGCTGCTGGAGGCTCTTGCGGATACGCCGGTCATGGCGACCAGCCAGGGGACGCTGTATCCGCTGCTGTCCCGTCTGCGCAGAAGTGGCCTGGCGGACACGTACCTGGTGGAGTCGGCCAGCGGTCCGTCCCGCAGGTACTACGAACTGACCGACCAGGGCCGGCAAGCCCTAGAAGAGTTCTCCGGGCACTGGCCCGGTTTCCGTGATGCTGTTGACCGTTTTCTCGTTTCTGGAGCTGAATCATGAGCGACGCCCTGACCCACCCGCTGGTTCGCGCTTACCTGGCCTCGGTCGACACGCAGGCAGCAGTGCTGTCCGACGACCGGCGCCGTGACCTGTTGGCGGACCTGCGCGAGCACATCGAGTCTGTGCTGCCGCAGGGTGCCGATGACGCGGCGGTCCAGCAGGCTCTGGACCAGCTCGGCACCCCCCGGGAGATTGCCGCCGCCGCGATCGCCGAAGAACCCGGCGTCACCCCGCTGCAGCCGCAGAGCAGCGCGCGCACCACGCTGACCCTGGGCATGATGGTTTTGGCTGCCCCGTTCTTCGAGGTCCTCGGCATCGGCCTCGTCGTGGCCGTCCTTGCCGCCGTGCGGATCTGGCGCTCTCCAGCATGGACCAGGCGGGACAAGCACCTGGGCATCCTCTGCGCCCTCTCACCCCTGCTGGTGATCCCCGCGGCTGCCGCACTGTTCGCTTTCGCCGGCGGCCTCGGTGCCGAGGAACTCTTCGGCAGTTTCCTGATCGCCATGGTGATCCCGCTGGCCGGAGCTGTCCGACTGGGACGCAGTGCCGCACGCCTGCGCCCCCAAGCAGCCTGAAAGGCCCGTCCCAACGGATCCCCCTCCGATCAGGACATGGCCCACCCGACCGGCCATCTTCCACGAGACCACGGCATCCCTGCGCCGGGTCGGCCCCCGGTTTACCAGTTCCGCCACATCGACCTTCAACGCCACCTGACATCCCGCCCTGTTCCCCAGGGGCCCGTCAGCACCGGATACCTCAAGCGGCACCCGCTGCAAGGTCACCACGCCCGCTAGCTACAGAGAGTGATGCCCGCCCTTACCCGGTGGGCACATGGGCGACAGTGGAATACGCGAGCTCGCCAGTACTGGCCCCCTGTCCTGCCCAGTGCCCGGTCACAGCCGATCCGCCGTGAGCGCCGCACTCGTACCACCTGCGCGTTCTTCACCGACTCCCATGGCGCTGAGGAGCACTGTCACATGAACCTCGGATACGCCGTCCGCTCCAGCGACGCCACACCAACCGCCCCACGCCCGACCGACTGACAGCGGCCACCATAAACAGCGGCGACCCGGTAGCGAGGCCAGGTCCAGATCACGGAGCGTACGCACACTCACCGTATTCAGGTGTCACGCGCTGCTCTGAAGTGGCGGCTATGACGCGTACCTCCTCCGCCCACCTCCTGCATCCGCTGCGGCGTGAACTGTTCGTCCGGGTGCTCCCACACCGCTCGGGCGATGGCGACCGCCCACCGTTCCTCTCGGACGGCGGCGGCCGAAACCGCTGGTGGACCGCGCCGAGACAGGCAGAGGAGCAGACCATCACCATCCGGGTCCCGTTGCGCTCGGGCGCCTCTGGACAGACCGCCGTCGGGTCGGGCACCACCGACAGCAGCGGATCGTCCCCGTCGAACAAGCCCGGCTCCATGACCTTCCCGCACCCGTCGCAGTCGATCAGGACCGGCAATCCATCGTCATCCTCGTCGTCGAAGCCGAACTCGTCGTCCTCGTCAGGGTCTTCGTTGTCCATGACGGAGGGCTGCCCCGGCCTTGTGATCAGCACCGAGGCTCGAAAACAGGCTCTGCCACACCCGCAGACAAGCCCCCCCTTCCCGTCTTCGTAGCCCCGCAACCGGGTTACCTGCCTTCGCAGACGGCATGACTTTCTCCCCCTGGCACCGCGGACGACCGAGCGACTCGTCGAAGAAATCTTCACCGCCCTGGACGAACAGACCCTCGCCGCCCCAGGCACCGACGCAGCCCCTCCGATCGTCCCCAGCCTCGCCAACTCGCTCCGAGCAGTGCTGGACCAGCGGAAACTCCTGGCCACCCGGATCGAGGAACTGCTGGAGAACAACCCTCTTTCGAAGGTCCTGACGTCCATGCCGGGGATCGCCGCCAGGACCGGAGCCCGCATCCTCATCGACGTCGG
>NZ_JAENRY010000390.1 GCF_016612545.1 Streptomyces sp. MBT65 | reverse complement strand
CACCCGCACCCTTGGAGGCCCCATGTCCCCGCGTCCCTCCCGGAGAGTGATGATCGGTTCCGGTCTGGCCGCGCTGACGGCGACGGCGGCCACACCCGCGTTCGCGGCCGAACGCCCCAGTGCTGCCCGGGCATTGTCCCGCGCCACGTCCCTCTACTCCGCGCTGGGAAGACACTTCGACGCTGCCGACGGCTCCGGGTTGGTGCGCGAGCAGATCCCGGCGGCGAGCGGCGACAACCCGTACTCGTACGAATGGCCCTTCTCGCAGGTGCACATCGCCGCGCTCGATCTCACCACTGTGGACGGGCGGTTCGAGCCGGAGCTGGCCCGACGGGCAGCGGCGCAGGAGCACTACTGGAACGCCGGAGGCGGGACGACGAAGCTGCCCGGTTACGCCTCCTACCCGGTCGCGCCGTACGGGTCGGGCGGTGACATGTTCTACGACGACAACGAATGGGTCGGTCTCGCGAAGGTCCAACGGCATCTGCAGACCAGGGACGCCGCCGCGCTGGCCCGCGCGAAGGAGATCTTCGACCTGGTCCGGTCCGGCTGGGACACCGACAGCGGCCATGCGGCGCCGGGCGGGGTCTTCTGGACGCAGGCCGACTGGAGCCACGACCGCAACACCGTCTCGAACATGCCGGGCGCCCAACTCGCCCTGCGTCTGCACCAGATCACCGGCGAGGCGGACTACCTGGACTGGGCGAGGCGCTTCCACGACTGGACGAACACCCATCTCCAGAGCCCAACTGGCCTGTACTGGGACCACCTTGACCTGCAAGGCACCGTCGAGAGGACCTTCTGGTCCTACAACCAGGGCGTGCCGGTCGGCGTCGCCGTGCTGCTGTACGAGGTCACCCGCGACCGTGCCCACCTGCGCCGGGCGGAGCGGGTTGCCGACGCCGCGTACACCTACTACGTCACGCAGGGGCGGCTGTTCACCCAGCCCGTGTTCTTCAACTCGATCTTCTTCAAGAACCTGCTGCTCCTGGAGTCGGTGACCGGGAAGGACACCTACCACCAGGCGATGGCCGCGTACGCCGACCGGGTGTGGGACACCATGCGCGATCCCGCCACCGGCCTCGTGCACTTCGATACGGCCGGTGGCACCCAGGCGATCCAGCAGGCGGCCCTCGCGCAGATCTACGCCGTGCTCGCCTGGCCGCGTGCCAAGTGGCGGACGCTGTACTGACGTTACGGGTGCCGGATCTCCCCCGTGCCGCGCGCGATCAACTCGACCGGGAGGACGGTGCGATGGGAGGGCGAGTCGTCGCCGTCGATGCGGTCCAGCAGGATGTGGGCGGCCCGGCGGCCGAGTTCCTCGGTGTCGGAGGTGACGACGGTGACCGGGGTGGCGAGCATGTCGGCGAGCTTGAAGTCGTCGAACCCCACGACCGCCACGGCGACTTGGAGCTCACGGCAGGCCCGCAGGACGCCCTCGGTGAGGAAGCCCGTGGTGGAGAAGACCGCGGTGGGCGGGTTCGCCGAGGTCAGCAGGGTGCGGGTGGCGGCCTCGGCCTCCTCGGAGGTGCCGCGGCGCAGGGTGACGACCAGGCTGTTGTCGGGCTCGATGCCGCCGCGGCGCAACGCCTTGCGATAGCCGCGCAGTCGGCGGCCGGTGCTGTAGTACGAGGGCGCGACGAGGATCGCGATACGGCGGTGGCCCTGGTCGATGAGGTGCTGGGTGGCCTTGTGGCCGCCGTCCTCGTTGTCGACGAGGACGACATCGGCCTCGGCGCCGGTGGCCGGGCGGTCGACGAAGACGATGGGCACGTGGTCGTGGCCGTTGATCTCGTTGAGGAAGGCGTGGTCGCCCTGGTCGGGGACGATGATGAGCCCGGCGACCCGGCGACCGATCAGCTCGCCGACGGCCCGGCGTTCGACCTCGGGATCCTCGTCGGCGGTGCTCAACAGGACCGCGTAGCCCGCCTCGTTGGCGACCTCGACGGCGGCCTTGGCGAGGGAGGCGTAGAACGGGTTGGTGAGGTCGCCGAGCAACAGGCCGATGGTCATGGAGTTCTGGCCGGGGCGCAGGGAGCGCGCGATCTCGTTGCGCTGGTAGCCGATGGCGGTGATGGCCGCGTTCACACGCTCGGCCGTCTCCTCGCGGACCGTACCGATGCCGTTGACGACGCGGGAGACGGTGACGACGGCGACTCCGGCCCGCTCCGCGACATCGCGCATCGTGGGCCTGGTGTTCTGGCGGTGCGGAGGACGACTGCTCACGTGAGTCGAAGACCAACCTTCCATCGCGTACCAGGGGCCGGGACCGCTCCCAGCATACGTTTCGGACCCCGCTCGCCCATGACACGACAACCCCGACGGCCGGACCACGACGCCCTCGGTCCGCCGTCCGTTGTCACCTCAGGACGAACCTCCGTCGCGCGGGACTCAACTCCCGCAAACAGAACGGGGATCCCTCGGTCCGCTCGCGGATCGCTGCCATATTCGAGAACCACTTCGGAGGTGGCTGTGACGCTAGAGGCGACGACATCCCTGACGGCAGTGACAGATACGGCGGATCGCACCGCCGGACGCATCGCCGACCTGGCACACCGTCGGGCAGCGGCGGTGGTGACGGCAGCGCCTAGAAGACGCGGGGCGCTCGGTGCGCGGGAGCGGATCGAACGGCTGCTGGACGCGGGGTCGTTCGCGGAGACCGGTGGGTTCGTGCGCGCCCGGGCCGTCGGGGACGGGGCTCGACGTCCTTACGGGGACGGGGTGGTGACCGGCTACGGCACCGTGGACGGGCGGCCGGTCTGTGTGTTCGCGCAGGACTCCACGGTCTTCGGCGGCAGCATGGGCGAGGCCTTCGGTGAGAAGACCGTGGCGCTGATGGAACTCGCCCTGAAGACCGGCTGCCCGGTCGTCGGACTCAACGACTCCGGCGGCGCCCGTATCCAGGAGGGCGTCAACTCCCTTGCTCTCTACGCCGAGTTGGTGCGCCGCAATGTGAAGGCGTCCGGGGTGATCCCGCAGATCTCCGTGGTCCTGGGCCCGTGCGCGGGCGGCGCCGCGTACTCCCCCGCGATCACCGACTTCACCGTGATGGTGGACGGCGCCTCGCACATGTTCGTCACCGGCCCCGACGTCATCGAGGCGGTCACCGGCGAACGCACCACCGCCGAGGAACTGGGCGGCGCCCGCACCAGCAACTCCGTGAACGGCAACGCCCACTTCCTGGCCGCCGACGAGGAGGATGCGCTCGACACCGTACGCGAACTGCTCTCGTACCTTCCCGCCAACAACCTTGAGCGGCCACCGGAGTTCGCGCCCGGTTCCGTCGCCGACGGGGCCCCGCTCGACACGGTCGTGCCCGACCGGCTCGGGCAGGTCTACGACATGCGGGACATCCTGCACGCGGTGGTCGACGACGGTGAACTCCTCCATGTACAGGAGCTGTTCGCGCCGAACATCATCTGTGCGCTGGCCCGGGTCGAGGGCGCGAGCGTCGGGGTCGTGGCCAATCAGCCGCTGCACTCGGCGGGTGTCCTCGACATCGACGCCTCCGAGAAGGCCGCGCGGTTCGTGCGGTTCTGCGACGCGTTCGGCATCCCGCTGCTGACCTTCGCCGACGTCCCCGGCTATCTCTCCGGTGTGCGCCAGGAGCGGGGCGGGATCATCCGGCGCGGCGCCAAACTCCTCTACGCGTACGCCGAGGCGACCGTCCCGAAGGTCACCGTGGTGGTGCGCAAGGCGTACGGCGGCGGGTACGCGGTGATGGGCTCCAAGCACCTCGGTGCCGATCTCAACCTCGCCTGGCCCACGGCGCGTATCGCCGTCATGGGCGCGGAGGGCGCCGTGGGCGTACTGCACCGGCGCGAACTCGCCGCCGCGGCCGAACCCGAGGCGCTGCGGGCCGACTTGGTCGCCGCGTACGAGGCCACACACGGGACGCCGTACCTCGCCGCCGAGCGCGGGTACGTCGACGACGTGATCGCCCCGCGCGACACCCGCGCCCACGTCGGCCGTGCCCTGCGCGCACTGCGCGGCAAGCGTGCCCCGATGCCGGAGAGGCGGCACGGCAACATCCCGCTCTGACCGCTCCGACTGCTCTTACTGCTCCGCCAGCCCTGTCAGATCCGACCCCTTCGACCCCTCTGACCGCTCCGTTCCGCGATGTGAGGAGCCACGCCCGATGGACAGCCGCCGCCCCCCGCTCGCGCCCGCGTACCGGACTCTGCCCGAGTACGTACGGCACTGGGCCGAACTCACCCCGGACCGCCGGGCGTTCACGTTCGTCGACCATCCGGCCGCCGACTCCCGTGGTGTGCACCGCACGCTGACCTGGCAGCGGCTGGATCTGCGGGTGCGGGCCCTGGCCGCCCGGATCGCCGAGCACGCCGAACCCGGCGCGCGAGTCGCCCTGTTGTGCCCGCAGGGGACGGACTACATCACCGGTTTCCTGGCGGCGCTGACGGCCGGGACGGTCGCCGTACCGCTGTATCCGCCCGGGCTGCCGGGGCAGGGCGACCGGCTCGTCGGGGTGTTGGGCGACGCGCGCCCCTCGGTCGTGGTGACCACCGAGCGGACTCTCGCGGAGGTGACGGACTTCTGCGAGCGTGCGCACGTGCCGGTCCTCGCGGCGGACCGGGTCCCGGACTCCGCCGCCCTCAACTGGCAGGCACCCGGGCCGGATTCGGCCGCGACCGCCTACCTCCAGTACACCTCCGGCTCCACCCGCTCCCCGGCCGGCGTGGAGGTCACCCACGCCAACGTCGTCGCCAACGCCCGCCAGGCGCTTGCCGCCTACGGTGCCGACGCGCATCCGATGACCTGTGTGGGCTGGCTGCCGCTCTACCACGACATGGGGCTGGTGCTGAGCGTCGCGGCCCCGGTCGTCCGCGGTCTGCTGTCGGTGCTCATGGATCCGGCCGCGTTCCTGCACGAACCGGCGCGCTGGCTACGGCTGTTGGCCGCGCATCCGCAGGCGTTGAGCGCCGCGCCCAACTTCGCCTACGACTACTGCGCCTCCGCCGTCACCGGGGCGCAGAAGGAGGGGCTGCGGCTGGACGGGGTCGCCGCGTTGATCAACGGCAGCGAACCCGTCCGGCCCGGCACCGCCGACCGTTTCCACGCCGCGTTCGCCGCACAGGGGTTGGCGGCCGACGTGCACTGTCCGTCGTACGGGCTCGCCGAGGCCACCGTGTTCGTCAGCGCCGCCCGGCCCGGCCGGCCGCTCGGCCGGTTCGCCCTCGACCGCGACGCCCTCACCGCCGGAAAGGCGCTGCCCGCGCGGCCCGACGACCCAAGAGCCGTGCTGCTGGCGGGATGTGGTGCTCCGGTCGGTCAGCGCGTGCGCATCGTCGATCCCCTCGCCCACGCCGTGCTGGCCGAGGGCGAGGTGGGCGAGATCTGGGTGCAGGGTCCCAACGTGGGCCGCGGCTACTGGAACAACTCCGCGCAGACCGAGAGCGTCTTCGGCGCCACCCTCGGCCCGGACGCGCCGGGCAGTTGGCTGCGCACCGGCGACCTCGGGACCGTCCTGGAAGGGCAGTTGATCGTCACCGGCCGGCTCAAGGACCTCATCGTCGTCGACGGCCGCAACCACTATCCGCAGGACGTGGAGGCCACCGCCCAGGACGCGCATCACGCCGTACGACGCGACCGGCTCGCCGCGTTCGGGGTGCCGGGCGGGGCGGGTGAGCGGGTGGTGGTCGTCGCCGAGCACGCGCGGACCACTCGCCTCGCCGACATCGACGTACCGGCCCTGACACGCGCCGTACGCGCGGCCGTCTCCGCCCGGCACGGGCTGCGGCTCGCCGATGTCGTCCTCGTGGCGCCGGGCACCGTGCCCCGCACCTCCAGCGGCAAGGTGTCGCGCGCCCTGACCCGCACCCGGTACTTGGAGGGCGCCTACACGGTGGAGACCGCGATATGACGGCCGCCGACACGAGATCGCTGCTGCGCCGCCGTATCGCGCAACGGGTGGCCGAGTGGAACGGCACCCCGGTCGACGACGTCCCGACGGACCGACCGCTCGCCGACCTCGGCATGTCCTCACGCGAAGCGGTCGTGCTGGCGGGCGAGTTGTCCTCGCTGACGGGACACGAGCTGCCGGCGACCCTGCTGTGGGAGGCGCCGACCGTGGACGCGCTGGTGGAGCGCGTGTGCGGTACGGCGGCGACACGTGTCACGCGGGAGAGCCCCGCCCCGGTGGCACCCGGCGAACCCGTCGCGGTCATCGGCGTCGGCTGCCGACTGCCGGGCGGGGTGCGCGGTCCGGCCGACTACTGGCGGCTGCTCGTCGACGGCGTCGACGCGATCGGCCGGGTCCCCGAGGACAGATGGGGCGACTTCACGCCGTTCCCGCCCCCCGAAGCGCCTTTGTACGGCGGGTACTTGGACGACATCGCCGGGTTCGACGCCGACTTCTTCCGCGTCACCCCGCGCGAGGCCGCGGTGATGGACCCGCAGCAGCGCATCCTCCTGGAGGTCGTCCGCGAGACCCTCGACCATGCCGCCGTGCCCGCCACCGCTCTGGCGGGCACGGCCACCGGCGTCTACGTCGGTGTCTCGGCCCCGGAGTACGGACAGCTCACCGGTGCCGATGCCGCAGCCGTCGATCCGTGGGCCCCGGCGGGCGCGGCGCTCAGTGTGACGGCGGGCCGACTGGCGTACGTGCTGGACACTCGCGGGCCCAACATGGCCGTGGACACGGCCTGTTCGTCCTCGCTGGTCGCCGTGCACCAGGCCTGCGCCGGCCTCCGCAGCGGGGAGACCGACACGGCGATCGCCGCCGGAGTCAACGTCCTGCTGTCCCCCGTCATCGGCGTCGCCTTCCAACGAGCGGGCGCGCTCGCCCCGGACGGCCGCTGCAAGCCCTTCTCCACGGCGGCCGACGGCATCGGCCGCGGTGAGGGCTGCGCGGCGGTGCTGCTGAAGCGGCTGTCCGACGCGGAACGGGACGGCGACCGTGTGCTCGCGGTCATCCGGGCGACCGTGGTCAACTCGGACGGCCGCTCCAATGGCCTTCTCGCCCCCAACCCCGCTGCCCAGCAAGCCCTGTTGACGAGCGCGTACGCACGGGCCGGACTCTCTCCGGCCCACGTCGACTACATCGAGGCGCACGGCACCGGTACCCCGCTCGGCGACCCGATCGAGGCGGGCGCTCTCGGCGCGGTGCTGGGCGCGGACCGTGACCCCGAACAGCCGTTGCTGCTCGGCTCGGTGAAGGGGAACCTCGGCCATCTGGAGTCCGCGGCGGGCATCACCGGCCTGGTGAAGACGGTCCTCGCCCTGCACCACGACCTCGTCCCGCCGTCGCTGCACGGTGACACCCTCGCCAACGGCCGACTGCGCGTGGTCACCGAGCCCGAACCCTGGCCCCGCTACGGAGGTACGGCCACCGCCGGCGTCTCGGGTTTCGGGTTCGGCGGCACCAACGCCCATGCCGTACTGGAGGAATGGCGCCCCGCGCTCCTCCCGATGGATACGCCTGACGTCCTCCGGGTCGAAGAGCCCGCCACCCGGCTGCACCTCCTCTCCGACGTCGACACCGAGCGGGTCCGCGACACCGCGTCCCGTATCGCCGCATGGCTCGGCACGCCCGAAGGGAGCGCCGCCCGTCCCACCGATGTTGCGCGCCACATCGGTGGGACGGGCGGCGCTCCCTTCGGG
>NZ_JAENRY010000038.1 GCF_016612545.1 Streptomyces sp. MBT65 | reverse complement strand
CCCCCGTCCCTCCCTCTCCCTGAGGAGCAGTAGTCATGAAGGCAGCAGTTGTACGGGCGTTCGGTGAACCCCTGGTCATCGAGGACCGCCCCGACCCCGAGCCCGGCCCCGGCCAGGTCCGTGTCCGCGTCGAGGCCTCCGGGCTGTGCCACACCGACATCCACGCCGCCCACGGCGACTGGCCCGTCAAGCCCAACCCGCCGTTCGTTCCCGGCCACGAGGGCGTCGGCCTCGTCGAGAAGCTCGGCGACGGCGTCACCCACCTGACCGTCGGTCAGCGGGTCGCGGTGCCGTGGCTCGGCAAGGCCTGCGGGCGCTGCGAGCACTGCCTGTCCGGCTGGGAGACGCTGTGCGAGCAGCAGATCAACACCGGCTACGGCTGCGACGGCGGCTACGCCGAGACGATGCTCGCCTGGGCCGACTTCGCCCAGCCGGTGCCCGACGGCGTGGGCGCGATCGACGCCGCCCCGCTGACCTGCGCCGGCGTCACGACGTACAAGGCGCTGAAGGTCGCCGGCGTGCGGCCCTCCCAGCTCGTCGCGATCTCCGGTGTCGGCGGGCTCGGCCACCTGGCCGTGCAGTACGCGAAGATCGCCGGAGCCCAGGTCGCGGCCATCGACGTCACCGACGAGAAGCTTGAACTCGCCACCGCGCTCGGCGCCGACCTCGTCATCGACGCCCGCAAGGACGACGTGGGAGAGGTGCTGAAGCGGCACGGTGGCGCGCACGCGGCGATCGCCCTGGCCGTGAACGAGGACGCGTTCGCCGCCGTCAACTCCGGTCTGCGGCGCGGCGGGAAGCTCGTCATGGTCGCGCTGCCCGCGCACGGCACGATCCAGGTCCCGATCTTCGACACCGTACTCAACGGCACCTCGGTGATCGGCTCGATCGTCGGCACCCGGCAGGACCTCGCCGAGGTCTTCCAGCTGCACGCCACCGGACAGACCAAGGTCATCTCCGAGACCCGGCCGCTGAGTTCGGTCAACGAGTCCATCGCCGACGTGCTGCGCGGCGACGTCAAGGCTCGCATCGTCTTCGACCTCGCCACGGGGCGGTGACGGTGATGCCGAAGGTCCTGCCGATCGTCGTCGGCGTCGACGGTTCCGAGCCCAGCCTGCGGGCCGTCGACTGGGCGGCGGACGAGGCCGTCGTACGCGGACTGCCGCTGCGGCTGGTGTACGCGTCGCTGTGGGAGCGGTACGAGGGCACCTCGCTCGCCGAGGACATCGGCAAGCCGTCCGAACAGGTACTGGCCGAGGACATCGTCGACAGCGCGGCCCGCCGGGCGCGCCGCCGTCATCCGGACCTGGACGTGAGCGTCGACGTACTGCCCGAGGAGCCCGAGTACGCGCTGGTGCGGGAGAGCCGAAGCGCTTCCGCTCTGGTGACCGGCACCCGTGGCCGCAGCGGCCTCGCCGAGGCGCTGCTCGGCTCGGTCAGCCTGACCGTGGCCGGGCATGCCCAGTGCCCGATGATCGTCGTCCGCGGCAACCACGACAACCAGGCCCGCACCGCCACCCACGGCCGCGTCGTCGTGGGCGTCGGAGAGAAGCCGACGGGCTCGGCGGCAGTCCGCTTCGCCTTCGACGAGGCGAAGCGACGCGGAGTGCCGGTGGACGTCGTACGGGCCTGGCGCTGCCCCGCCCACGAGACCACCGACCATCCGCTGATGTCCGGAGAACCCGCCCGGCTGCACGAGCAGCAGGCGGTCGAGGCCCTGGGAGCGGCGCTTCAGGACGTTCCCGCCGACGTCGAATCACACCGCCGTGTCGTCGAGGGTCCCACCCGGGCCGTGCTGGTGGACGCCTCGCGCGACGCCAACCTCCTGGTCGTCGGTGCCAAGCGCCGCCCCGGGCACTACGGACTCCAACTGGGCCGCGTGGCCCACGGAGTGCTGCACCACTCCGCCTGCCCGGTCGTCATCGTGCCCGAGCACACGTGAGCACGAGCCTCTCCAACTCCGCCTGCTGACCCAGTAGTTACGCCTTCACCGCCCGCTGCCCCATGCCGATGACCTCCGGAGCCTCCGATGCCCAAGGCCGCCCACCAGGACGCCACCGCCCTGTCCGTACCCTCCGAACTCACCGACGACGAACTGCGCACCCTGGACGCCCACTGGCGGGCCGCCAACTACCTTGCCGCCGGGCAGATCTACCTGATGGCGAACCCGCTGCTGAGCGAGCCCCTGAAGCCGGAGCACATCAAGCCGCGGCTGCTGGGCCACTGGGGCACCTCGCCCGGCCTCAACCTCGTGTACACCCACCTCAACCGGGTGATCAAGGCGCGCGACCTGGACGCCCTGTGCGTGTGGGGGCCCGGCCACGGCGGACCCTCCGTGGTCGCCAACTCCTGGCTGGAGGGCAGCTACAGCGAGACCTACCCGGACGTGAGCCGCGACGGAGCCGGTATGGAGCGGCTGTTCAGGCAGTTCTCCTTCCCCGGCGGTGTGCCCAGCCACGTGGCGCCGGAGACCCCCGGTTCGATCCACGAGGGTGGTGAACTCGGCTACTCGCTCGCCCACGCCTACGGCGCCGCCTTCGACAACCCGGACCTGCTGGTCGCCTGCGTGATCGGCGACGGCGAGGCGGAGACCGGCCCGCTGGCCGCCGCGTGGCACTCCAACAAGTTCCTCGACCCGGTCCACGACGGCGCCGTCCTGCCGATCCTGCACCTCAACGGCTACAAGATCGCCAACCCGACGGTCCTGTCCCGCCTCCCCGAGTCCGAACTCGACGAGCTGCTACGGGGATACGGCCACGATCCGATCCACGTCACCGGCGACGACCCGCTCCAGGTGCACAAGGCCATGGCCGCCGCGTTCGACGACGCGCTGGACCGCATCGCCGTGATGCAGCGCAGCGCCCGCGAGGACGGCGTCACCGAGCGGGTGCACTGGCCGATGATCGTGCTGCGCACCCCGAAGGGCTGGACCGGCCCCGCCGAAGTCGACGGCGTCCCCGTCGAGGGCACCTGGCGCGCACACCAGGTCCCGCTGGCCGAGGTGCGTGAAAACCCGGAGCACCTGCGGCAGTTGGAGGCGTGGCTGCGCTCGTACCACCCGGAGAGGCTGTTCGGCCCCGAGGGCCGGCCCGTCGCGGATGTCCTCGCCTGCGTACCCGAAGGCGTCAAACGGCTCGGCTCCAGCCCGTATGCCAACGGCGGCCTGCTGGTGCACGACCTGCCGATCCCGTCCCTGGACCGTTTCGCGGTCCCGGTCGAGAAGCCGGGTTCGACCCTGCACGAGCCGACCCGGATTCTCGGCGACCTCCTCGAAAAGGTCATGCACGACACCTCGGGGAGCCGTGACTTCCGTGTCGTGGGCCCGGACGAGACCGCCTCCAACCGCCTCCAGGCCGTCTTCAACTCCAGCGGCAAGGCCTGGCAGGCCAACTACCTGCCGGTCGACGAGCACCTGGAGCGGCACGGCCGGGTGATGGAGATTCTCTCCGAACACACCTGCCAGGGCTGGCTGGAGGGCTATCTGCTGACCGGTCGGCACGGACTGTTCTCCTGCTACGAGGCGTTCGTGCACATCGTCGACTCGATGGTCAATCAGCACATCAAGTGGCTGAAGACATCGAGGGAGTTGGCGTGGCGGGCGCCGATCGCCTCCCTCAACTACCTGCTGACGTCGCACGTGTGGCGTCAGGACCACAACGGCTTCTCCCACCAGGACCCCGGCTTCGTCGACCACGTCCTCAACAAGAGCCCCGAGGTCGTCCGCGTCTACCTCCCGCCGGACGCCAACACCCTTCTCTCCGTGGCCGATCACGTCCTGCGCAGCCGTGACTACGTCAACGTGGTCGTCGCCGGGAAACAGCCCTGCTTCGACTGGCTGTCCATGGACCAGGCCCGCGCCCACTGCGCGCGCGGCGCCGGGATCTGGGAGTGGGCGGGCACCGAGAACGGCGGCGAACCGGATGTCGTCCTCGCGTGCGCTGGTGACGTTCCGACTCTGGAGGTGCTGGCCGCCGCCCAGTTGCTGCGCCGCCATCTGCCCCAGCTCGCCGTCCGGGTCGTCAACGTCGTCGACATGACCCGGCTGCTGCCGCGCGAGGAACACCCGCACGGGATGAGCGACTTCGAGTACGACGGCCTCTTCACCACCGACAAGCCGGTCATCTTCGCCTACCACGGCTACCCGTGGCTCATCCACCGCCTCGCCTACCGCCGCACCGGCCACGCCAACCTGCATGTGCGCGGCTACAAGGAGTCCGGCACCACGACCACACCGTTCGACATGGTCGTCCGCAACGACCTCGACCGCTACCGCCTCGTCATGGACGTCATCGACCGCGTCCCCGGTCTCGCGGTACGCGCCGCCGCCGTACGCCAGCAGATGGCCGACGCCCGCACCCGCCACCACGCCTGGATCCGCGAACACGGCACCGACCTGCCCGAAGTCGCCGACTGGACCTGGAACGCCTGAAATCCCCCGCTCTGCAAAGGAGTTCACCGCCATGACCGTACGCGTCGGCATCAACGGCTTCGGCCGGATAGGCCGTACCTATCTGCGCGCGGCACTCGACCGCGCCGAGGCGGGCACCCAGGACGTCGAGGTCGTCGCCATCAACGACATCACCTCGCCCGCCACCCTCGCCCACCTCCTCGAATACGACTCCACGTTCGGCCGCATCGGACGCGAGGTCACCCACGACGACAGCTCGATCACCGTCGACGGCCGGCGCATCGAGGTCACCGCCGAACGCGACCCGGCCGCCCTGCACTGGTCCGACTACGGCGCCGGCATCGTCATCGAGTCCACCGGCCGTTTCCGCGACCGCGACTCCGCCGCCCTGCACCTCAAGGGCGGTGCCCACACCGTGCTGCTCTCGGCCCCGGGCAAGAACGTGGACGCCACGATCGTGATGGGCGTCAACGACGACACCTACGACCGGCACAACGACCGGATCGTCTCGGCCGCGTCCTGCACCACCAACTGTGTCGCCCCGATGGTGAAGGTGCTCCACGAGACCTTCGGCATCGACCGCGGCATGATGACCACCATCCACGGCTACACCAACGACCAGTCCCTCCTCGACGGCCCGCACAAGGACCTGCGCCGGGCCCGCTCGGCGGCCCTGAGCATCATCCCGACCAGCACGGGTGCCGCCCGCGCGGTCGGGCTGGTGGTGCCGGAGATGGCGGGTGCTCTGGACGGCATCGCCGTACGCGTGCCCGTCGAGGACGGGTCCCTCACCGACCTCGCGGTCGTCCTCAATCGCGAGACGACGGCGGAGGAGGTCAACTCCGCGTTCGCCGAGGCCGCCGAGGGCCCGCTCAACGGCATCCTCCGCGTGACGCAGGCCCCGATCGTCTCCCGTGACGTGATCGGCGATCCCGCGTCCTGCGTCTTCGACCCGGCGCTCACCCAGGCGAACGGCTCCCTGGTCAAGGTCTTCGGCTGGTACGACAACGAGTGGGGCTACACCAACCGTCTCCTCGACCTGACGGCGCTGGTCGCCGACGACTGAGCACGACCGTGAGAGGCCCCGTGAGGTGGGCCTGTGGGCGGGTTCCCGAGGGCCGATCGGCCCCATGGTCCGCCCCCAGGCAGCCCATGGGGCCTCTCTCCGTTCCGCGGGACGCTCGAAGTGTCGAAGAACCCCGGAGGAGACCCCGATGACGGACGACGTGCTCAACCGACCCACAGTCCACGCCCTGCTCGCGGACGGCGCCACCGTGTGCATCCGTCCCGCCGAGGCCGGCGACCACGACCAACTCCAGGGGCTCTACGAGGAGATGTCCCCGGCGAACCTGCGGCTGCGCTTCTTCGGAGTGAGCCGCCGGTCCGCCGAGATGGCGGCCGACCGGGCCGTCCGGCCGCACCCCGGATACCGGGCCCTGCTCGCCGAGGCCAAGGGGCAGGTGATCGGACTTGCTGAGTACGACACCGGCGGTGCAGGGACGGCGGCTGACATCTCCGTTGCGGTCGCCGACGGACTCCACCACCGGGGCGTCGGCACTCTCCTTGTCGAGCACCTGGTCTCCGCCGCCCGCGCCGAGGGCATCACCACGTTCACGGCCGACGCGCTCAGCGAGAACCACGAGATCCTGCGGCTCTTCGCCGACCTCGGCCTGCGGACCGCCCGCCGCTTCGAGGGCCCTGAGATGCGCTGCACCATCGAACTCGACGAGGACGAGAACTACCTGTCGGCCACCGAGGCACGGGGCCGCGCCGCCGACGTAGCGAGCCTCGTACCGCTGCTGCGCCCGGACGCGGTAGCCGTCGTCGGCGCCGGACGTACAGCCGGTTCGGTGGGCCGCGCGATCCTGCACCACCTGAAGGCCGGCGGCTTCACCCGCCGCCTCTTCGCGGTGAACCCCGCGGCCACCTCGATCCTCGGCGTGCCGAGCTACCCCTCGGTCGGCGCCCTGCCCAGGACCCCCGACCTCGTGGTCGTCGCCGTACCCGCCGCCGCCGTCCCGGCCACCGCCGAGGAATGCGGCAAGGCAGGCGTACGTGCCCTCCTCGTCGTCACAGCGGGACTCGACCACGCCCAGGCCGAGGCGCTGACGGCGGCCTGCCGGACGTACGGCATGCGGCTCGTCGGTCCCAACTGCCTCGGTGTCTCCAACACCGACCCTGAACTGAACCTCGACGCGACCTTCGCCGCGAACCACCCGAGCCCCGGCACCGCGGGCATCGCCGTGCAGTCCGGCGGGGTCGGCATCGCGCTGCTCGACGGGCTGTCCCGGCTCGGTATCGGCGTCTCGACCTTCGCGTCCCTGGGCGACAAGTTCGACGTCAGCGGCAACGACATGCTCCAGTGGTGGGAGAGCGACGGCACCACCGACCTCGCCCTGCTGCACCTGGAGTCCTTCGGCAACCCGCGGGCGTTCTCCCGCACCGCGCGGCGCGTGACCCGCCGTATGCCGGTCCTGACCGTCGACGCGGGCCGCACAGACGCCGGCCGCCGCGCCGCCGCCTCGCACACCGCAGCCGCCGCCACCCGGACCATGACCCGCGGAGCGCTGTTCACCCAGGCCGGCATCACCGCGACCCACTCGGTCGGCGAACTCCTCGAAGCAGCAGCCCTGTTGCACTCCCAGCCGTTGCCCACCGGCTCCCGGGTCGCGATCGTCACCAACGCGGGCGGAGCCGGGGTCCTCGCGGCCGACGCCTGCGCCGAGGCCGGGCTCGCCCTGCCGACGCCCACCCCCGAACTCGTCGACGACCTGCTCGCCGTACTGCCCGAGGGCGCCGCGATCGGCAACCCGATCGACGCCACCGCGGCCGTGAGCGAGGGCCAGCTCAGGGACTGCGTGGACCGGATCATGCGGCACCCCGGCGTCGACGCCGTCCTCGTGGCCCTGGTCCCCACGGCCGTCGCCGAGGCGACCGGAGACGACCTCGTCCGGGCCCTCACCCACGCAACCGGCCACCGGTCGAAGCCGATTGCAGCGGTGCGGCTCGAACAGGCCCTGCCCGTCGAGCTGTTGCCTACCACGGACGGCCGAACCGTCCCCGCCTACGCCGAACCCCAGGCGGCGGCGCGGGCGTTGGCGCACGCCGCGCGCCGTGCGGCCTGGCTCGCCCGGCCCGCCGGGACGATCCCCGACCTCGACGGAGTCGAGACCGCGCGCGCCCACACCTTCGTCGAGACCTACCTCGACGCGCACCCGGACGGCGGCTGGCTCGACCCGCGCCAGTGCGTCGAACTCCTCGGCTGCTACGGCATACCGCAACTCGCCTGGGCCTGGGCCGACACCGAGGGCGGCGCCGTCCTCGCCGCCGAACGGCTGCGCGGCGCCGACGGCCGGGTCGTCATGAAGGGCTACTGGCCCGGCCTGCTGCACAAGAGCGAACAGCGCGCCGTCCACCTCGACCTGTGCGGCGACGCCCAAGTACGGGTCGCCTACCGGGACTTGGAGACCCGGTTCGCGGGACTGCTGACCGGCGTGGTCGTGCAGCCGCTCGCCGAACGCGGCACCGAGCTGTTCGCCGGCGTCGTCCAGGACCAGGTCTTCGGACCGCTCGTCCTGTTCGGACTCGGCGGCACCGCGACCGAGATCCTCGCCGACCACACCACCCGGCTCGCCCCGCTCACCGACCACGACGTGCACGACCTGATCACGGCCCCGCGCTGCGCCCCACTCCTGTTCGGCGCGCACGGCAGCCGGCCCGTGGATCTCGAAGGCCTCGAACAACTGCTGCTGCGGCTGTCCCGCATGGCGAGCGACCTGCCCCAGTTGGCCGAGGCCGACTTCAACCCCGTACTCGCGGCACCGGGCGGAGTCACCGTCCTCGATGCACGCGTCCGCCTGCTGCCCCGCGGGGCGCAGGACCCGTATCTGCGCCGACTTCGCTGAGGAGGGAACACCATGAAGCACAACAAGATCGGCTCCGTGATGACCACGGAGGTCGTCCGCGCCACCTACGGAACGTCGTTCAAGGAGGTGGCACGCCTGCTCGGCGAACACCGCATCAGCGGCCTGCCCGTGGTCGACGAGGACGACAAGGTCGTCGGAGTCGTCTCCGAGACGGACCTGATGGTCCACCAGGCCGAGGCCCCCGACACGTACGAGCCGAAGAAGCGGTTCCGGTTCGCCGACCTGACGCGCAGCGCCAGGCGGCGGGCCGCGAAGACCACGGCCCGCACCGCCGGTCAGCTCATGACCGAACCGGCCGTCACCGTGCACGCCGAAGAAACGATCGTCGAGGCCGCCCGGACCATGGCCCAGCATCGCGTGGAGCGGCTGCCCGTCCTCGACGAGGAGGACCGGCTCGTCGGCATCGTCACCCGCCGCGACGTGCTCCAGGTCTTCCTCCGCTCGGACACGGACATCCACGACGAGGTCGTCGAAGAGGTACTGGTGCGTGCCCTGTGGCAGAGCCCGCGCAGCATCGATGTCTCCGTGGTGGAGGGCGTCGTGACGCTCGCCGGCCAGATGGAGCGCAAGAGCGAGACGGAGATCGCGCTCTCTATGACCCGTCAGATCGACGGTGTCGTCGCGGTCGTCGACGAGCTCACGTATCGGCTGGACGACTCGCAACTCCGCCCGGAGGAGCCGAGGTTCCACGGTGTCACCGAGGACTGGGTGCGCCACCTGTGAAATGAGAGGAGGGACCGCCATGCCCACCAGCGTGCTGGTCACCTACGGAACGACGAACGGATCGACCGCGGGGATCGCCGAGGCCGTTGCCGAGGTCCTGCGCAAGGCGGGCCTCACCACCGACCTGTTGCCCGCCGGGTCCGTGTTGAGCGTCATGCCCTACGACGCCGTGGTGCTCGGCAGTGGACTGTATGCCGGCCGCTGGCACCGCGACGCCCGCCGGTTCCTGAACCGGCACGGCCGTCAACTGGCCGAGCGCCCGGTGTGGTTGTTCAGCAGCGGCCCGCTCGACGCCTCGGCCTCGGAGCGGGACATCCCGCCCGTGTTCGGCGTGCGGCGGGCCATGGCCCGGCTCGGCGCCAGGGGCCATGTCACCTTCGGCGGTTGCCTGGAAGAGGGCGCCAAGGGGCGCATCGCCCAGTCGATCGTGCGCAACGGGAAGGGCGGAGACTTCCGTGACTTCGGCGCGATCGAGGAGTGGGCGGAACGGATCGCGGACGAGTTGCTGACGGCGCGTGAGGAGGACTGACCTGTTGTACGTGGCCCCCGGTTGGGGACGGCCCCGGCGCAGAACCGATGCGCCGGGGCCGTCCCCAACCGGGGGCGGTGACAGCCTGGACGGACGGTCCGGCACCGGTCCGGAGAGGGCCATTCAGGCCTGACAAGGGGACCGAAGGCCCATGCGCCCGGGGCCGATGGGCGAGGACCCTGAAAGGGAACGGTCGACGAAGGGGGCACCATGTCTCTGACCTACGCGCAACACGGCCGCGCGGCCCTGCACTTGGCCCACGCCGCGTCCCTCGCGCCCTCGCCGCACAACAACCAGCCCTGGTTCTTCGCCGAGGAGGGCCATGACCACGGTTTCGAGATCCACGCGGACCGCGGACGCGGGTTGGTTCTGACCGACCCCGGTGGCCGGGAGTCGGTCGTCGCCTGCGGGGCGGCGCTGTTCAACGCGCGGATCGCTGTGCGCAACCTCGGCTTTCGGCCCGCCGTCGATCTGCTCCCGGAGACCGGCAACCCTGCCTACCTGGCCCATGTGGCCTTCGCCGCCCACGCTCCGGCCACCTACGACGAGGTGCTGATGGCGGGTGCGATGGCGCACCGGCACACGCACCGCGGACCGTTCGGCGCCGAACCCGTCGCGGAGGAGCTGCTCGACGATCTGCGGGAACACGCACGGGCCGAGGGCGCCGTCCTCCAGGTCGTCGACGATCCGGACCAACTGGATCAGCTCGCGGATCTGGTGCGCACCGCGGAGGACGTGCACCGCCGCGATCGGGGGCACACGGCCGAGATCGCAGGACGCGTCGGGCCGACCGGAGTGCCGGCCGAGGCGTGCCTGTACCACCCCGACTGCGTACTGCTGGCCGCCCGCGACTACCTGGGCCTCGTCCGGCAGTTCGCCGTACCGCCCCAGAAATGGGAGTCGCGCACCGGCACGGTCGCCGTTCTGAGCACCCCGTACGACACCCGCTCGGACTGGCTGCGCGCGGGCCAGGCGCTCCAGCGCGTGCTGCTGTACGCGACGGCCCATCAGGTCCGCGCGGCCTTCCACACCCAGCCCCTCGAAGTACCCGCACTGCGTGCCGGAATGCGGACGAGCATCGCCTTCGGCCGGTTCCCGCAGATGATCCTGCGCCTCGGCCACACGACCCAGACCTGGGCCACGCCACGACGCACACCCGCCGAGACGCTGTTCCGCAGCGACATGCCGGTCAGGTGAGGATCATGATCCCCAGCAGGCACGGAAGGTCGGCCGGAGTGCGCGGGTGGCGATTTCGGCGCAACCCCCTCAGACGTCGTAGCTACCTCGTCGAGGCCTGGGTGCTGCTCGCGGCCTGGATCCTCGCGGTCGTGGCCGCGGTCGGCGTGGGCGCCTGGACGAACCTCGCCGTGGAACGGCACATCGACGCGCTGAGGGCCGATCGGCACTCGGTGCCGGCCGTGCTCGTCGAGGACGCACAGCGCACCGTGGGCACGGCCGACGGCAGCGACAACTACCGGGCCACCGTGCGTTGGACCGCGGCGGACGGGACGCAGGCCATGGGTCTGGCCCGAGTGGACTCCAGCAGCAAGGCCGGGTCCACCACCCATGTGTGGCTGGACGCCAAGGGCCGTCTCGTGCCCAACCCCCCGACCGCGACGCAGGCGCGGATCGAGGGTGTGGTGCTGGGCGTGTGGGCCGCCGCAGGCGCCGGCGGAGCGGTACTCCTTGTCGGTCGGGGAGTGTCCGGGCGACTGGAACGGCGACGGTTGGAGCAGTGGGACGCCGAGTGGGCACGCATCGGTCCGCAGTGGGGCCACAAGACCGGCTGACGTGCGGCCCGTAAACCAACGGCCTTGGGAACCAAGGGAGTTGGTCCGTTCAGCCGCCGCCGGGGGAGCACCGGCTTCCGCCCGGTACTCGCCCCAAGAACTTCAGCGGTGTGTGAGGTCGAGCCGGACGTCCACAACGCCCTCCACCGCCCGCATCGCCCGGGCGGCCACCGGCACGAGCGTCCGGTCGGGCAGGGAACCGCCCAGCGTGACGACACCGTTGGTCACCTCGACGGTCAGCGCGGTGGTCACCGGGAGTCGGCCGAGTACGCTGCACCGGATCTCCCCGGCGATCTCCTCGTCGGGACGGAGGAAGACCTTGAGCAGGTCCCCACGGCTCACGATCCCCTGCAGCAGGCCGACCCCGTCCACGACGGGCAGCCGCTTCACATGCCGCCGGGCCATGATGCGCGCGGCCTCGGCGAGCGGGGCATCGGCGTGCACGGTCACGGCCGGGCTGCTCATGAGCTCGCCTGCGGTCACCGCCTCCGCTTTGGCGCGGTGCGCGGGATCGCTGTCGCCCGCCCCGTCCCCGCTGCCGCGGAATCCTCCTTGGCGAGCAGGTCCGCCTCGGACACCACCCCGACGACCCGGCCTTCGCCGGCCAGCACGGGGACGGCGCTGACCTTCCACTGGCCGAGCAGTTCGACGATGTCCTTGAACGGCGCCTCGCTGCCGACGGCGACGACGGTGTGGGTCATCACATCGCTCACGGTGTACGGGGATTCAGACATCACGGCCTCCCGTGGTCTTTCCTGAGGTGGGAACGGGCGTCGGGTCGAGGAATCGGGTGGAACTCCGGGTGCTGTCGGGTGCGTACGGCGGTCATCACGGTTCTTGCTCCGCGTGCGTCGCACGCAGTTCGACCAGCCGGGCGCGGGCGGCGCTCAGGCGGTGGGCCAATACCCGGCCGACCCAGTGCTCGACGGCCCGGCCGAACTCGGCGTCGTCCAGGTACATCAGACGGACGGCGACCGCGTCGAACTCGTAGGCCTCCACCTGCGTCACCGCCGAGGCGCCCAACTGCCAGACGTACGGCTCGTAGAGCCAGGACCAGCCGACGAGATCCCCGATCCCGAGCGTCTCGACGACGGGGGGTGGTCGGTCGGGCAGGCGTATGTCGAGGGCGGCGGTGCCGGCCTTGATGATCCAGAACCGGTCGGCGTGCCCGTCCTCCTCGAACAGCCGGGTGCCGGGCGGGAAGCAGACATCGCGGCCCATCCGCAGGAGCCGTTCGCGATGTATCGGGGGCAGCGCGTGATTCATCCGGAGCGCGATCGAAGGGGGCATCACTCTGTCTCCGTTCCGTGTTCGGCAGGGCTGCGCGGAGAGTGTGCGTGCCGTAGACGACGATGCGCAAACCCGTTCTCGTACCTCTCACCGTGCGCCACCGCCGCCCGGTCCCACAGGGGCCGAACGACCCATCGGCCAGGGCCGATCCTCCCTGGCCCGGCCTACGACGGCACGACGGCGACCGGGCATCGCGTGTGTTCCAGGAGGGCCAGTGCGGTGGTGCCGGGGGCGGTGTGCCGGCCGATCACCACCAGCCCTGACGTCTCGGAGGCGTGGGCAAGGGCCTCGGCCGGCGGGAACAGCAGCGCGTCCGCCCGGACCTCGACGTCCGGGTACTTGCCGCGCCACGGGCGCAGTGCTTCGGAGAGCAGGTCCTCCTCGTGGTCCTCCCGGGCGGCGCGTTCCTGTTCCGGCATCGGGAGGAGCGAGGCGGTGGCGCTCGCGGGAAGCGCCCAGGCATGCACCGCGTGCAGCCGGACCCCGTGCAGCCGGGCCGCCTCGAAGGCGAAGCCGAGCGCACCGCCCGACGGGTCCCGGGCGTCGATGCCCACGGTCACGGCGTCGGTGTGACCCGGCACATCGCGCCCCGCGAGGGTTCCGGGAACGAGCATCAGCGGCCGGGCGCATCCGGTGGCCAGGGCCGCCCCGGTCGAGCCCAGGGGCATCCGCGCGTGCTGGCCCTCGCCGCGCAGCCCGAGCACGACCAGTTCCGCGTCCGCGCTCACCGCCCGCAGCTCGGGGACGGGCGCCCCGGTGAGGCTCAACCCTCGGACGGACAACGACGGGTGACGGGCGGCGAGTTCGGCGACCACGTGGCCCGCCACGGTGTCCGGGCGGTAGGGCCACTGCTCCACCGGATCCAGGTTCTCCGGCGGTGCCACATGCACCACCCGCAGCGGCAGCCCGCGCCGCAGCGCCTCGCGCGCGGCCCAGTCCGCGGCGACGCGGCTGCGTGCCGACCGGTCGACTCCGGCGATGATCACTCGTTCCATGGTGTGCCGCCTTCCAGGTCCGTGGCCCCTCCACCATGACGGTCCGGGGAGGCCGCGTGGTGGGGCCGAACGGACCCGGGTGGTGACCTGGCGGCCCATACCTGCGGGCGGAGCGCGGGACGACGCTGGAAGCGAGGAGCAGACCGAGCGCAGGAGGTGCGGATCATGCTTCCGCCCGTCATCGCCGGAGTCGACGGTTCCGCCGAAAGTCTCGCCGCCGTCGACTGGGCCGCCCGTGAGGCGGCACACCGCGACCTGCCGTTGCGGCTCGTGCACGTCTGGAACTGGCATCCGCGCCAGGACGACGGCGAACCCGTCACGGCCGCCCAGCGGCACCAGGCACGCCGCGTCCTGCGGCAGGCGAAGGAGCGGGCCCGCACCGTCGCCCCCGGTGTCCACCTCTACGACGAGCAGGTCGAGGGCCCTGCGACTGCCGCCCTGCTGAAGGCGGCCGGGGAGGCCGAACTGCTGGTGCTGGGCTCGCGCGGGCTGAGCGGGTTCACCGGATTCCTCGTGGGTTCGGTCGCGCAGAGCGTGGTGGCCCGTGCCACACGTCCCGTGGTCCTCGTCCGGACGGACGAGGAACCCGCCGACGAACACCTTCCGGCAGGCAACGGCCGCGCTTCCATCCTGACTGGCTACCGGGACGTGGTCCTGGGCGTCGACCTGGGCGATCCCTGCGACGCGGTGATCGAGTTCGCCTTCGAGGCGGCCCGATTGCGCGGCGCCCGGCTCCGTGCCGTCCACGCCTGGCAGCCGCCGTCTCCGCTGGGGCTCGGCCCCGGCGAGATCGGCCTGCTGGACGGACCGAGGCGAGCCGGGGAATTGCACGGCTTCCTGTCCGCCGTACTCCAGGTGTGGCGCGACAAGTACCCCGGTGTCGAGGTCGCCGAGACGGTCGTGGCGGGACGGGCCCAGTCCGCACTGCTCCGGGCCGCCTCCGGAGCGGGCCTCCTCGTGGTCGGCCGGCGCCTCACCGACCGGCCGGCGGGACCGCTGATCGGCCCCGTCACCCACACCGCCATCCATCACGTCGGCTGCCCCGTGGCCGTCGTACCCCACGAGTGAGAGGTCCGAGTCCTGATGACCGCACCGACCAAGTACGTGTACGAATTCGCCGAAGGCAGCCGCGAGATGGCCGCCCTGCTGGGCGGAAAGGGAGCCGGACTGGCCGAGATGACCCGCCTCGGGCTGCCCGTGCCGCCCGGATTCACCGTCACCACCGAGGCCTGCAAGGCCTACCTGAAGACGGGCGAGGAACCACCCGAGCTGGCAGTCGAGACGGCCCGCGCGCTCGCCGCACTGGAACGGTCCATGGGCCGCACCCTCGGTGCCCCCGACGATCCACTGCTGGTGTCCGTCCGCTCGGGCGCCCGCTTCTCCATGCCCGGCATGATGGAGACCATCCTCGACATCGGCCTCAACGACCGGTCCGTCACCGGACTCGCCGAGGCGTCCGGACAGGAGCGGTTCGCCCGGGACTCCTACCGACGGCTCATCCAGATGTTCGGCCACACCGTGATGGGCGTCGACGGCGACCTCTTCGAGCAGGCCATCGCCGCACACAAGGCACAGCGTGCGGTGACCGGTGACCACGACCTCGACACCGCCGAACTCGCCCTGATCACCGAGGAGTTCAAGGCCATCATCCGCAAGGAGACCGGCGACGACTTTCCGCAGGACCCGACCGAGCAGCTCACCCGCGCCATTCGCGCGGTCTTCGACTCCTGGAACGGCGAACGCGCCCGTATCTACCGCCACCGCGAACACATCCCCGAGGACCTCGGCACCGCCGTGAACGTCCAGGCGATGGTCTTCGGCAACCTCCACTCCGCCGTCACGTTCGAGAGCAGCGGTACCGGCGTCACCTTCACCCGCGACCCCGCCACCGGCGAACGCGGCATGTACGGCGACTACCTGCCCGACGCACAGGGCGAGGACGTCGTCGCCGGAGTCCGCGACGCACTGCCCCTGAGCGAGCTGAAGCGGCTCAACCCGCGCGCCTACCACCAGCTCGCCGATCACCTGCGCACCCTGGAGCACCACTACCGCGACCTGTGCGACGTCGAGTTCACCGTCGAGCACGGCAAGCTGTGGATCCTCCAGACCCGCGTCGGCAAGCGCACCGCCGAGGCCGCCCTCCGCATCGCCCACGACCTGCGCGAGGAGGGCACGATCGGCTCGGACGAGGCACTGGTCCGCGTCGACGGCACCGAACTGACCCGCCTGATGTTCCCCCGCTTCGACATCACCCCGGCAGACGTTCCCCTCGCCCAGGGCGTCGCCGCCTCCCCGGGTGCGGCCGTGGGCGTCGTGGTCTTCGACTCCGCCGAGGCGGTACGACGCGCGGCGGCCGGCGAGGCCACGGTCCTGGTCCGCCGGGAGACGACCCCCAACGACCTCCCCGGCATGATCGCCGCACAGGCCGTCCTGACCAGCCGCGGCGGCAAGACCAGCCACGCGGCCGTCGTCGCACGAGGCATGGGCAAGGTCTGCGTCTGCGGTGCCGAAACCCTCACCGTCGACCCGGCCGCCCGCCAATTCACCACGGAATCCGGCGTGTTGGTGCACGAGGGCGACACCGTCTCCGTCGACGGCACCGCCGGCACCGTCCACCTCGGCGCACTCCCGCTGACCGCGTCCGACGTCGGCCGCGCACTGGAGACCGGCACCGCCAACGGCCCGCTCACCGAGGCAGTCCTGGGCGCCCTCACCCACGCCGATTCCGTACGCCGCCTCGAAGTGCGGGCCAACGCCGACACCCCCGAGGACGCCGTACGCGCCCGCAGCCTCGGCGCGCAGGGCATCGGCCTGTGCCGTACCGAGCACATGTTCCTCGGCGAACGCAGGGCACTGGTCGAGGCGATGATCCTGGCCCGCGACGACAACGCCCGCCAGAAGGCCCTGGCCGCCCTGCTGCCCCTCCAACGCGAGGACTTCACCGGCATCCTCACGGCGATGGACGGACTCCCGGTGACCATCCGGCTCATCGACCCGCCCCTGCACGAATTCCTCCCGGACCGAACGGAGTTGGCCGTACGCCTGGCCCGCGCCGAGCACCCGGACCCGCACGACCGCGAACTGCTCGCCGCCGTCGAGCGCATGCACGAGCAGAACCCGATGCTCGGCCTGCGCGGCGTCCGGCTCGGCCTGGCCGTGCCCGGACTGATGGCCATGCAGGTACGGGCGATCGCCGAGGCCGTGGTCGAGCGGCTGCGGGCCGGCGGCCGACCGCGCGCCGAGATCATGATCCCGCTCGTCGGCACGGTCGAGGAACTGCGGCTGGCCCGCACCGAGGCGGAATCCGTCCTCGCGGAGGTCGAGCAGGAGACCGGCACGACCCTCGACTGCCCGATCGGCACGATGATCGAACTGCCGCGCGCCGCGCTCACCGCCGGCCGTATCGCCGAGTACGCCGACTTCTTCTCCTTCGGCACCAACGACCTGACCCAGACCACCTGGGGCCTGTCCCGCGACGACGCCGAGGCCTCCTTCTTCCCGCTGTACCTGGAGAAGGGCGTCTTCACCGTGTCGCCGTTCGACACGATCGACCAGGAGGGCGTGGGCCGCCTGGTGGAGCTGGCGGTCGAGGCCGGCCGCAGCGTCAACTCCCGCCTGGAGACCGGCGTCTGCGGCGAACACGGCGGTGACCCGGAGTCCATCCACTTCTTCCACCGGGTGGGGCTCGACTACGTCTCCTGCTCGCCGTTCCGTATTCCGGCGGCACGGTTGGAGGCGGGGCGGGCGGCGCTCATGGATATCACTGGGGGGAGCGACAGCAGGTAGGCGAGAACCTGACGGTGAGGGCCGCGTCGCGTCTTGGACCGCGGTTGGGGTTCTTGGGTGTGGTCGAATTCAGGATGTGCTTCTGGGTATTGTCCAGAGCCCTGGGGTCGGTGATCACAACGTGCGCCAACCGTGGTTGTGTTGGCGCACGAGCCTCGGATGTCCGTCTGCCGTGGGCAGGCGGCGATGTCAGTGCCCGGTCCTAGGCTTGGCTCATGGCAACGAGTAGCCGCAAAGAGATCCCGGCCCCTGTCACCAATCGGCTGTACGCGCTGTCCGGGAATCAATGTGCCTTCCCAGGGTGCGCAAACCCCGTGACCTATCAGGAGGCTTCGGGCGAGAAACCTGTGACGCTGGCGCAACGTGCTCATCTGGTGGGCGTCGGCAGGCAGGGGCCACGATCCCAGGAGGCTCCGCTGTCGGATGATCCGGACGCAGTGGAGAACCTCACGCTCCTTTGCGGCGTTCACCATCCCATCGTGGACAACAACCCGCGTGTCTACTCGGTCGAGGTGCTGGCGAAGTTCAAGGCGGATCACGAAGCGCGTATGGCCGCCAATGATCTTCAGCTGTCGTCCCTGGCGTACGAGACCGATTCCGTGGACGTCTCGCTGCTTCCTGTCTCGGAACTTCCGGGTTCGGTCTGGAGGGCTGCTTCCCCTTTCCGAACTTCCCTGGAAATCAACGAGCGCCTGCCCAGGCCGATGCGCAGCCAGGTCCTTCCCTTCGTACTGCGCAACGGCGAGGTGTGGGCATTTCACGATCTTGCCGATCCCAGGGGGCCGTTCAAGCAGGTTGTCGATTTGGGCAGTGTGCAGTGCCTGGACGCGGCGGAGCTTCTGACGTCGCAGGACCGGAACGTCTACGTGTGGCTTCTGAACTCGGCGCTCCGCATAGCTCTCCGCAGGCGCGGTGTGCAGCACGACCGTGATCACAACCGGTACTACTTCCTGGCGGATCATGAAACGGTCACGCGTCGGGTGGAGGCCAAGACCAAGACAGGCAGGAACCAGTCCGCCAAGAAGGTGGTCCGCCAAGAGGGCGAGCGCTCCGGAAACCCACGCGAGGTGTGGTGGCACCTCGCGGCACAGTTGCGTTTTGAGGAGTTCGCTCCTGGCATGTGGGGGCTGACGATCAGGCCCGAGTTCCATCTCACCAAGGACGGGCAGGAACCCCTCGATCCTCGGCGGGTGGCACGCAAGGTCACCAAGCGCAAATCACGTATGTACAACGAGGGTTACTTCGACGCTGTCCACTTCTTCCGGTACTTCCTGCTCGACGGCAGGGCCCGCGTCATCTTCGACGTCGGACGCCAGAGGATCGCTGTGGACGGTGACTTCCCTCAGGTCGGTGCCAAGTGGCCGCTGATCGACGACGACCGCTTCGATCCCATTTCCATGCTTGACAGCGGCGACGAGGACGACGTCCTCGACGCCCTCGCCGACTCGTGGGATGTCAACGAGGAATGGGACTGGGGCGCCGAACACCGGGAGGACGACCGATGAGTCTCACACTCAAGCCACTCAGCCTGGAAGTCGACTGGATTGGCGAACCCAATCTCGCCTTCGCGGGGAACCTCACACATATCGATCCGAAGGTCGGCATCCCCGCAGCGGGCCCTTGGTCACGGAACGAACCGAACCACCCCACCACGGTCACCGCCGGATTCATCGGTACCGCCGAATGCGTTGCTACGGCCCGCACATGGCTGGCCAGAGCGGCCAAAGGCGTAGACGGGGACGATGAGCACCACCCGTTCTGCGGCTTCCAGACCGACGGCCCGTTCGGCGCCCAGTTGCGTACCGATGGTCCCGAGGCCAAGATCAACGCGGCAGAGGTCAGAGCTCTGACCGCTGACGGTTTGAAGAGACTCGACGGCCTGAAACACCTCCTGGATCTGATCGACGACCGCCTTCGTCGGTTGGCTGACCTCGACGCTCCTCCCGCAGTTGTGTTCATTACCCTGCCCTCGCAGATCACCAAGAGGTACCGGTCCGTGCACCAGTGGAACCGCGGCGTGGAAACCGTGTGGAACCTACGTGCCGGCATCAAGGCGCGAGCGATGCGCCGAGGTCTTCGCACCCAGTTGCTTCAGCAGGAGACCGTCGAATCGAATCTGGAGGCGCACACCTCAGACCTCGAACACCCGGCCGACCTTGCCTGGAACCTGTTCACCGCCATCTACTTCAAGGCCGGCGGCTTTCCATGGACCCCCGTGGGACTGGCAGAGGGTACGTGTCATCTCGGGGTCACGTTCTACCGACCCCACGGTGAGAGGTCCGCGATGCGGACGAGCGTCGCCCAGGCATTCGCCGAGAACGGCGAGGCTTTCGTACTCCGTGGCAACCCGTTCGAATGGAAGGGGAAATGGCCCCACCTCCCGGCTGAGGAGGCGGCCAGGCTGATCTCCGACGTCGTCGACCGCTACAAGCGGACGATGGGGCGCAGCCCGCGCCGCATCGTCATCCACAAGCAGTCCCGGTTCTTTCCCGAAGAGCGTGCCGGATTCGAGGACGCACTTGGTGACTTCGAGTACGACCTGGTTTCCCTGGCTCCTGCCACGGGAGTGCGGTTGATGCGTCACGGCGCATACCCTCCTCCCCGCGGTACCTACGTCAGTCTCGGCGACCGTCGATATCTCTACACCACGGGATACGTGCCTTCCCTCGGTCGCTATCCCCACGGGCATGTCCCCACTCCCGTGCAGATCACTGATCATGTCGGTGACTCCAATGCCCAGGACTTGCTCCGGGAAGTGTTGCTGCTCACGAAGATGAACTGGAACTCGGCCCGGTTCGCTGAGCGGCTGCCCGTCACGGTCCGATTCGCAGGTGAAGTTGGCGCGATCCTGCGTGATCTCCCGGATGATTTTGAGCCTGAAGCGAGGTACGCGTTCTACATGTAGAGCCGCTTATCCCGCGCAGTGAGGGGCTGACCAACTGGCCTCATGGCAAGGCCAGTTGGTCTCATCGGCACCACAGGCGGGCACGCTGTCCCTGTGGCCGCATCTTCTGGTTCCTCAGGCCAGTGCCGCCTTGAGCACGTCGAAGGCCGTCGTCGGATCGGCCAGCGCGTGGTAGATGCCGGGTATCTCGCGCTCGTCGAGGCCGAGCAGGCCGTAGACGGCGTGCATGGCGCCGCGCACGGAGTACTCGACGGTGAAGACCACGTCCTCGGGGATCTCCGTGAACTGGCCCAGGAAGGCGAAGTTGGCGGAGCCGCGCGGGATCACCAGGGGCCGGTCGTGCGTGGTGCGCGGGGCGAACTGGCTGGTGATGTACGGCATCATCACCGGGA
Source organism: Streptomyces sp. MBT65 (assembly GCF_016612545.1). GTDB lineage: Bacteria > Actinomycetota > Actinomycetes > Streptomycetales > Streptomycetaceae > Streptomyces. Next base: position 70,791 of record NZ_JAENRY010000038.1, on the reverse strand, counting down.
TCACGGTCGTCGTCGCCGCGACCTGCTCCTCGATGTCCGACAGACCGAGGTGGCCGAGGAGTTCGGTGAGGATCTCCCGGCCCGTGGCCGCGGCCATCGGCTTGCCGACGAAGTCGCCGTCGCGGTCGGTGAACAGGCCGTAGCCCCACAGGGTGTAGACGTCCTCGGGCTGGCCGTCGAAGTGCGGGGCGTGCGGCACGACGACGGACATCAGCCAGTTGGAGTCCTTGAACGTCATCAGGGCGCCCGTGCCGGGGAGGTTGCCGGACAGTTCCTCGATGCGGTGCAGGAGCAGTGGGTCGCGCAGGGTGAGGGTGAAGGACTCCCACTTGGCCTCGTCCACGTTGCCGTTGAAGGCGGTGGGCCGGCCGAAGTCGTCGGCCTTGGTGGCGAGGGTCTCCCAGAGTCGCCATCCGCCGTCCCGCTTGTCGCGGACCAGTTCGGGCGCGGTGTCGTCGGTGCCGTGGGCGGCGTCGGCGGTCATCGATCCCAGAGTGAGGAACGCGTAGTCGTCGGCGGTGAGTTCGTACGTGTCCGGTCGCCCGTTGCGTTCCAGGTGCAGACGGCGTGCGCGCCGTACGCCCTCCTCGTCGGTGGTGAAGTCGACGTCGGTGACCCGCACGCCGTACTCGAAGAGCACGCCACGGGCCTCCAGCCAGGTGCGCAGTGGGCGGATGATCGAGTCGAACTGGTTGAGGCGCGTGCGGCGCACGCCCGCGAGGGTGTGCATGCGGGGGAACTCCTGCATGAAGCGCAGGAGGTAGCGCTTCAGCTCGATGGCGCTGTGCCAGTTCTGGAAGGCGAAGGTGGTGCGCCACATCGTCCAGAAGTTGGTGGCGAAGAAGTGCGGGGAGAAGAAGTCCTCGATCCTGCGGGCGCCGATGACGGCCTCGGGCAGGACCAGCAGTCGGGTCAGTTCCAGGCGGTCGCGGGTGTCGAGGCCGTAGTCGGCGGCGTCCAGGATCGTGGTGCCGTGGCCGACAAGGCGGGCCTTGGCGTCGGTGGGCCACTTGGCGTTGAACTCGGTGATCTCCTCGCGTACCGACATCGTCTCGTCGGTGAGGGTGGGGATCGTCTCCAGGAGGTTCCACAGGCAGGTGTAGGCCTCCTCCTCCAGCATCCGTCCACCGCGGGTGACGTATCCGGCGGGTTCGCCGCTGCCGTCCATCGAGCCGCCGGCGACGGGGAGTTCCTCCAGGATGTGGATGTGCTCGCCGGGGAAGTCGGCGTCGCGGACGAGGAAGGCGGCGACCGCGAGGGAGGCGATGCCTCCGCCGACGAGGTAGGCGTGGGATGTGTGCGGAGCGTCTGCCATGACGTCCCTCCGTTCTGGCGCCCGGGGTGTACGGACGGCCGACAGTGTTCAGGACCCGGACACGGACACCGGCTCTGGTTCCGCGGTGTGTGGGCGGGGTGGCGCCGGGCTGCTCGGGACGAGCGTGGCGGCCTTGGTCTTCAGTCAACTCACGGGGTGATCCACCGGGCAGGGGCCGGAGGTCCCTGCCCACCGGCAGATGGTCCCGGCATTGGTTGCCCGGGGGGTGTTCACGGCTCTGGCCCCCTGCCGGGGTCGGCTGCGCCTCCTGCGCTCGCATGCCGACGGCCCGGCTGGAGAGCCGGGCCGGGTGGACGACAGGTGGGGGAGTGGGCTCACCAGCGGCCGAGGACCTTCAGCCAGAGGGCGCCCACACCCATCCAGATGACGATGTTGGCACCGGCGGCGATCAGTCCCGTGCGCCACCATTCGCCGAGGGTGACGTACCCGCCGCCGAAGAGGACGGGGGCCGGGCCGGAGGCGTAGTGGGTCAGGCCGCCGTACAGGGAGCTGATGAAGCCGAGCACCAGGGCGGCCATCACGGGCGGTGCGCCGGTGGCGACGGCGGCCGAGAGGAAGGCCGCGTACATCGCCGCCACGTGCGCGGTGTTGGAGGCGAAGAGGTAGTGGGAGAAGAGGTAGACCAGCGTGAGGATCACGAACGCGGTCTGCCAGCCCACTCCGTCGGTGGCCTTGGTCATGGTGTCGCTGAACCAGCCGATCACCCCGAGTTCCTGGAGCTGACCGGCCATCATGACCAGGACGGAGAACCACACCAGCGTCGTCCAGGCCGACTTCTCCGCGACCAGGTCGCCCCACGTCAGTACGCCGGTGACGAGGAGCAGGGCCACCCCGGTGAAGGCGGAGACGGTGGCCGACAGGTCCCAGACCTGGCCGCCGACCGACCACAGCAGGAGCAGCAGGACGAAGACCGCTGCCATGGTCCATTCCTGACGGGACATCCGGCCGAGCTCGGCGAGCTGGGCGCGGGCCTGGCCCGGAGCCTCCGGCGTGGCACGCACGGTGGGCGGGAAGACGCGGTACAGCAACGCGGGGAGCACCAGCAGGGCGACCAGGCCGGGAACGATCGCGGCTACCGCCCAGGAGGTCCAGGTGAGGTGGATGCCGTGGTCCGCGGCGAGCTTCTGCACCAGGGGATTGGCGGCCATGGAGGTCAGGAACATGGCGCTGGTGACCGTGTTGATCTGCATGGCGGTGACGGTGAGGTAGGCGCCCAGCGTGCGGCGGCTCTCGTCCCCCGGGTGCGAGCCGGCGTTGGCGCTCAGCGAGCGGATGACCGGCTGGATGACACCGCCGGAGCGGGCGGTGTTGCTGGGCGTGGCCGGGGCCAGCACGAGGTCGGTCAGGGTGATGCCGTACGCGAGTCCCAGGCTGCTGCGGCCCAGAGCGCGGACGAACAGCAGGGCGATACGACGGCCGAGGCCGGTCTTGGTGAAGCCGAGGGAGATGAAGAACGCGGCGACGATCAGCCAGATCGTCGGCTCGGAGAACCCGCCGAGTGCGACGTCCGGCTCCAGGGTGCCGGTGATCATCGTGACCGTCAGGCCGACCAGGGCGACCGCGCCCAACGGCAGCGGTTGCAGGATCAGGCCGAGCACGGTGGCGATGAAGACGGCCAGGACCGCCCACCCACCTGACTTGATTCCGTCGGGCTGCGGCAGGAGGTGGACGACCAGACCTGCCAGGACCGGAACGATCCACTTCAGCGCCGTTCCCACGGTGATCGTCCTGGGCGGGGTGACGCTCTTACCGGGCGCCGGCCCGGTGGGCGATCCCTCGGAGTCTTTGAAGGGAGCCATCTTTTCCATCCCACGGGTAGGGTCCGGCGCTCCGCGGAGTCCTCGGCCGGAACAGGGGCGATCTTGCGGGTCCACGCTGAGGGAGCCGGGTGCGGCCGGGCATCGGGCGACCGGCCCTGCTCCTGGGGCCGAACGGCACCCGCTGACTCCGCCATGTGGAGGCCGAGCAGGGCGGTGCGCACCCGCTGGGCCGTTCGGGCCGTGCCGGTGGGGACCAATGGCCCCGGGTGGGGATATTCGGCCACTGATCAGACTCGTCGCGGGCGAGAAGGATCGTGCGTGGATCGACTGATCCGCACCGACCCGCACAGGGAGCACAACCATGCCCAGGACCCCACGAAGTGACGGCACGTCACTTCCCAAAGCCGCCCTCGGCCTCTCCGGCGCGACCGCGCTCGTGGTCGGCACCATCATCGGGACCGGAGTGTTCGCACTCCCTTCGGCCCTCGCGCCGTACGGGCCGATCTCACTCGTGGCGTTCGGAGTCGTCACCCTCGGCGCACTCGCGCTGGCGGTGACCTTCGGGGCGCTGTCGAAGCGCGTTCCGGGCAGTGGCGGACCGTACGTCTACGCCCGCGAGGCCTTCGGCGAGTTCGCCGGATTCCTCAACGCCTGGTCGTACTGGATCACCGCCTGGGCGGGGAACGCCGCGATCGTGGTGGCCTGGGTCGGCTACGTCGAGGTGTTCGTCAACACCGGCCACAAAACGGCGATTTCGATACTCATCGCGCTGATCGGGCTCTGGATACCCGCCGCGATCAACCTCACCGGCGTACGGAACATGGGCGCCTTCCAGGTGTTCACCACCGTGCTGAAGTTCATCCCGCTGCTCTTCATGGCCACCATCGGCCTGCTGTTCGTCGACCCGCACAACTTCGGCTCGTTCAACGCCAGCGGCCAATCGGCCATGGGCGCGATCTCGGCCGCCGCACCCATCGCGCTGTTCAGCTACATCGGCCTGGAGGCCGCCTCCGTGGTCGCCGGCCGGGTCCGCGAGCCGGGCCGCAACGTGCCGCGCGCCACCATCTACGGCACCCTCGCCTGCGCCGTCATCTACATCCTCGGCACCCTCGCGGTCTTCGGCACCGTCTCGCACGGCCAACTCGGCGCCTCCACCGCCCCGTTCACCGACGCCGCCAACAACATCCTCGGCGGCACCTGGGCCGGCGACACGGTCGCCGTCACCGCCATCATCTCCGGCATCGGCGCCCTCAACGGCTGGACCATGCTCTGCGCCGAGATGCCGTACGCCGCCGCCCGCGACGGACTCTTCCCCGGCGCCTTCGCGAAGCTGCGCGGAGAGAACGGCGTCCCCGTCTTCGGCATCGTCGCCTCGACTGTCCTCGCCTCGCTGATCACCGTGTTCAGCTACACGCGCTTCGACGACGTCTTCACCAAGATCGTGCTGCTGAGCGTGCTCACGGCCGTGATCCCGTACCTGTTCTCCGCCGCAGCCCAGCTGTACTGGCTGCTGGTGCGCGGACGCGAGAGCATCGCCGGCCGACGCCTGGCCCGCGACATCACGGTCTCCGGCCTGGCGATGGTCTTCTCGTACTGGGCGATCCAGGGGAGCGGCTACCAGACCGTGTACTACGGCCTGTTCGTCCTGCTGCTCGGCCTGCCGGTGTACGTCTGGCTGAAGCGGGGCCAGGGCGTGTACGGCGACGAGCCGGCCCCAGTGGCCGTCCCCGAGGGCCGGGCCCCCGAGACCGCGACACCGCCGGTCAAGCGGATCTCCCGCGCAGTGCCCACCACCCGCACCGGCGGCCTCCGCAGGAATCTCCTCCGGCACCGCGACTGACCGCGCTCCCCGCACCGGCCCCGCACCCGTACGACCACAGGAGCAGCCCCACCATGAACACCACCACCTTCCACGTCGACTCCGAGGTCGGCCGCCTCCGCCAGGTGATCCTGCACCGCCCCGGCCTCGAACTCTCCCGGCTGACCCCGCGCAACGTCGACGCCCTGCTCTTCGACGACATCCTGTGGGCCAAGCGCGCCCGCGAGGAGCACGACGCCTTCGCCCAGGTCCTGCGCGACCACGGGGCCCGCGTCCACTACTTCGCCGACCTGCTCGCCCAGACCCTCGCCGATCCCGAAGCCCGCGACTGGCTCCTGGAGCGGATCGTCACCCCGGCCACCGTCGGCCCGGCACTGATCGACCCCCTACGAGAACTGTGCATCGACCTCGACGGAGAGACGCTCGCCGGCCACCTCATCGGCGGAATCCTCAAGAGCGACCTGACCCTCCCCACCCCGCACAGCCTCGTCTGGAACACCCTCGACGCCGAGGACTTCGCGCTCACACCGCTCCCCAACCACCTCTTCCCGCGCGACAACTCCTGCTGGATGTACGACCGCCTGTCGGTCAACCCGATGGCCAAGCTCGCCCGGCGCCGCGAGAGTCTGCACGCCGAGGCCATCTACCGTTTCCACCCGATGTTCGCCGGCACCGTCACCACGCCACTCCTGGACGGCGCGGTCGGCACCCTGGAGGGCGGCGACGTCCACGTCCTCGGCAACGGCGCCGTCATGGTCGGCATGGGGGAGCGCACCACCGCCCAGGCCGTGGAGAACCTGGCCTCCCGGCTCTTCGCCACCGGCACGGCGAACCGACTGCTGGCCGTCCAACTCCCCGCCGCCCGGGCCTACATGCACCTCGACACCGTGCTCACCATGGTCGACCGCGACGCCTTCACCGTCTACCCGGGCCTCGCGGACTCCCTGCGCTCGTGGACGCTCACGCCCAGCGACGCCCGCGAGACCGGCTTTGAGGTCACCCTCAACTCCGACCTGGCCGGCGCCCTGGCCGAGGCCCTGGACCTGGACAAGGTCCGGATGCTGTCCGCACCGCAGGACATCCGCGGCGCCGAGCGCGAACAGTGGGACGACGGCAGCAGCTTCCTCGCCCTCGCCCCCGGCGTGGTCGTCGGCTACGAGCGCAACGTCACCACCAACACCTACCTCCGCAAGCAGGGCATCGAGATCGTCACCATCGCCGGCGCCGAACTCGGCCGCGGCCGGGGCGGACCGCGCTGCATGAGCTGCCCCATCGAACGCGACCCGGCCACCTGAGCCGGCAACGCGACCCGGCCGCCCGACCCAGCGAAGGGACCACCATCATGACCGTCGACCTGCGAGGCCGCTCCTACCTGAGCGAACTCGACTTCACCGCCCGCGAGATCCACCACCTCCTCGACCTCGCCGCCGACCTCAAGACCGCCAAGCGCAACGGCACCGAACAGCCCCGGCTGACCGGCCGCAACCTCGCGCTGATCTTCGAGAAGACCTCCACCCGCACCCGCTGCGCCTTCGAGGTCGCCGCCGCCGACCAGGGTGCCCGCACCACCTACCTCGGCCCCGGTGACACCCACATCGGCGCCAAGGAGTCCATCGCCGACACCGCCCGCGTGCTGGGCCGGATGTTCGACGCCATCGAGTACCGCGGCTCCGACCAGGCCCTCGTCACCGAACTCGCCGCCCACTCCGGCGTCCCCGTCTACAACGGCCTGACCGACACCGCGCACCCCACCCAGAGCCTGTGCGACGTCCTCACCATGGACGAGCACAGCCCCAAGCCCCTGCCCGACATCGCCTACTGCTACCTCGGCGACGCCCGCAACAACATGGGCAACTCGCTGCTGTCGATGGGTGCCCTGCTCGGCATGGACGTACGGATCGCGGCACCGAAGGCACTGTGGCCGGCGGCCGAACTCGTCTCCGCCTGCCGGGTGTTGGGCGAGAACAGCGGAGCTCGGATCACCCTCACCGAGGACGTCGAAACCGCCGTGCACGGTGCCGACTTCCTGCACACCGACGTGTGGGTCTCCATGGGCGAGCCCGCCGACTCCTGGCGGAAGCGGATCGAACTGCTCCTCCCGTACCAGGTGAACGACAAGACGCTGGCCGCCACCGGAAACCCGGACGTCAAGTTCATGCACTGCCTGCCGGCCCTGCATGACCGCCGCACCCACCTCGGCCGGGACCTGTTCGACACCTACGGGCTGGACGGCCTGGAGGTCACCGACGACGTGTTCTCGTCCCCCGCCTCGATCGTCTTCGACCAGGCGGAGAACCGACTGCACACCATCAAGGCCGTACTCGTCGCCACCCTGGAGGACTGAGCCATGCGTATCGTCATCGCGCTGGGCGGCAACGCCCTGCTGCACCGCGGCGAACGCCCCGATGCGGCCGTGCAGGAGGCGAACATCGACCGGGTGACCACCGCGATCGCCGCCCTCGCCACCGAGCACGAGATCGTCGTCACCCACGGCAACGGCCCCCAGATCGGCCTGCTCGCCGTGGAGAGCGCGGCCGACCCGGCCCTGAGCGCTCCCTACCCGCTGGACCTGCTCGGTGCCCAGACCCAGGGCATGATCGGTTCCCTGCTGGCGCGCACCCTGCACGACGCCCTGCCCGGCCGTCGTATCGCCGCGCTGGTCACCCACACCCTCGTCCGGGCCGACGACCCGGCCTTCGAACACCCCACGAAGTTCGTCGGTCAGGTGTACTCCCACGACGTCGCGTCCGCGCTCGCCCGCAGGCGCGGCTGGCACATCGGCGCCGACACGACCGGCTGGCGCCGCGTCGTTCCCTCCCCGGCACCCGAACGGATCCTGGAGACCGACACGATCCACGACCTGCTGTGCGGCGGCACGCTCGTCATCTGCGCGGGCGGTGGTGGCGTTCCTGTCACCGCGGACTACGACACCGGGGCGCTCACCGGGGCGGAAGCCGTCATCGACAAGGACCGCACGGCGGCACTGCTCGCCGAGCACCTGAAGGCCGACTTCCTGCTCATCCTCACGGACGTGCCCTGCGTCTATACCGGCTACGGCACCCCCGACCAGCAGCCCGTCCTCGGCGCCACCCCCGCGCAACTGCGCGGCGGCGACTTCCCGGACGGCTCCATGGGACCGAAGACCGAGGCCGCCGCCCGGTTCGTCGAACGCACCGGGGGACTGGCCGCGATCGGCGCCCTGGACGCGGCGTACGAGATCGTCCACGGCCGGTCGGGCACCCTCGTCCGCCCCGACCTGCCCGTCGTATGAGCGTCCGCAGCGGGAGGGCCGTTCGGCCCTCCCCATGGGTCGGACGGCCAAGGTCAGGGCCCTGACCGGCCCTCCCGACGACCGGAGCATCGGACCAGCATGGAGTCAGGGAGACATCCCCGTGCGGAGCAAGGGAGAGAACCGGCGATGACAACGACAGCGGTAGTCGGAACACGCGCAACCGAGGCATGGCACGGCTTCGCCGGCACTCCGTGGCGCGAGCGCATCGACGTGCGCGGCTTCATCCAGGCCAACTACACGCCGTACGAGGGCGACGCGACCTTCCTGACCGGCCCCACCGACCGTACCCGCGCCGTCTGGGAGAAGGTCAGCGCCCTGTTCCCGGAGGAGCGCAGCCGGGGCGTCCTCGACGTCGACGCCAGGACCCCCTCCACGATCACCTCGCACGCGCCCGGATACATCGACCGCGAACGGGAGTTGATCGTCGGCCTGCAGACCGACGCCCCGCTCAAGCGCGCGATCATGCCCAACGGCGGCCTGCGCATGGTCGAGAACAGCCTGAAGGCATACGGCTACGAACCCGACCCCTTCGTCACGCGCGTCTTCGGCACCTACCGCAAGACCCACAACGACGGTGTCTTCGACGCCTACACCCCCGAAATGCGCGCCGCCCGCAAGGCCGGCATCATCACCGGGCTGCCCGACGCCTACGGCCGCGGCCGGATCATCGGCGACTACCGGCGCGTGGCGCTGTACGGCACGGACCGGCTGACCGAGGCCAAGAAGGCCGAGCGGGCCCTGCTCGACGCGTGCGCCTCCTCCGCCGAGGTCATCCGGGACCGGGAGGAACTCGCCGAGCAGATACGGGCGTTGGGCGAGCTGACGCGGATGGCGGCGACGTACGGCTGTGACGTCTCCCGGCCCGCCGCCACCGCCCACGAGGCCGTGCAGTGGCTCTACCTCGGCTACCTCGCCGCCGTGAAGGAGCAGAACGGCGCCGCGATGTCGCTCGGCCGCACCTCCACCTTCCTCGACGTCTACCTCCAACGAGACCTGAATGAAGGCGTGTTGGACGAGTCCCGGGCCCAGGAGCTGATCGACGACTTCGTGATCAAGCTGCGGATCGTACGGTTCCTGCGCACCCCCGAGTACGACGCCCTGTTCTCCGGCGACCCGACCTGGGTGACGGAGTCCATCGGCGGCATGGGCGAGGACGGGCGCACCCTGGTCACCCGCACGTCCTTCCGGTTCCTGCAGACCCTGTACAACCTCGGCCCCGCACCCGAACCCAACCTGACGGTTCTGTGGTCGCCGCAACTCCCCTTCGCGTTCAGGGAGTTCTGTGCCCAGGTCTCGATCGACACCAGCGCCGTCCAGTACGAGTCGGACGAGCTGCTGCGCCCGTGCACCGGCGACGACACCGCGATCGCCTGCTGTGTCTCGGCGATGGCGGTGGGCAAGCAGATGCAGTTCTTCGGCGCCCGCGTCAACCTCGCCAAGGCCCTGCTCTACGCCGTCAACGGCGGCCGCGACGAGATGACCGGCGAACAGATATCACCCGAAGCACCTCCGCTGACAGGGGATTACCTGGACTACGCGGAGCTGTCGGCGGCCTACGACCGCGTCCTGGACTGGTTGGCGCGGACGTACGTCAACGCGCTCAACGTCATCCACTACATGCACGACAAGTACGCCTACGAGCGCGTCGAGATGGCGCTGCACGACTACCCGGTGCACCGTTTCATGGCGTGCGGCATCGCCGGTCTGTCGGTCGCCGCCGACAGCCTGTCCGCCGTCAAGTACGCCCGGGTGAAGGTGTTCCGGGACGCCTCCGGTCTCGCCGTCGACTTCCGCACCGAGGGCGACTTCCCGGCCTACGGCAACAACGACGACCGCGCCGACGGCATCGCCGTAGGACTCGTCGAGTCCTTCATGGCGAAGGTGCGCCAATACCCGACCTACCGGGGCGCCGAACACACCCAGTCAGTGCTGACGATCACCTCGAACGTCGTCTACGGCAAGCACACCGGCAACACCCCCGACGGCCGGCGCACCGGAGCGCCCTTCGCTCCGGGCGCCAACCCGATGAACGGCCGCGACCGGCACGGAGTCGCCGCCTCCGCGCTCTCGGTGGCGAAGCTGCCGTACGAACAGGCCCGTGACGGCATCTCGCTGACGACGACGATCACGCCCGAGGGGCTGGGGCACGCGCCCGACGAGCGCGCCGGGCACCTGGTGGGCATCCTCGACGCCTACACGGCCGCGGGCGGCTTCCACATGAACGTCAACGTCCTCGACCGCGCGACGCTGGAAGACGCCATGCAACACCCGGACAAGTACCCGGACTTGACCATCCGCGTCTCCGGATACGCCGTCAACTTCGTCCGGCTGACCCGTGAGCAGCAGCTCGACGTGATCAGCCGTACCTTCCACGGATCGCTGTGAGTACCGTCCGGGCCGTGACGACCGGCCGGATCCACTCCTGGGACCTGTCCACCGGCGTGGACGGCCCCGGGACCCGGTTCGTCCTCTTCGTCTCCGGCTGCCCGCTGCGCTGCCTGTACTGCGCCAACCCCGACACCTGGCACATGCGCGACGGTCGGGAGGCGACGGTCGACGAGGTGATGGCCGAGATCGAGAAGTACCGGGCCTTCATCACCACGGCCGGCGGCGGAGTGACCCTCACGGGCGGCGAGCCGCTGCTCCAGTCCGCCTTCACCGGCGAGATCCTGCGCCGCTGCAAGGAGGCCGGCCTGCACACCGCCCTCGACACCTCCGGCTTCCTCGGCGCCCGCGCCACCGACGAACTCCTCGCCGACACCGACCTGGTGCTCCTCGACATCAAGTCCTTCCACGCGCCTACGTATCGCCAGCTCACCGGAGGTGAACTGGCACCCACCCTGGATTTCGCCACCCGCCTGAACCGACTGGGCAAGCGCGTGTGGATCCGGTACGTGCTGGTCCCCGGCTGGACCGATTCATCGCAAGACGTCTACGGTCTCGCCCGCTTCCTCGCCGGCCTCGGCAACGTCGACCGGGTCGACGTCCTGCCCTTCCACAAACTCGGAGCCTCGAAGTACGAAGCCCTCCACGTGCCCTTCCGCCTGCTGACAACGCCGACTCCAGGTCCCGACCTGGTCGGACGGGTTCGAAACCAGTTCCGCGAGCTGGGGCTGGAGGCGTACTGATCGGCTCGGGGAGTCTCGGCTGCGTGAAGCACTGGGGTGGCAGAATTCCCGAACCGCCGAGCAAGGATCCGGAGTTCCTGATGTGAATCGGTGATTTGACACCGACGAGATGTTCAGCGCTCCTTGCTCGGATGCGCCGAGCTTTCCCAATCGCTAAGGGCTGTCCCGTAACGGCTGACCACAGGTGAGACGATCTTGATGTGGCTGGTGTGATTACGGCGTCGGAGCCGTCCTGGATAGGCCTGTTCACCGGCTTGAGCCCGCGCTGTTTCCGTACGTTGGTCACTGCGCTGCGCCGCGAAGGAGCTGATGCCGTGCGTCGAGGTCGGCCATGGAGCCTGCCGTTGGAAGACCGGGTGTTGCTGGTCACGACTTACTGGCGGACGAACTTGACGATGCGCCAACTGGCTCCGCTGTTCGGGATCTCGAAGTCCGCGGTCGACCGGATCATCGATCAGGTTGGCCCGCTCCTCGCGCTGCGGCCCCGGCTTCGCTTCGCCAAGGACACCGTGCTCATTGTGGACGGCACCCTGGTTCCCACCCGCGACCACACGGTGGCCGAACAGTCCAAGAACTACCGGTACTCCACCAACCACCAGGTACTCATCGATGCCGACACTCGCCTCGTCGTCCTAGTCGGCAGGCCGCTGCCGGGCAACCGCAATGACTGCAAGGCATGGGAGGAATCTGGAGTAAGAGGTCCTAACAAAGGCGCTGTACATGTCGGTGGGTGATGAGGCAGGTGGCGAGGCCGAGGAATGCTTCGTGGATGTCGTCGCGTCGCTCCCACCGGATGCGCAGGCGGCGGAAGCCGTGCAGCCAGGCGATCGTTCTCTCGACGACATACCGGAAGATCCCCAGGCCGGAGCCGTGTGGCTGGCCTCGTTCGGCGATGACGGGGCGGATGCCGCGGGCCCAGAGCAGGCGCCGGTACTTGTCGTGGTCGTAGCCGCGGTCGGCGAGGAGTGCGTCGGGCCGGTGTCGGGGCCGACCGACGACGCCGGCCACGGCGGGAACCTTGTCGAGCAGAGGCAGCAACTGGGTGACGTCGTTGCGGTTTCCGCCCGTCAGTGACACCGCGAGCGGGATGCCCTGGCCGTCGGTCAGGACATGGTGCTTGCTGCCCGGCCGTCCGCGGTCGACCGGGCTGGGACCGCTTTTGGGCCGCGCCGAGCGGCCCGCACGTGGGAGGAGTCGATCACCGCCCGCGACCAGTCCAGCTTCTTCGCCACCCGCAGCTTCTTCAGCAGCACCAGGTGCAGTGCCTCCCAGACCCCGGCCTCGTTCCACGTGGCCAGGCGCCGCCAGCACGTCATCCCGGATCCGAAGCCCAGCTCCTGCGGCAGGTACTCCCACTGGATACCGGTGTGCAGCACGAACAGGATCCCGCACAGCGCCTGCCGGTCCGGCACCCGCGGCCTGCCCTCGACCAGCTTCGGACCCGGCACGGGCAGCAACGGCTCGATGAGCGACCACAGTTCATCCGACACGATCCACGGCCGCGACTGATGTTTCCCCACGACCAGACCAACGACCACCCAAGCCGAAAGTCACATGATCAACAGCTTCTGTTAGGACCTCTAAAGGCCGCTGTCGGCAAGACCATGACCATCGCCGACGGCGGCTATCCCGGCACTGGCGTCGTCATGCCCCACCGTCGGCGGGCGGGCGAGGAACTGTCCGCCTGGAAACAGGAGCACAACCGTTCACACAAGCAGGTCCGTGCCCGCGTCGAGCATGCCTTCGCGCGGATGAAGACCTGGAAGATTCTCCGGGACTGCCGGTTGAAAGGCGAAGGTGTCCACCACGCGGTGCTCGGCATCGCCCGTTTACACAACCTTGCGCGCAGCGCGTGACCGCACTCAACCGAAGCAACTGACCGTTCATGATTCGATCGGCAGGATCTGGACCAGGCCGACCCAGTTCTCGTCGTCCGCCTTGGTATGGGTAGCTCGGACCCTCCAGCAGCCGGCGGGCAGCGCAACCGATGCCTGGGAGGGCGTCCCGCCGCCGGGATACTCGGTGTCCAGTGCGGAGCCTGATTCCGCGGAGTCCATGAGTGTGGCTGGACCGTCCGATGACCACGTGCCGCACTCCTCCCACTCGGTGGCGGGGTCTGCGAGCACAGCCCTGGCCGCCGCCTTCAGTTCGGCCTCAGAGTCAGCCGCAAGCCACCGCAGGAAGGTCCGATGCTCGGGTAGAAAACAGCTGGTGGCCGGCTCGTCCGCCAGCACCAGTGCCTGCGCACCGTTCTCGCCAACAGTGATCACACCGGCCAGATCGTCCACTGCGCAGGCTCGGTCGTAGTCGTCTGGAACGGTGGCATCTCCTGCCATGACTCCGGTCTCCGTACACCCACGCCATGCAGCCAACGCGGAGACGGGGACGACGATCAAAGGCCCGCCCATCGACTCCACCCAGACAGGAGAGGTGTCGGACGCATGGGCTTCGGTAGACGAAGAAACGCTCATGCCGTCAGTGTGCCCGCGCCCACTGACAACGCCCACGGTGACCGATTGGCACTCAGGACAGGAACGGCCCAGGGCCTGCGGCAACCTGCAGTTACGGGACAGCCCTTAGGGGGGCAAATCCGGACAGCCCTGGAAAGCGGTGTTTGAGGTAACTGGGATCGCGGGTGAGCAGAGCGGCGCCACGCCATCCCCACGCGCGCATGTCGCCGTAGAGGTACTGCGGGGAGGTTTCCATGACACAGGCGGCCAGATGCTGGATGAAGGCCCGGCGGAAGGCATTGTTGCCCTGGAGGTATTCCGGGATCGTGCCGCACAGGGCGACGTAGGGGAGGTCGAGCGCGTCGAGGATCGCCGCTATGCCGACGGCGAAGAGCTGACCGTAGAGCACCATCAGTCGTTCGAGGAAGTGATGGAGCAGCGGATCGTCGGCGACCACGGTGAGTGCGCGGTCGCCAAGGGCGCGCAGTACATGGAGGAGAATGATGCCCGCGATTTCCTCGGGGTCACCGCTGAGCCTGCGCACGATGTCCTCGTGCCGGGTATCAGCGCGATAGGCGTCCATCACCGCGGTGAGGCTGTCACGGTCCAGAACGCCGGCGAGATGGCCGAGCCCGCCGATGCCGATCAGTGACTCGAAGTGGTAGCCGTGCTTCCCACAGGAGCAACGGCGGGGCTGCAGGGTCAGGCCACCCAGTTCGAGTATGTCGCCCATGTTGAGTTCGACGTGCCCCACTTCACCCGCGCGGAATGTGGCGCCGTAGGAAATGCGCCGGTCGAAGACGAGCCCGGATCCCACGCCGGTGCCGGCGAAGACGCAGACGAAGTCGGCCCATTGGGGACCCTGTTCGGTGATCAGCCATCGGGCCGCGCAGCGCGCGTCGTTGTCGAGGTGAATCTTCGAGCGCATCCCTTGTACGTCCTCGACCTGGAAGACTCGCCCCAGAATCTCCATGCCGCAGATCCGCTTCAATGTTGTGGCGACCCGACCGGCCACATCTTCGCCCGCCTCGATGGGGACTCCTTCCACGGCCTTGTCGAACCGGCCTCGCTCCGGAATCACTCCGCCCGGTACAGCAATGCCGATTGATGCGACAGTGAGATTGCGCTGGTCGGCTTGCTCAATGAGTGCGCGCAGGGCATTGCAGAGAACGTCGTACATCTCGGTGTGCCCGAAGCGCCCGTCCGGTGGCGGTGAGTCGACGCGGACCACGTCCTCATCACGCACGGGCCGATAACGTCCGCTTCCGGCAGGGCAGTGGTCGGCCCGGTCACGTGAAGCAGTCCGCACTCCAGCCGGCGGCGGCCGACACGGCAGGCGATGTGGTGACCGCCGGGCATTGAGGGTGGCCGTTGGTTGACGCTGTCGATGATTTCACCGCTGGCGGAGAGAACGAACAGCCCCGCGATCACCAGGGCGACTACGGCGGACAGCCCGAAGGCGAGCAACGGGGCCCATACGGTCAGTCCATCAGCCACCGGCCCTGCAGCCACGGCCCAAAGGATGGCGGCGGCTGTGCTGATGAAGGCCAATCGGACCAGATGCCTCGCCTTTTCCGGGCGCACCTCGTCGGCGAGACGTACGAATTGGTCGAGCCAGTCAAACATGACGCCCCCGTCACGTGCCTGCCCTCATTTGTTCCCCATCCATCGGGCAACCGGAGTGGAAGGCCGTCATCCCAACACCGCAACGACAGGCAGCAGTTGAAGGTATTCCCCGAGCGAGGGACCAGATCATCCCTCGCGTACCGACCGAGTGTTCGACAGTAGAAGAAGTTGAGAGGGGCACACGTCTGTTTCTGGTCGGAGGTCGGAGGTCGCTGAACGGTCGCGTCGGCACAAATACAGAGCCGTGGTACGTCGTCCGCCTCGACTGTGAAAGTGCCAACAGCAGTGCCGGGCCACGCGGGACGGAGAATCGGAGGTGTGGCTCCGCACAGAGCCGGACGGGGCGGCATGCCAGCCAGTCGCTGGTCCAGGCCTGAGATCTCCGCAGCAGTCATGTATCGCATAGCACCCCTCCGGCGGACTTGAGGGATCGATTTGGTACATCCGGTCGGCGGTCAGGGCGGATCGGAACAGCGATCGCGGATGTCACGAACCCCCAGGCCAGGCGCTCGTCCTCTGGGATTTCCCAGGAAGTTTCCAGGAACTTTCCGCCGCGTAAGCGGGGAAGGCCCTGACAGCACTGAAAGACACGAACGCGCTGTTCAGTGCCTACCTCTCCAGCATTCGATGATGTTCACCGCGAGGCCCCCGCGCGGTCTCCTGGTACTTCACGGACATGTCCGCGCAGGTGTCCTTCATGGTCTTGATGACCTTGCTGGTCTCGACGTACGCGTCCGCCCTCTCATCCCGTTGGCAGGCCCGACGACGGCAGCACGCATTTCACTGCTCGTCTCGACGCGCTCTCGGGCAGGGTCGTCGCGGATGCTGTCGGCGGGCGCCTCGGTCGGCAGGTCGCCGACCCGGACGTGGGGGTCGGCCGGATGATCGAAGGAGCGCCGGTGCGCGTGGAGGTCCGGGCTGGAACTGGCCGTAGCGTGTAGTGCGCTTGATGCGCGTGCGCGGCGAGGACCGAACTCCGAATCTCAGGAACGCCAGTGGCACCGTCGGTGCGGCCGTTGCGAGGCCCCTTTGGCGAGCACTCCCCGTGAAGGCTGACGGACACTCGGATATCCCTGATGCATCGTCACCAATTCAAGATCATCTTGCATGCGCGTTGCACAAGGCGATGAAAAACAGCGATGATCAATGGAGGGTCCTGCAAGTGTGTAACAGCAGGTCAGCCGGCATTAGGAGTGTCGTGCCCCTCGTCTCCCAGGGGCACGACACTCCGCCGATCAGATGTCCCGGAAGATCTCGATCTGCGCCCCCACGGAGTTGAGCCGCTCCGCCAGATCCTCGTAACCCCGGTTGATGACGTACACGTTGCGCAGCACGGACGTCCCCTCCGCCGCCATCATCGCGAGCAGCACGACCACGGCCGGCCGCAGCGCCGGCGGGCACATCATCTCGGCGGCCCGCCAGCGGGTCGGGCCCTCGACCAACACCCGGTGCGGGTCGAGAAGTTGGAGGCGTCCGCCGAGGCGGTTGAGGTCCGTGAGGTAGATCGCGCGGTTGTCGTAGACCCAGTCGTGGATGAGGGTCTGCCCCTGCGCGACCGCCGCGATCGCCGCGAAGAACGGCACGTTGTCGATGTTCAGGCCGGGGAACGGCATCGGGTGGATCTTGTCGATCGGCGCCTCCAGCTTGGAGGGCCGGACCGTGAGGTCCACCAGCCGCGTACGGCCGTTGTCCGCGACGTACTCGGCGGTGCGGTCGTGGTCGAGGCCCATCTCCTCCAGGACCGCGAGCTCGATCTCCAGGAACTCGATGGGCACCCGGCGGACCGTCAGCTCCGATTCGGTGACGACGGCCGCGGCCAGCAGGCTCATCGCCTCGACCGGGTCCTCGGAGGGGGAGTAGTCCACGTCGACGTCGATGGTCGGCACGCCGTGCACGGTGAGCGTGGTGGTGCCGATGCCCTCGACCCGTACGCCGAGCGCCTCCAGGAAGAAGCAGAGGTCCTGGACCATGTAGTTGGAGGAGGCGTTGCGGATGACCGTGGCACCGTCGTGGCGGGCGGCGGCGAGCAGCGCGTTCTCGGTGACGGTGTCGCCGCGCTCGGTCAGCACGATCGGGCGGTCGGGGGAGACGGACCGGTCGACCCGCGCGTGGTAGAGGCCCTCGGTCGCGGCGATGTCGAGCCCGAACCGCCGTAGCGCGATCATGTGCGGCTCGATCGTGCGGGTGCCGAGGTCGCAACCGCCCGCGTACGGCAGCTTGAAGCTGTCCATGCGGTGCAGCAGCGGGCCGAGGAACATGATGATCGAGCGGGTGCGCTTGGCGGCCTCCGCGTCGATCGCGGCCATCTCCAGCTCGGCCGGCGGGACGATCTCCAGGTCGACGCCGTCGTTGATCCAGCGGGTGCGGACGCCGATCGAGCCGAGTACCTCCAGAAGGCGGTACACCTCCTCGATCCGCGCGACCCTGCGCAGCACTGTGCGCCCCTTGTTGAGGAGCGAGGCGCACAGCAGTGCCACGCACGCGTTCTTGCTGGTCTTCACATCGATCGCGCCGGAGAGCCGACGACCGCCGACCACCCGAAGATGCATCGGACCGGCGTAGCCCAGAGAGACGATCTCGCTGTCCAGGGCTTCACCGATTCGAGCGATCATCTCAAGGCTGATGTTTTGATTGCCGCGCTCGATGCGGTTGACGGCGCTCTGACTGGTGCCGAGCGCCTCGGCAAGCTGCGTCTGTGTCCAGCCCCGATGCTGCCGGGCGTCACGGATGAGCTTGCCGATACGTACGAGGTAGTCGTCTGCCATGAGGCCGAGGTTATCTCAGATATGAGATGGCGCCTCATGAGGGGGCCGTTCGGGTGACGGCCGGTCAGTCGTCCTTCTTGGTGCGCGTCTTGCGCCACCCGAAAGGCCCGGGCAAATCCATCGATGTCGTACGACGTCCTGTGGTGCTGCGCGTGTAGCGCGGCCCCTTCTTGCCGCCTGTGGTGAACGACATGGATCCCTTGTTGATGTTGAGCCGAAGCCAAGGAAGGATCCGGAAGCTCTTGCGGAACGTGAGCGGCATCCCGCCCCCTTTCGTCCCGCACCTGGTACCCCGAAGATGCGCGGGTATGGCGGCGGAAAGGGTCCGGGCATGACCAGCCCGCCCCCATGTACTAGAGTTATCTCGACATCGAGATATCTGCCGAGGTGCACCGCAGCCGCACATTCCGCCGATCCCAGCGGTAAGGCTTGCCTAACTTAGCCTTACCTTAGCGGATCGGCCAAGACGTTGTGGCGGCAGGATGCGGTGGGAACGCGCACATCAATGAAGGAGACTGTCGTGTCGGCGAACAGCTTCGACGCCCGCAGCACACTGCAGGTGGGCGACGAGTCGTACGAGATCTTCCGCCTGGACAAGGTGGAGGGCTCGGCTCGGCTCCCCTACAGCCTTAAGGTCCTGCTGGAGAATCTGCTCCGCACCGAGGACGGCGCGAACATCACCGCCGACCACATCCGCGCCCTCGGCACCTGGGACTCGCAGGCCCAGCCGTCGCAGGAGATCCAGTTCACGCCGGCCCGTGTGATCATGCAGGACTTCACCGGCGTGCCCTGCGTGGTGGACCTCGCGACCATGCGTGAGGCCGTCAAGGAGCTGGGCGGCGACCCGGCGAAGATCAACCCGCTGGCCCCGGCCGAGCTGGTCATCGACCACTCCGTCATCGCCGACAAGTTCGGCACCCACGAGGCCTTCGCGCAGAACGTCGAGCTGGAGTACGGCCGCAACCGCGAGCGCTACCAGTTCCTGCGCTGGGGCCAGACCGCGTTCGACGAGTTCAAGGTCGTCCCGCCGGGCACCGGCATCGTCCACCAGGTCAACATCGAGCACCTCGCTCGTACGGTCATGGTCCGCAACGGCCAGGCCTACCCCGACACCCTCGTCGGCACCGACTCGCACACCACGATGGTCAACGGCCTCGGTGTGCTGGGCTGGGGCGTCGGTGGCATCGAGGCCGAGGCCGCGATGCTCGGCCAGCCGGTCTCGATGCTCATCCCGCGCGTCGTCGGCTTCAAGCTCACCGGCGAGCTGACCCCGGGCACCACCGCCACGGACCTCGTGCTGACCATCACCGAGATGCTCCGCAAGCACGGCGTGGTCGGCAAGTTCGTCGAGTTCTACGGCGAGGGCGTCGCCGCCACCTCCCTCGCGAACCGCGCCACCATCGGCAACATGTCGCCGGAGTTCGGTTCCACCGCCGCGATCTTCCCGATCGACGACGAGACCCTGAAGTACCTGCGCCTGACCGGCCGCAGCGACCAGCAGGTCGCGCTCGTCGAGGCGTACGCCAAGGAGCAGGGCCTCTGGCTCGACCCGGCCGCCGAGCCCGACTTCTCCGAGAAGCTGGAGCTCGACCTCGCCACGGTCGTCCCCTCGATCGCCGGCCCGAAGCGCCCGCAGGACCGCATCGTCCTCGCGAACGCCTCCGAGCAGTTCAAGAGCGACGTCCGCAACTACGTCTCCGACGACGACGAGGCGGGCAAGGAGTCCTTCCCGGCCTCCGACTCCCCGGCCGCCAGCAACGGCGTCCCGTCGAACCCGGTCACGGTGACCGCCCCCGACGGCTCGACCTACGAGCTGGACCACGGCGCGGTGACGGTCGCGGCCATCACCTCCTGCACCAACACCTCGAACCCGTACGTCATGGTCGCCGCCGCGCTCGTCGCGAAGAAGGCCGTGGAGAAGGGGCTGACGCGGAAGCCCTGGGTCAAGACCACCCTCGCGCCCGGCTCCAAGGTCGTCACCGACTACTTCGACAAGGCGGGGCTCACCCCCTACCTCGACAAGGTCGGCTTCAACCTCGTCGGCTACGGCTGCACCACCTGCATCGGCAACTCCGGCCCGCTGCCGGAAGAGGTCTCCAAGGCCGTCAACGACCATGACCTGGCCGTGACTTCGGTGCTCTCCGGCAACCGCAACTTCGAGGGCCGGATCAACCCGGACGTCAAGATGAACTACCTGGCGTCCCCGCCGCTGGTCGTCGCGTACGCCCTCGCGGGCTCCATGAAGGTGGACATCACCAAGGACGCGCTCGGCGTCGACCAGGACGGCAAGCCGGTCTACCTGGAAGACATCTGGCCCACCGAGGCCGAGGTCAACGACGTCGTCGCGAACTCCATCGGCGAGGACATGTTCAACAAGTCCTACGCCGACGTCTTCGCGGGCGACGCCCAGTGGCAGGCGCTGCCCATCCCGGAGGGCAACACCTTCGAGTGGGACGCGCAGTCGACCTACGTCCGCAAGCCCCCGTACTTCGAGGGCATGACGATGGAGACCACCCCGGTCTCGGACATCGCCGGCGCCCGCGTCCTGGCCAAGCTCGGCGACTCGGTCACCACCGACCACATCTCGCCCGCCGGCGCCATCAAGGCCGACACCCCGGCCGGCAAGTACCTCACCGAGCACGGCATCGAGCGGCGTGACTTCAACTCCTACGGCTCCCGCCGAGGCAACCACGAGGTCATGATCCGCGGCACCTTCGCCAACATCCGCCTGCGCAACCAGGTCGCGCCGGGCACCGAGGGCGGCTTCACGCGTGACTTCACGCAGGCCGACGCGCCCGTCTCCTTCATCTACGACGCCTCGCGCAACTACATCGAGCAGGGCATCCCGCTGGTCATCCTGGCCGGCAAGGAGTACGGCTCCGGCTCGTCCCGCGACTGGGCCGCCAAGGGCACCGCGCTCCTCGGCGTCAAGGCCGTCATCGCCGAGTCCTACGAGCGCATCCACCGCTCGAACCTCATCGGCATGGGCGTCGTCCCGCTCCAGTACCCGGCGGGTCAGACCGCCGAGTCCCTCGGTCTGACCGGCGAGGAGTCCTTCTCCGTCACCGGCATCACCGAGCTGAACGACGGCACCACCCCGAGCACGGTCAAGGTCACCACCGACACCGGTGTGGAGTTCGACGCGGTCGTCCGCATCGACACCCCCGGCGAGGCCGACTACTACCGCAACGGCGGCATCCTGCAGTACGTGCTGCGCAACCTGATCCGCAACTAGCGGACCCGGTAAGGCAGTTGAGGGCCGCATCCCCGGTGACGGGGGTGCGGCCCTCCGCCGTTCCCTACAGCCACCCCCGCTGCGCCGCCCGCAGCCCGAGCTGGAACCGGCTCGCCGCCCCGAGCCGTTCCTGAAGGTCGCTCACCCGCCGCCGCAGCGTGCGCAGACTGATCCCCAGATGGCGGGCGACCGCCTCGTCCTTCAGCCCGGCCGCCAGCAGCCGCGTCAACGCCTGCTCGTCCTCGGAGAGTTCACCGTTCCCGGCGGGCCGGCCGAGCGGAGTCGCCTGCTGCCACGCCAGCTCGAAGAGCTTCTGCAGGGCCTCGGTCACCGCCGAGTGCCATACGACGACGGCACAGTAGCCGCCGGCCGCCGACGAGGTCAGCGGGAGCAGGGCACGGCGTCCGTCGACCACCAGCAGTTTGAGCGGCACGGACGGCAACACCCGCGCCTGCTCGCCGAGTTCGACCATGTTCCAGGCCCGGGACAGGGTGTTCGGGTCCTCCAGCGCGGTCGCCGCGTAGATGCCGCGCGAGACGATCCCGCGCTTGAGCAGATCGGCCTGGAGGTCCACCTGCGGAGCGGGCGGGGCGAGATACGGCGGGGTGTCGAAGAGACACACCTCGTGCTCCGCACGGGCGTACATCTCCTCCAGGCGGGCCGCGATGGCGCCCTCGCCGGAGGCGACCTCGATCAGCCGGGACGGCTCCTCGCGCAGCAGCCCGGCCTCGTACGCGGTGGCCATCTCCTCGGCGGTGGCGGCGACCAGTTCGGACTCCGTCTCGCGCCGCCGGATCAGCGCACGGATCGCCACCCGCGGGTCGACCGCGCGTAACCCGCCCATGGAGTCCGGCGGTTGGAGCAGTCCCAGCGCGAGCAGCCGATCGCAGGACTCGCGCAGCTCGGCCGGGGTCGCCCTGGCCATCAGTGCCCAGCCGTCCGCGCCCGCGTCGGGCTGATGGAGAATCGACTGGTACACCCGCTCGTCGAAGGCGGAGACCCCCACCGCGGCCCAGGGGCTCGCGGCAGGGGTCTGTCGTTCAGGATCTTGTGCCGTGTTCACCATGGCTCGCCACGGTAGGGGTTCTTTGTTAAGAATCCTTACAGTGGCTCGGCCCGTCCGTTCAATTCAGGTCACTCCAGGCTCACTTCAGGCCGAACGCCCGCAGTACGGTCTGGTCGATCTTGTTGCCGTCACGGTCGGTGGCCCGCACGCGCAGCGACACCGACGCGGCGCCCTTCGCGGGCCTGAACCGCGCCTCGCCCTTTTTGACGCTCACCTCCTTCCAGGACGCGCCGTCGTCGTAGGAGACCCATGCCTTCAGACTGCTCGCCCGGACGCTCCCCGACTGGTTCGCGACCGGCAGCCCGACCGTCAACTCCCGCTTGGCGTCGGCCCTGTTGAGGAGGTCGAGGTCCTTCGGGGCGATGCCGACGGTGAGCAGCGGCAGTGCCGTCGCGGAGTCGGTGTGCGCCGAGGCGAAGGTCCACTCGGTGTGCGTGCTCGTGGAGTACTTCGCCCAGGCCGCCTTGCGCTGCACGTCCAGATCGAAGCGGTACGAGGACTTGGCCGCCGGGACGTCGAAGACGCCGTATCCGCCGCGCGTCGAGTCACCGACGAACTGCCCGTCCGCGTAGAGCTTGCCCTGCCCTGTGGTGTCGACGGTGTCGATGTATCCGTAGTGACCCTGCGTGGAGTCGTTCAACTCCGTTACGGAGAGGGCGAGTTTGTCGCCGGTGCGGGTCGAGAGGCCGTACTCCTCGCTGCTGCCCGGCCGGACGACCTGGCGCAGCCAGTCCTCGGTGGGCTCGGTGCCCGCCTTGGTGAAGATCCGCAGCGGGCTCCACTCGCCCTTGTAGGCCTTCGAGTCGGGATAGACGACATGCCAGGTGCGGGTGTCGGGGTCGACGTAGTAGTACTCGTCGCGTTCCGTGCCCAACTGCGTGGGCACGCTGCTGTCGACGCCGAAGAGCTGCCAGGGGCGGAAGGTGTACAGGGTGTCCGCGCCCATCTCGCCGGCCGTGCCACCGTAGTAACGGGCCTTCCGCTTGACGGTGTTGGACTTGTCCAGGCGGTAGGTCTGGTCCGCGGTGATGGCACCGCTCTGCGCGGCGAGCAGGTTGTAGACGTACGGGCTGACCGATGTGCCGCTCAGCTTCAGCGTGACCTTCTTGCCGGTCTTCAGCAGGGCGGCCAGTTGGGCGCCCTCCTCGCCGGTGGCGATCATCAGCGGGACGGTGGTCGCCCGGTCCACGGCCTCGATCCAGAAACCGGGTGTCTTGCGGTAGACGATGAGGTAACCCGCCCCGGCCTTGGTCGCGTTGTCCAGAGCGGTCTGTGCCCGCTCGGTGGCACCGACCCCGACGACGGCCACCTTGCCCTTGACGTCGAGCCCCGCGAAGTCGGCCGCGGTACCGCCGCCCGCGTCCACCGCCCGCACCGTGTGGTCACCGCTGATCTTCAACGGGAAGTCGTTGTAGGTCTGGGAGTAGTAGAGCGAGGACAGCGAGGTCTTCTCCGGGCTGGTGACGCTCGCCGTCAACTCCTTGGCGTACAGCCGGAACTTGGCGTAGAAGCTCAGGGTGCCCACGGTGACCGGCTGGGTCGGCGCCACATAGATGTGGTCGGTCCAGAAGCCCTGGCTGTAGGTGATTCCCCAGGCGGTGCCCGGCCCCTCCCGGTGCCAACTGGTGCTGAAGCCCTGGAACTCGGAGTCCTGCTTGGTCTTCGGTTTGATCTCCACGGCCTTGCGGGCGTCGAGGACGACCGCCGTGTTGCCGTCGACCTTGATCTCGGGGTTGCCGACGACCGACGTGCCCACGGCCAGGCCGGCCCCGTCCCGGTCCGGGATCCAGGTCGCGATGGAGTAGGTGCCCGCCGGCACCTGCCAGGTCGCGCCGGTGCCGAGGAAGCCGTACTGGTCGTCGTAGGCGCCGTTCAGCTCCTGGAACGCGTAGAGCGAGGCCGCGGTGGACGGTCTGCCCTCGCGGTCCACGAGCGAGACCTTGAGGCTGTACGTCTTCGGCGCCTTCTGGAAGCCGACACTGGTGGTGACCTGGATTCCGCCGTCGGCGGTCGCCGTGACACGGCCGGCGTACCGGCCCCCGGCCTCCTGCGCCGGGTCGACGCCGACGGAGACGGTCGCGGTGCCCCGCGCGGGCACGGTCAGGGTGTCCGCGCCCAGAGCGAGGTCGGCCAGCGATGACGAGAGCTTCAACTCCACCGAACTGTCAGTGGTGTTGGTGTACGTGATGTCCTTGCTGACGACACCGGTGTCGCCGTCCTCGAACCTGCCGAAGCTCAGCGTCGAGGTCGCGAAGACGTCCTGCTCGACCGCCCGTACGGCGTCGACCCGGCCGTCGCCCTGCTCGAACACGGAGTTGACGGCGTTCGTCTTCGCCGTACTGGCCAGCGCCTCCTTGATCTGCTCGCCGGTCCAGTCCG
The DNA here is from genome assembly GCF_016612545.1 of Streptomyces sp. MBT65. Classification (GTDB taxonomy): domain Bacteria; phylum Actinomycetota; class Actinomycetes; order Streptomycetales; family Streptomycetaceae; genus Streptomyces. The sequence goes on along the minus strand of NZ_JAENRY010000038.1, from coordinate 45,935 downwards.
GATGCGCCTGCGCGACCAGAGCCGCCGCGCCCGCGACATGCGGGGTGGCCATCGACGTACCGCTCGCCGTCGTGTAGTAGTCGTCGACCGGCGTACCACCGGGCATGGTGGTGCCTGCCGCGCGGGCCGCGGTGATGCTCACGCCCGGCGCGGTGATCTCCGGCTTGACCGCGGAGTCGCCGAGGCGCGGACCCCGGCTGGAGAACGAGGCCAACTTGTCCGACTTGTCGACCGCGCCCACGGTCAGCGCCGAGTCGGCGATGCCCGGGGTGCCCAGGGTCTGCTCGCCCGGGCCCGCGTTGCCGGCCGCGATCACGAACAACGCGCCGGTGGACGCGGACAGTTGGTCGACGGTATCGCTGAGCACGTCGGAGGGACCGTAGGCCGTACCGCCCAAGGACATGGAGACGATCTTCGCGCCGGAGTCCGCCGCCCACTCCATGCCCGCGATGATCCAGGAGGCCTGGCCGCTGCCCGTGTTGTCCAGCACCTTGCCGACCAGCAGCTTCGCGCCCGGCGCCACGCCCTTGTACCGGCCGCCCGAGGCCGCGCCCGAGCCGACGATCGTGGACGCCACATGGGTGCCGTGGCCGAATCCGTCCTGGACCGTCTCGTCCGGTACGAAGCTCTCCGAGCCGGCGATCTTCCCGGCCAGGTCCGGGTGCCCGGTGTCCACGCCCGTGTCCAGGACCGCGACCTCGATGCCCGTGCCGTCGTAGCCCGCCTTCCACACCTCGGGCGCGCCGATCTGCGGCACGCTGACGTCGAGGGACGCGTGCACCTTGGCGTCCAGCCAGATCTTGTCGATGCCGTCGCCGAGCTGCTTCGCGGCCTTCGCGGTGGGCGCGGTGCCGAGCGCCGGGGCGATGTCCGACCAGAAGGCCGTGGACTTCTTCGCGCTGAGCGCGGCGCCGTCGATCCCGGGCAGCGCCAGCGTCCGGCGCGCGCCCTCGGGGGTCTCGGTGCCCTTGCCGTAGGTCGCGATGACCGGGGTGGAGCCGGTCTTCGCGTCCGTGTAGCCCTGCTCGACGAGCTGGGTGATGTTGAACAGGGCCGGGTCGAGGCGGCCCGCCTTGATCAGCGGGACGGCGTCCGCCGGCAGGACGCTGATCTCGCCGTCCTTCTCGCTGGACAGGAAGGTGGCGGCCTCGCGGCCCTTGCCGCGCCGGACGTCGACGGCGTTCCTGCCGTCCGGTCCGACGGTGAGGGTCACCGTGTCGCCGGTGATGAGGGTGACGGTCTGCGGTGGGGTGGTGCTCGGGCCCGTGAGGTGGGTGGAGACCGTGGGACCGGCGGCGGCTGTCGCGGGCGTGATGGCACCCGAGAGCAGTCCGGCCAAACCGGCCACGGCCCACAGGGCGTGGAGTCTTCGCATGGGTGGACGTCCTCCCCTGAACGCGGAAACGCTTCCGCCCGGTGAGCGGAAGCCGGTCATCAGAGTGCGTGCCGGGTCGACGGCGACTCAAGAGGATCAGGTGGCCGGAGAGTGCCAACGCCCGCTTTGGCCATGGCAGTTGGCGAAGGCGCTGGTGGGCGGGCGCGGCCGTCGCCGACCGCCCGCCGGTGTCCGTGCCCCGGACTCCCGCCCGTTCGCACGGCTCCGGCTCAGGTGGAACACAGGATTCCCTCAGCGGGCCGGGACAGAATCGGGACATGACTGGCACTTCGGGGTCCCGCAGCAGCCGCGTGCGCGTGCTCATCGTCGACGACGAGCCCGCGCTCACCGAGCTGCTCTCCGTCGCGGTCACCGAGGCCGGCTGGCGGCCCTACCCCGCGCCGGACGGCTACAGCGCGCTGCGGATCGCCCGCGGCTGCGCCCCGCACGCCGTCGTCCTCGACGGCATGCTGCCCGACCTCGACGGCGTCCAGGTGCTGCGCAGACTCCGCTACGAGAACCCCCGGCTGCCCGTCCTCATGCTCACCGCCCGCGACGCGATCGAGCACCGCCTCGACGGTCTCGGAGCGGGCGCCGACGACTACGTCACGAAGCCCTTCTCCCTGGAGGAGGTCGTGCTGCGGCTGCGCGGACTGCTCCGCCGGGCGGGCAGCGAACGGACCCCGACCGACGACTCCGCACGGGTCCTCGGCGACCTCGCGCTGTCCGGCGAGACCCGTGAGGTGCGCCGCGCCGGTGAGCCGATCCAGCTCACCGCCAAGGAGTTCGACCTGCTCACCCTGTTCCTCGACCATCCCCGCCAGGTGTTGAGCAAGGCGCAGATCCTCGACCGGGTCTGGAGCAGCAGCTTCGACGGCGCCGGCAACCTCGTCGAGGTCTACATCTCCAGCCTCCGCCGGAAGATAGACCGGGGCCGGGCGCCGATGATCCACACCGTGCGCGGGATGGGCTACGCCATCAGGCCCGTGGAGGACGGCAGATGAACCTCCTGACCCGCAACCGAGGCCGCCTGCACGGCCGTTCACTCCGTACCCGCCTGCTCCTCTTCATCAGCGCCACCCTCGTCGTCGTGTGCGCCGCGATGTCCCTCACCACCGTCTTCGTCCAACGCGCCTATCTGCTGGGCAACTTGGACGACCGGGTCGGCAACGCGGCCCAACGGAGCCTGGGCGGGGCCGAACTGCGTCCGGGCTTCGACGACGACCTCGGGTTCCTCTCGGAGAACGGTCACGCGGCCGGGACACTCGCCGCGCGACTGGACGCCAAAGGCGCGATCATCGCCGCGGCCGTCGTTGGCCAGGACACTCCGCCGCAGAACCTCACCACCGCCCAGCGCGCGGCCCTCAAGGGCATCACGGCCGACGGCGCGAAGCACACCCGCACCGTGCCCGGCCTCGGCACCTACCGGATCACCGTGCTCGACGACAACGGCGTCCGGGTCCTCGCCGGCCTTCCGATGGACGACGTACAGGACATGATCAGGGGCCTGGTCGTGGTCGAGGCGGCCGTCGCCCTCACCGGACTGACCGTCGCGGGCTTCCTGTGCGCGGTCGTCATACGACGGCAGCTACGGCCGCTCGGCCGGGTCGCCGCCACCGCCGTCGAGGTCTCCCGCTCACCGCTCGGCCGCGGCGAGGTCACCGCGCTCACCCGGGTGCCCGAGCGGGACACCGACCCCGGCAGCGAGGCCGGTCAGGTAGGCGCCGCGCTCAACCGCATGATCGACCACGTCGAGTCCTCGATCGCCGAACGCCAGCGCAGCGAGGAGCAGATGCGCCGCAGCGAGGAACGCATGCGCCGCTTCCTCGCCGACGCGAGCCACGAACTGCGCACCCCGCTGGCCTCGATCGCGGGCTACGCCGAGCTGATGAACCGGGGCACCGACCGTATCGAACCGGGTCTCGCCTGGCGCCGGGTCACCGCCGAGTCCGCCCGGATGACGGGACTGGTGGAGGACCTGCTGCTGCTCGCCCGGCTCGACGAGGGCCGGCCGCTCCAGTCCGCCGAGGTGGACCTCGCGGCGCTGCTCGCCGAGGCGGTGTGGGACGCGCGCGCGGCGGGCACCGGCCACGAGTGGCAGCTCCAACTCTCCCTGGACGCAACGGCGTTGGTCGTCGGCGACGAAGCCCGCCTGCACCAGGTGCTGGCCAATCTGTTGGCCAACGCGCGGATGCACACGCCAGTCGGCACCACGGTCACGGCGAGCGTCGAGGCCACGGCCGGCCACACCGTCGTCGTCCGGGTCCGCGACGACGGCCCCGGCATCCCCCCGTCCCTCCTCCCCACGGTCTTCGAACGCTTCACCCGGGCCGACGCCTCCCGCGCTCGATCGGGCGGCAAGGAGGGCGGCTCCGGCCTCGGCCTGGCCATCGCGACGGCGATCGTCGGAGCGCACGGCGGCCGTATCGACGTCACCAGCGTCCCGGGCCGCACGGAGTTCACCATCGAGCTCCCGGCGGCCGAACTCCAGCCCGCCGAAACGGTGTCGGACGCCCGCACGGCCCGCGTCTAGAAAGCACCGCGCGCCGTACGGACACCGCGACGGCGAGCCCGCCGAAAACGTCAGGAACCAACCCCGTCGACGCGACAGGTGAACAGGCCCCGACGCCGGTCACCACATGGCACGCTTGGCCGAAACGGGGTCAAGCCCGTGGGGCACCGCGGCGCCGGGAGGAGGAAGGTCCGACTGCGCTCCCCGCGCCCACCGGGGTCAACTGCCGCCGCCCGCACCGCCGCCCAGCAACCGCGCCTGCTCCAGCTTCAGTTCGCCGAAGCCCCGCCGCGCGTACCCGGACAGCTCCGCACTCGGGAACGCGACCAGCGACAGGTGCTCCGAGAAGTCCCCCTGCGCCCAGCGCGCCGCGATGATCTCGTATCCCGCCGCGTGCGCGCACAACTCCAGCAGCAGGGGCGGCATTTCCGGCTCGCGCAGCAGATCCGCCCGCCCGACGACGAGTTCACGCATGTCCCTCAGGACCGGCAGGAAGACGGCCGTCACCCACAGCCGCCACTCCGCCAGCTCCTCGTCGGTCGGGGGAGTCCCGTCACTGAAGGGCGACGTGCCGCCTGGCCGGCCGTGCCGTTCCACGAACGCGGCGAAGGTACGGGCGTTGGCCTCGGTCAGCGCGAACAACGGGCCGTAGAAGTCGCTGAGTTGGCGATTGACCCGGGCGAGCCGCTCCTGCCGCTGGGCCAGCCGCAGGCCGTTGAGGTAGGTGGCGACATACCCGGCGAAGGACAGGGCGACCGTGACGACGACTGCGATCATGCCGGGATCGTACGAGCCCCGGATCCCGAACCAGCCCGCTCCTGGCGCCACTTCACGCCCCGCCCGCCGTTTACAGCCTCCCCAGTCCGCGCTAACTTCACGGACAAGTGGGGTGGGAGCGCTCCCACCCGCCCGGCGGTCCGGAACCCGTCGGGCGGTACCGGATCGCCCCCACCCCACGCATCCCCATCCGCACGTTCCTCACGACCGCCGAGCGAAGGGACGTAGAACTGTCATGTCTATGACAGAGCCGCAACCGCAACCGAAACCCATGCCGCGATTACCGCGCCCCACCCCCCATCGAGCCCTCTTCCTCGTTCTCCTGGCCCTGCTCACCACCGTCCCCGCCCTGGCCCTGATCCTCGCCACCGGCGGCCGGGCGGAGGCCCACGGCACCCCCATGAAACCCGCCAGCCGCACCTTCCTCTGCTGGCAGGACGCGCTCACCTCGACCGGTGAGATCAAGCCCATCAACCCGGCCTGCAAGGCGGCCCAACAGGTCAGCGGCACAACGCCGTTCTACAACTGGTTCTCGGTGCTGCGTTCCGACGGCGCCGGCCGCACCCGCGGCTTCGTGCCCGACGGGCAGTTGTGCAGCGGCGGCAACACCAACTTCACCGGCTTCAACCTCCCGCGCGACGACTGGCCGCTCACGCATCTCACCTCGGGCGCGACGGTCGACTTCTCGTACAACGCGTGGGCGGCGCACCCGGGTTGGTTCTACGTGTACGTCACCAAGGACGGCTTCGACCCGACGAAGACGCTCACCTGGGACGCCATGGAGGACACCCCGTTCCTCACCGTCGACCACCCGCCGCTCAACGGGTCCCCGGGCACGGTCGAGGCCAACTACTCCTGGACCGGGCAGCTTCCGGCGAACAAGTCGGGGCGGCACATCATCTACATGGTGTGGCAGCGCTCGGACAGCACGGAGACCTTCTACTCCTGCTCCGACGTCGTGTTCGACGGCGGGAACGGAGAAGTGACGGGTATTCACGACCCGGGCAACCCCACCGACCCGGTGCCGGGGGTCTGTTCGGCCAGCCGCCGTACGACGGGCAGTTGGCCCGGCGGCTACCAGTCGGAGGTGACCGTCACCAACTCCGGCGATGTCCCGATGCTCGGCTGGATGGTCAACTGGACGCTCCCCGGCGGCCAGTCGGTCGCCAGCCTCTGGAACGGCAACGCGACCTACACCGGCCAGGACGTGATGGTCCACAACGCCGACTGGAACGGCTCACTGAGTCCGGGCCAGAGCGCCACCTTCGGATACGTCGTGAACGGCGACGGAGGTGACCCGGCAACTGCCCTTCCCTGCCAGGTCGGTTGAGCGAGGGCTCGGGGCGGACCCGGTGGTCGGGGGCCACCGGGTCCGCGAGCCGGGCAGGGAATGGGGGTTCAACCTGCCCGGGTGGTGCGTGGCTTGGGGCGACACTGCGGTGCGACAATGTTGTCGAATGGTCTGCATATGACTCTACCGCCCCAACGGACAACGATGTCAACCCAGTTGGCCTGGGAACGCCGTCCGAGTGGCCGGTCCGCGCGCCCTCGCCGGCGCACGCGCTCTTCCGTGGTACGGGTGGCGCACGTTACTGTCCCTGCGGCTTGTGCGACCTGTGGTGCGCGACCCGTCCGAAGGAGGAGGGGCCGCGTCATGCGTTTCCGTCCCATGTCCCTGTTGTCAGCGCCGCGACAGGCAATGTCCGCCCCGTCGCGACGCCCGGCACGCACTCTCGCCGCACCGGCGGAAAGCCCAAGTACGTCCAGTACGAGGGCTTCCGGCCGGCACGCCGAGAGTACGCACCGAACGCCGCTCCGTGTTGGGCGAACATTGCCTGCCGCGGCACTGGCCGCCGCACTCGCGCTCGGCGGCGCCACCCCCGCCCTGGCGGCCACCGCCGCCCCACCACAACTCGTCAAGGACCCCAGCGCCTACGTCGATCCGCTGATCGGCACCAAGAACGGCGGCAACGTCTTCCCCGGCGCCGTCGTGCCCTTCGGCATGCTCTCCTGGAGCCCGGAGAACACCAGAGGCAGCGCGACCAGCACCGCCGCGCCCGGGGGGTACCAGTACGACGCCACCCGCATCCGCGGCTTCAGCCTCACCCACATGTCCGGCACGGGCTGCGCGGGCGGCAGCGGCGACATCCCGTTCTTCCCCTACGCCGGTGAGGTGACCTCGTCGCCCGCGAGCGACACCAAGGACGCCGTCTACGCCTCCGACTTCAGCCACACCGCCGAGACCGCCGAACCCGGCCACTACAAGGTCGGCCTCGCCTCCGGAGTCACCGCCGACCTCACCGCGACCGCCCGGACCGGCTCCGGCCGCTTCACCTACCCCGCCGACAAGCCCGCCTCCCTCCTGATCCGTACCGCCAACTCCGAGGTGGGCTCCACCGATTCGTCGGTCACCATCGACCCGGCGACCCGCACGGTCTCCGGCTCGGTCACCTCCGGCAACTTCTGCGGCTACCTCGACCCCGAGGGCCAACGCGCCTACTACACCCTGTACTTCACCGCCACCTTCGACCGCGCCTTCAAGACCACCGGCACCTGGCAGGACGACAGGCTGACCCCGGGGTCGACGTCCGCGACCGGCGGCACGGGCGGCTTCACCAACGGCGGCCGTCCCGTCGCGGGCAAGGGCGCGGGCGGGTACGTCGAGTTCGAGCCCGGCACCGGGCCGGTCGGCGTCAAGGTCGGTGTCTCGTACGTCAGTCAGGCCGGAGCCAAGGCCAACCTCGCGGCGGAGAACCCGCCGAAGCGCAGCTTCGACGCCGTCGAGGACGCGGCCCACCGCGCCTGGCGCGACCAACTCGGCGCGATCAAGGTGGGTGGCGGCACCGACACCGAGCGCACCACCTTCTACACCGCGCTCTACCACTCCCTCCTGCACCCCAACGTCATCAGCGACGCCGACCGCAGATACACAGGCAGCGACGGCAAGGTGCACAAGGTCGGTCGGGGCCATCAAGCGCAGTACGGCACCTTCTCCGGCTGGGACATCTACCGCTCGCAGGTCCAGCTCCTCACCCTGCTCAGCCCGCGCACCGGCTCGGACATCGCGCAGTCCCTCTACGAACTCGCCCAGCAGAACGGCGGGATCTGGGACCGCTGGCTGCACGGCGCGAGCGGCACCCACGTCATGAACGGCGACCCCTCACCCACCGCCCTGGCCGGCATCCGCGCCTTCGGCGGCACCGACTTCGACCTCAAGGGGGCCCTCGCCTCCCTCGTGCAGGCGGCGACCGTACCGACCGCGCAGGACCTGTCCTCCGCGGGCAAGCCGGTCCTCTCCGCGGGCCAACGCCCTTCCCTCGACAAGTACTTGAAGCTCCACTACATGCCGTCCGTCTCCAACGCCTGGGGCGGCGCCGCCGAGACGCTGGAGATGTCCACGGCCGACTTCGCGCTCTCCCAACTCGCCACGGCGGCCGGGAAGAAGCGCACGGCGGCCGACTTCGCCAAGCGTGCCCAGTGGTGGCAGAACAACTTCAACATCGCCGCCGACCCCACCGGCGGCTACATCGCCAACCGCAAGGCGGACGGCAGTTGGGTCACCGGCTTCACGCCGGGCACCGGCAACGGCTTCGTGGAGGGCACGGCCGCCCAGTACACCTGGATGGTCCAGCACAACCCCGCCGGGCTGTTCGCGGCGATGGGCGGCACGGACAAGGCACTCGCCCGCCTCGACTCCTTCTTCCATGAGGCGGACGGGAGTTGGGCCTTCACCGGCAGCGGCGGCGACAAGTCCGAGCTGGACAACGAGCCGTCCGTCAACGTCCCCTACCTGTACGACTACGCGGGCGCGCCCTACAAGACCCAGGAGACCGTCAGGGCGGCCATGAAGCAGCTCTGGACGACCGACCCGGCCGGCATCCCCGGCAACGACGACCTCGGCGAGATGTCGTCCTGGTACGTCTTCTCCGCGCTCGGCATGTACCCCCAGGTTCCCTCCCGCGCCGAACTCACCCTCGCCTCACCGCTGTTCGAGCGCATCGAGATCAAGCGCCCCCACGGCAACGACATCTCCATCCGCGCGAAGGGCGCCGCGACCGACGCCCCGTACATCCAGTCCCTGAAGGTCAACGGCCGTACCAGCGAGCGTCCTTGGCTCTCCTCATCGATCGTCAGGAACGGCGGCACCCTCGACTACACCCTCTCCACCACCCCGAACCGCACCTGGGGCAGCGCCCCCGCCGACGCCCCGCCGTCCTTCCGCACCGGCGAACAGCCGTACCAGATCGGCGTCGGTCCGACCGCCGCGACCCTCGCACCCGGCGACAGCACCAAGGTCAACATCAAGGCCCTGGCCCTGAGCGGCGGCACCGGACCCGAGGTCCGCTACAGCGTCGAGACGCCCCCCGGAGTCACCGCAACTCCCGCACAGGGCACGGTCGTCGACGGCTCCCAGGACATCACCCTCACGGCCGCCGAGGACGTCACACAGGGCTTCTACGACGTGAAGGTCACCGTCACCTCGGGCGACACGTCGTACGAGCAGCCGGTGTCCCTCACGGTCGCCGCGCCCGGCACTCTCCTCGCCGCCTACAACAACACCGGTGTCTCCGACGACTCCGGTGAGCACGACGAGGCGGACTACGACGGAGGCGGCTGGAGCTACTCCCTCCAGGCGCTCGCGGCTGCCGGGCTGACTCCGGGCGGCACGGGCACGGTGGACGGGCTCGGCTTCACCTGGCCGAACTCGCCGAACGGGCGCCCGGACAATGTCTCGGCGGCCGGTCAGACCGTCCAACTCCCGCAGCCCGCCGCCCACTTGTCCTTCGTCGGCAGCGCGGTCAACGGCAACCAGCAGACGAAGGCGACCGTCACCTACACCGACGGCAGCACCGACCTGGTCGACCTGTCCTTCACCGACTGGACGGTCGGCGGGGGCGGCGGCACCGTGCAGTACGGCAACGAGATCGTCGCCAGGACCGCGTACCGCAATGTCGCGGGTGCGGACAAAGACCCGGTCGTCACCTATGTGTTCGCCACCAAGCCGTTCGCGGCGCCCACGGGCAAGACCATCAAGAGCGTGACACTTCCGGACGACCCGGATCTGCATGTGTTCACCCTTGCGGTGAACTGACGTCCACTATGTGTGCCCTCGCCGGTTTCGGTGGCGGGGGCACATCGGCGCGTGCGAGCATCCGCAGATGGTGAAACGGCCGCAACTGCCCGAGGAGTTCCGGGCCGAGGCGCGCACGGCCTTCGCGTTCCTGGTGGGGGACGAGGGCTTCGCGCCGCCCGAGGACATAGACGGCGGTCTGCGATATCTGCGCGCCGACCTGATGGTGCGCGTCTGGTTCCTGGGCGGCGCCGAATCGGAGGTCCTGACGCGACTGATCCCCCTGGCGCCGGACGGCACCAGGGGGAGCGGGGCGTGGCTCGACGACTTGTACCAGGCCGCCGCGTGCGGACCCGCCCAGGACGTCCCCGTCTTCGCGTCGACCAGACGGGGTGTGCTCAAACGGGTCCATCAGCACGCGGAGGCGTTGCGGCGACTGCTGCCCCGCCTCCCCGTGCCGTGAGCGGCCCTCAGCCGAGCAGCTCCACCTCCGAGAGGGTCGACGGGCCGGTCAGCACCAGGCGGTAATACCCGTACGAGCCAGGTGACTTGATCGAGAAGACGCGCGTCTGCCGGTCCCAGGTGAAGGACTCCCCGGAACGCTGGTCGAGCGTCTTCCACTTGCTGCCGTCGGTCGAGCCCTGGAGGGTCCAGCCGGTCGGCGCCTGCGTGTGGTCCGCCGACGACGTGAGCGTGTACTGGACGCCCTTGGTGGCCCTCGCGACCGGCAGGTCCACCGAGCTCACCGTCGCGGCCGTGGCCGACGTGTTGTCGAACAGGGCGTCGGTACCCACGAGTTGGTCGCTGCGAGGGGTGGGCACCTTGTCGTTCTTGGTGATCGACACCGGCGCCGCGTTCTTGCCGCTGCCCCACGACGAGGGCTTGGAGCCCATCGAGAAGTCCAGCACTCCGCCCTTCTCCAGCAGCGAGTGGGGGAGTGAAGTCGAGGTCCAGGCCTTGCCGTTGACCTTCAGGCTCTGGACATAGACGTTCTTCGTGCTGTTCTTCGGTGCCTTGACGACCAGGTCCTTGCCGTTCTCCAGGTGGACGGTCGCCTTGGTGAACAGCGGGGAGCCGATGGCGTATTCGCCGCTGCCCATCACCAGCGGGTAGAAGCCGAGCGCGGAGAAGAGGTACCAGGCCGACTGCTCGCCGTTGTCCTCGTCGCCGTGGTAGCCCTGCCCGATCTCGCTGCCGGTGTAGAGGCGCGAGAGCACCTCACGGACGTCCTTCTGGGTCTTCCAGGGCTCGCCGGCCGCGTCGTACATGTACGTGACGTGGTGGGCGACCTGGTTGGAGTGGCCGTACTGGCCCATGCGGACGTCGCGGGCCTCCGTCATCTCGTGGATGACACCGCCGTAGGAACCGACGGTCGCCGACGTGGCCTTCTCCGGGGTGGCGAAGTACTCGTCGAGCTTGTCGCCGAGGGCCTTCCGGCCGCCGTAGAGGTTGGCCAGGCCCCGGCTGTCCTGCGGGGCGGTGAAGGCGTAGCCCCAGCCGTCGGTCTCCGTGTAGTCGTAACCCCAGATCTTCGGGTCGTAACTCGCCGAGTCCACACGCCAGTTGCCCTTGGCGTCCCGGCCCTGGAAGAACCCGGCCCGCTTGTCGAACAGGTTCACGTAGTCCTGGGCCCGGTTGAGGAAGTACTCGGACTCCTCCTTGTAGTGCTTCTCGCCGGTCTTCTTGTAGAGGGCCTGGCCCATCTGCGCGATGCCGTAGTCGTTGACATAGCCCTCCATCGCCCAGGAGAAGCCCTCGTTGGTGTCGGTGCTCGTGTAGCCGAGGAAGGGCGAGGTGGTCATGCCCTTGCGGCCGACACCGGACGCGGGCGGGACGACGGTCGCGTTCTTCACGGCCGCGTCGTAGGCCGACTTGGCGTCGAACTTCACGCCCTTGACGTACGCGTCCGCGAACGCCACGTCCGAGGAGGTGCCGGTCATCAGGTCCGCGTAACCGGGCGAGGACCAGCGCGAGGTCCAGCCGCCGTCCTTGTACTGCTGCACGAACCCGTCGACCATCTCACCCGCCTGACTCGGCGTCAGGAACGAGTACGCCGGCCACGTGGTCCGGTAGGTGTCCCAGAAGCCGTTGTTGACGTACACCTTGCCGTTCACGATCTTCGCGCCGGTGTGCGTCGGGGTGTCCTGGCTCGTCATCGGGGAGAACGGCGAGGCGTACTGGTAGGTCGAACCGACCTTCTCGAAGCCCGAGTTGGGGTACAGGTACAGCCGGTACATGCTGGAGTAGAGGGTGGTGAGCTGATCCGGCGTGGCGCCCTCCACCTCGACCTTGCCGAGCAGCTTGTCCCACACCTTCTGGGCCTGCGCCTTGACGGTGTCGAAGGAGGTGCCGTCCGGGATCTCCTGGCGCAGGTTGTCCTTCGCCTGGTCGATGCTGATCAGCGAAGTGGCCAGGCGCAGGGTGACCGTGTGGTCGGCGCCCGCCTTGAACTTCAGATAGCCCTTGACGCCGCTGGAGGAGCCGTCCGTCACGGGCGCGTCGAACGTGCCGTACACGAAGAGCCGGGTGGCGCCCGTGGACAGCCCGGACTTGACGTCCGAGTAGCCGGTGACGGTCCCGTTGGTCTTGTCGAGGGTCAGGCCCGCCTGCTCGGTGACGTTGTCGAAGATGACGCTCGCGTCGTCGCCGGGGTAGGTGAAGCGCAGCGAGGCCGCGTGGTCGGTCGGGGCCATCTCGGCCTTGAGACCGTTCTCGAACGTGACGCCGTAGTAGTACGGGCGCGCGGTCTCGTTCTCGTGCTTGAACGCCAATTCCCGTGCGTTCGGGTCGGTGTTGGGGGTGCCGGAGGCCGCCGACGGCATCACCTGGAAGGTCTGCCGGTCGCCCATCCAGGGGCTGGGCTCATGGCTCAGGCTGAGCGCCTGGAGCGTCGGCAGGTTGTCGTCGTTGTTCGCGCGTGCGTAGTCGTAGAGCCAGCTGAGCGACGACGAATTCGTCACCGGGGTCCAGAAGTTGAAGCCGTGCGGCAGCGCGGTCGCGGGGAAGTTGTTGCCGCGCGAGAAGCTGCCGCTGGAGTTGGTGCCCCGGGTGGTCAGCGCGTAGTCGGACAGATGCGCCTTCGGCTTCTCGGGCGCGGCCGTCTTGAGGCTCACGTCGTCCAGCCAGCCGCGGAACTTCGCCGGCCCGCTGGGGGAGTCGTAGGCGAGGAGGATCCGGTCGACGGTCTTCCCGGACGCGACCGAACCGATCCGCGAGAGGACGTTGTTCCACTGGTTGACGTAGAGGATCTTCGCCGCGCCCTGTCCCTGCGGAGTCAGCGCGAAGCCGTGGGAATCCGTCGCGCCGAGGTCGCTGAGGTAGGTGCCGTCGGTGAAGGCCAGGTCGACGGAGACGTTCGTGGCGTCGTAGTCGAGATCGCCGTCGGCCATCTGCGGGAAGATCTTGTACGACAGCGCGGTGTCCCTGCCGACCGGCACGTTCACGTCGAAGACCTTGTTGTACGAGTACGCCCGCCCGGTGGCCGTGTGCCGGCCCGCGTAGCGCAGCGCCCGCTTCCCGGTGAAGCCCGCGGCCGCCTTCGCGGTGGGCGAGCCGCTGGGGCCCCGGTCGACCAGCGAGAGCATGTCCTCGGGGATCGGCGCGGTGGAGCCGCCCGTCGAGAACTGGACGTCGGCGAGCTGGAGGATGCCGCTCGCGCCGTTGTCCTTCGTGATGTCGAGCCGGAAGTGCTGGTACTCGGCCGGTGCGGCGAGGTCGTACGACTTCGTCTGGAAGCGGTTCGCGAAGGTCTCGCCGGTGCGGGTGTCGACGGGCTTCCAGTCCTTGCCGTCCGTCGAGCCGGACAGCGTCCAGTCCTTCGGGTCGCGTTCGGCGAAGTCGTTCGCCGAGGTCAGGGCGTACGTCACTATCTTGGCGGGCTTGTCGAGGTCGAACTCGACCCAGCCGGTGGGCTCGAAGGTCAGCCACTTGGTGCCGGACTCGCCGTCGACGAGGTTCTCCTTCACCTCGCCGCCGCCGGTGTTCTCGGAACTCGCCCGGACGTCGGTGACATGGTCGGTCACATTGCCGGGGATGCCGGTGCTGTAGCCGCCGTCCACGCCCGAGGCACGCTTGGTGCCGTCCGGCGCGGTGTCGACCGTGTTGAGCCAGTCCGGTGCCGGATCTCCCGACTCGAACGAGGAGGCGAACTCCCCGCCCCCGGACGGGGCCCGGCCCGGAAGCGCGACCGCCACTCCCTGCGAGCCCACCACCAACGCCAGAGCGACTGCTGAACTCCACCATCTGTGACGCATACGAGAGAACCCTCCCTGCACGTTGGACAACGTTGTCAGCTACGACGCGCAAGGAACAGTAGGGAGTCAAGTGCCCTGGTGTGTCAAGGGTGTTGAGTGAGGCATTCGAGGGCAATAACGGGGATTTCTCCGTCATCGAACACACAGGGCGTTCATATTTCCGCGAGGTCTCACTTCGGAAAAGACCGACAACCTACCCTGCATTCGATCTTGCTCTGTCGACGGGAAGTGGACTATACCTGTCGCGTTCGACACCGCTCTCACAGCAGCACGCACGAAGTACCTCTGCACGACCAAGCTCGACCTGACCGCGGTGCCGGGGAGGATCCGGTTCACCGCCTGAGTCCTGTTGAAGGCGAGGACTTGAGCATGGGATCCACTTCAGCCGAGAACAACGGTTCCAATGGCGTCGGCCGCCGTGATCTGATCAAGAGGTCGGCCGCACTCGGTCTGATCTCCGTACCCACGATGAGTTTCCTGTCCGCGTGTGCCAGCGGTGGCGGGGACGACAGCAGCAGTGACGACAACACCAAGGGCACCACGTCGAAGACGAATCCCTTCGGTGTGAAGAAGGGCAGCACGCTCGACGTCGTCGTCTTCAAGGGCGGTTACGGCGACGACTACGCGAAGGCGTGGGAAGCCAACTTCAAGACGAAGATCGGCGTCGCGTCCACCCACACCGGAACGCAGGAGATCACCGGCAAACTCCAGCCCCGCTTCAACGCGGGCAACCCGCCGGACATCGTCGACGACTCCGGCGCCCAGCAGATCAAGATCGACGTCCTGTACAAGAACGGCCAGTTGCTCGACCTCTCGCCGGTCCTGGACGCGCCCGCGATCGACGACCCGACCAAGAAGGTGCGCGATCTGCTGATCCCCGGCACCCTCGACCCGGGTGTGCAGGAGGGCAAGGTCGTCGCCCTCAACTACATCTACACGGTCTGGGGGTTGTGGTACTCCGGCAAGCTCTTCAAGGAGAAGGGCTGGACCGCGCCGAAGACCTGGGACGAGTTCATCGCCGTGTGCCAGGCGGCCAAGAAGGCCGGCATCGGCGGACTCGCCCACCAGGGCAAGTACCCGTACTACATCAACGTCGCCATCATGGACCTGATCGCCAAGAAGGGCGGGATCGACGCCGTCAAGGCGATCGACAACCTCGACCCGAAGGCGTTCGTCGGCTCGGCCGCCGCGCAGGCCGGTGTCGAGGCGATCTACGAGGTGGTCGAGAAGGACCTGTTGATGCCCGGCACCAACGGCCTGACCCACACCGAGTCGCAGACCCGCTGGAACCAGTACAAGGCCGCGTTCATCACCTGTGGTTCCTGGCTGGAGAACGAGCAGCTCAAGCTGACGCCCACGGACTTCGACATGACGTTCCTGCCGATGCCGCTGCTGCCCGACAGCAAGATGCCCTTCGAGGCGATCCGGGCCGGCTCCGGCGAGCCCTTCATCATCCCCGCGAAGGCCAAGAACCTCCCCGGCGCCAAGGAGTTCATGCGCCACATGCTCTCCAAGGAGTGGTCGACGCTCTTCGCCAAGGAGGCCAACTCGCTCACCATCCTCAAGGACGGTGTCGACTCCAGCGTCACCCTGCGCCCGGGCACGCAGTCCACGGTCGACGCGTCCAAGGCGGCCGGCGAGAACACCTTCCGCTTCCTGTACCCCGACTGGTACAGCGAGATGGACACCTCCATCCAGAACGCGTCCAACGAGCTGATGGCCAAGCGCATCCAGCCCAAGGAGTGGCTGAAGCGCTGCCAGGCCGCCGTCGACAAGCAGGCCAAGGACCCGGCGTCCAAGAAGAACGTGCACTCCTGATCACAACGCCTGATCGCACCACCTGATCACGCTCGGGACACCAGGGGCAGGAAACGCCAATGCGCAAAGGGCAGTACAGGTTCGTCGCGGGATTTCTCTTCGTTCCCGTGGCGCTCTATCTGATCTTCGTGATCTGGCCGTACATCCAGACGTTCGGCTATTCGCTGACCGACTGGAAGGGCGAGTCACAGACCTTCAAGTTCGTCGGACTGGACAACTATCGGGCGCTGCTCCACGACGACGTCTTCAAGGAGGCCATCTGGCACAACCTCCTGTTCCTGGTGTTCATCCCGGTGATCACCATTCTGCTCGCGCTCTTCTTCGCCTTCATGGTGAACGCGGGCGGCCGCAGCAAGGCCGGTGGCGTGCAGGGCGTCGCCGGCAGCGGGTTCTACAAAATCGTCTACTTCTTCCCGCAGGTCCTGTCGCTGGCGATTCTCGCGGTGCTGTTCAACGCGGTGTACCGCAGTGACGGCGGCGGTCTGCTCAACGGTTTCCTGATCAAACTCCACCTGGTGGACGTCAACAATCCCGTGGAATGGCTCAACGAGCCCAACGTGGTGCTGTGGGCGCTGATGGCGGTCGTGGTGTGGCACGGCGTCGGTTTCTATCTGGTGCTGTTCTCCGCCGCCATGCAGTCCATTCCCCGGGACATCTACGAGGCCGCCCTGATCGACGGCGCGAACCGCTCCCAGTCCTTCTTCCGGATCACCCTGCCGCTCCTGTGGGAGACCGTCCAGACGGCCTGGGTGTATCTCGGCATCATCGCGATGGACATGTTCGTCCTGGTCTCCTCCATGACCTCGAACATGGGCGCCTACGGAGGCGGTCCCGACCACGGCAGCGACGTCATGTCGACCGTGATGATGCGCAACTTCCTCTACTTCGGGAAGAGCGGCTACGCCTGCGCGATGGGCGTCGTCATGCTGCTGCTCACCCTGGTCCTGTCCGTGGTCACGCTGCGCGCCACCCGCCGTGAGCGCATCGAGTTCTGAGCGGGAGACATACGACGATGAGCGCACCCCTGAAGGAGACCGCCCCCACGGGCGGCACCGTCCCGCCGCAGCCGTCGGCCGGGAAGTCCCCTGCCCGGTCCGGTGAACCCCGCGGCGAGGGCGTCGTACTGAACGTCTTCTCGCACGGCTTCCTGGCCCTGTGGGCCCTGCTGATCGTGCTGCCGCTGCTGTGGCTGGTGCTCAGCTCGTTCAAGACCGACGTGCAGATCGGCAACTCGGCCTTCGGCTGGCCGCACAACTGGTCGTTCGACGTGTTCCGGCGGGCCTGGAGCAAGGGCATCGGCGACTACTTCCTCAACACCCTGATCGTGCTGGTGTTCTCGGTCCCGCTGACGATGCTCTTCGGTTCGATGGCCGCGTACGTGCTGGCCCGCTACCAGTTCTGGGGCAACCGGCTGCTGTACTACTTCTTCGTCGCCGGCGCGATGTTCCCGGTGTTCCTCGCGCTGGTGCCGCTGTTCTTCATGGTCAAGCGGCTCGACATGCTGAACACGTACCAGGGGCTGATCCTGGTCTACATCGCCTACTCGATGCCGTTCACGGTGTTCTTCATGCACGCGTTCTTCCGGACGCTGCCCACCGCGGTCTTCGAGGCGGCGATCCTCGACGGCGCCTCGCACACCCGGACGTTCTTCCAAGTGATGTTGCCGATGGCCAAGGCCGGGTTGATCAGTGTCGGCATCTTCAACACCCTCGGTCAGTGGAACCAGTTCATCCTGCCGACGGTCCTGATGCAGCCGCAGAGCGGCTCGGACCCCGAGCGCTATGTCCTCACCCAGGGGCTCATCCAGCTCCAGCAGCAGCAGGGCTACGCCTCTGACCTGCCCGTTCTCTTCGCGGGGGTCACGATCGCCATGATCCCGATGCTGGTCGTCTACCTGTCGTTCCAGCGCCAGGTGCAGTCCGGTCTGACCTCGGCGACCCTGAAGTAGCACACCTGGAGAACGTGACAGGAAGTGATCGTTCCACCACCGCTCCCGGCAGGCCGGGAGTGGTGGTCACGTATGTGTCCGAGAACCCGGATGCGGTTCAACCTCTTGACGGGAGGCAACCCGAACAGCTCAGCTTAGAGTTCACTAGTTGGACATAGACGGGGCCTCATCGATGCGGTCCCGCGCGCAGGAGGTCGTCGTGGAGACTCCGGGGTCGCAGTCGTCACTGCACCGAGCCAATCTCGAACGGGTCGTGCGAGCGGTGCGGTTGGCCGGGTCGCTGACGCAGGCGGAGATCGCGAGGACGACGGGCCTGTCGGCCGCGACCGTCTCCAACATCGTGCGCGAACTCAAGGACGGCGGAACGGTCGAGGTCACACCGACTTCGGCGGGTGGCCGCCGGGCCCGCAGCGTGTCGCTGAGCGGGGACGCCGGCATTGTCATCGGCGTGGACTTCGGGCACACGCATTTGCGCGTCGCGGTCGGGAATCTGGCCCATCAGGTGCTGGCCGAGGAGTCCGAGCCGCTCGACGTGGACGCCTCCTCCAGCCAGGGCTTCGACCGGGCGGAAGAGCTGGTCAACCGGCTGATCGAGGCCACCGGAGTGGACCGTTCCAAGATCGCCGGGGTGGGCCTCGGCGTGCCCGGACCGATCGACGTGGAGTCGGGCACTCTGGGCTCCGGCGCCATCCTGCCGGGCTGGTCGGGCATCAGACCCGCCGAGGAGCTGGGCAGCCGTTTGGGCGTACCGGTGCACGTGGACAACGACGCGAACCTCGGCGCCCTCGGTGAGCTGGTCTGGGGCAGTGGCCGGGGCGTACGGGACCTGGCGTACATCAAGGTCGCGAGCGGGGTCGGCGCGGGACTGGTCATCAACGGGACGATCTACCGGGGCCCGGGTGGCACAGCGGGAGAAATCGGGCATATTACTCTTGATGAGTCCGGCCCTGTCTGCCGTTGCGGAAACCGGGGCTGCCTGGAGACCTTCACGGCCGCGCGCTATGTGCTGCCGCTGCTCCAGTCCAGCCACGGCACCGACCTGACCATGGAGGGAGTCGTACGGCTGGCACGGGACGGAGACCCTGGTTGCCGTCGGGTGATCGCCGACGTCGGCCGCCACATCGGCAGTGGAGTCGCCAATCTCTGCAATTTGCTGAACCCGAGCCGAGTGGTCCTCGGTGGCGATCTCGCCGAGGCCGGTGAGCTGGTGCTCGGGCCGATCAGGGAGTCTGTCGGCCGCTACGCGATCCCCAGTGCGGCGCGTCAACTTTCCGTTCTCCCGGGGGCACTTGGAGGCCGTGCGGAAGTGCTCGGAGCGCTCGCTCTCGCACTCAGCGAGATGGGCGATTCGACCCTTTTGGACGGGTCGCTGACCGCAGCGACACCTGTCTTCACTTAGAGAACGCACGACGCCGTTGCCATCTCGTTAAGTATTTACTTCTTGACGCCGAACGCGCGGCCGAGTTGACTTCCAGCCACCTCGGCCGCAACGACGCGGCCTCGTCAGGGAGGTTTAAAGTGAACACGCGTATGCGTCGTGCCGCCGTTGCTCTCATCGCCACCACGATGGCCGTCTCGGTGGCCGCCTGTGGCAAGGCCGGCGACGACAAGAAGTCCGACAGCAGCAGCTCCAGCTCCTCGGGCGGCACCAACGCCTCGATCGGTCTGCTCCTGCCCGACAGCGTCACCACTCGGTACGAGAAGTTCGACAAGCCGTACTTCGAGGCCAAGGTTAAGGAGCTCTGCTCCGGCTGCAGCGTCCAGTACGCCAACGCCAACGCCAGCGCCGCCACGCAGGCCCAGCAGGTCAGCACGATGATCACCAAGGGCGTCAAGGTCATCGTGATCAGCGCCCAGGACTCCGCCGCGATCAAGTCCTCGATCCAGCAGGCGGTCGACAAGGGCATCAAGGTCGTCGCCTACGACCGTCTGGCCCAGGGCCCGGTCTCCGCGTACGTCTCCTTCGACAACGTCCAGGTCGGCAAGCTCCAGGGCGAGGCGCTCCTCACCTCGCTGGGCTCGAAGGCCACCACGAAGTCGAAGATCGTCATGATCAACGGTGACGACGCCGACCCGAACGCCGCGCAGTTCAAGAAGGGCGCCCACGAGGCCCTCGACGGCAAGGTCGACATCGCCTACGAGCAGTCGGGCCTGTGGAAGGACAGCGTCGCCGGGCAGAAGATGTCCGCGGCGATCACCCAGCTCGGTGCCAAGAACATCGCGGGCGTCTACTCCGCCAACGACGGCATGGCCGGTGGCATCGCCACCGTCCTCAAGGGCGCCAAGATCAGCGGCATCCCGCTGACGGGTCAGGACGCGGAGCTCGCCGGTATCCAGCGCATCGTCGCCGGTACCCAGTCCAGCACCGTCTACAAGGCCTTCAAGCCGGAGGCCGAGGCGGCCGCCACGCTCGCCGTCGACCTGGCGCAGGGCAAGAGCATCTCCTCGCTCGCCACCACGACCCAGACCAGCGGCTCCGGCAACAAGGTGCCCTCGCAGCTGCTGACCCCGGTGTCGGTCACCAAGGCCAACATCAAGGACACGGTCATCAAGGACGGTCTCTACACCGTCGCGCAGATCTGCACCGCCGACTACGCCGCGGCGTGCAAGGCGGCCGGTCTGCAGTAACACCGCCCGGCGGTGCAGCCGCCGCCCCGCGGTGACAGACCCCCTTCGGCGTCCGCCCCACCTTCCAACCCCGCTGTGGGGCGGGCGCCGATCGGAACCTGTGCGAACGCAGCCGTTGCCAACAGGCATCGGCCGCGCGCATGTTCATCTTGTAAATCTGTGCCTAGGCACAACCCTCCGCGTCTTTCGACAAGCGCGGCATCCCCGCCGGTCAGGCGGCGAAGGAGATGGTTCACGTGTCCGCTACGCCCGTGCTGGCGTTGCGCGGAGTCTCCAAGCGATTCGGTGCGGTGCAGGCCCTCACCGAAGTAGAGCTGGAGGTTCACGCCGGAGAGGTCGTCGCCCTGGTCGGCGACAACGGCGCAGGAAAGTCCACCCTGGTGAAGACCATCGCCGGAGTGCACCCCATCGATGAAGGAGTCATCGAGTGGGAGGGCAACCCGGTCAGCATCAACAAGCCGCACGACGCCCAGGGACTCGGCGTCGCCACCGTCTACCAGGACCTCGCGCTCTGCGACAACCTCGACGTCGTCGGCAACCTCTACCTCGGGCGTGAGCTGCTGCACCGCGGTGTGATCGACGAGGTCACGATGGAGAAGAACTCCCGTGAGCTGCTGAGCACGCTCTCGATCCGCATCCCGAGCGTGCGCATCCCGATCGCCAGCCTCTCGGGCGGTCAGCGGCAGGTCGTCGCCATCGCCCGCGCGCTGATCGGTGACCCCAAGGTCGTCATCCTCGACGAGCCCACCGCCGCCCTCGGCGTCGAGCAGACCGCGCAGGTCCTCGACCTGGTCGAGCGGCTGCGCGAGCGCAATCTCGGCGTCATCCTCATCAGCCACAACATGGCCGACGTGAAGGCGGTCGCCGACACCGTCAACGTGCTGCGCCTGGGCAAGAACAACGGCTCCTTCCCGGTGAAGGACACCAGTCAGGAAACGATCATCGCCGCGATCACCGGTGCCACGGACAACGCCGTGACCCGTCGTGCGGTGCGCAGCACGGAGGCGGCAAAGTGAGCGAGACGTCCAACACCGTGAAGAAGGACGCGGTGGCCACGGCCAACGCGACTCCCGCGGACGACCCCACGGCGGCGGCCGCGTCCGCCACCGTCGTCGACCCGCGGCTGCTGGTCCGCGAAGAGGGCTTCAAGGGCTACATCACCGAGTTCAAGCGCAAGGTCAAGGGCGGTGAACTCGGCTCGCTGCCGGTCGTCGCCGGCCTGATCGTCATCGGCATCATCTTCCAGTCGCAGAACAGCCGGTTCCTGAGCGCGGACAACCTGTCCAACATCAGCTACTACCTGTCGGCCACCGGCATGCTCGCCATCGGCCTGGTCTTCGTGCTGCTGCTCGGCGAGATCGACCTGTCGGTCGGCTCGGTCAGCGGTCTGGCGTCCACCCTGTTCGCCGTCTTCGTGGTCAACCACGGGATGAACGGCTGGCTGGCGCTGGTCCTCACGATCGTCACCGGCATCGGCATCGGCGCGCTGCACGGCTTCTTCTTCGCGAGGATCGGCGTACCGGCGTTCGTCGTCACCCTGGCCGGCTTCCTCGGCTGGAACGGTCTGATGCTGTGGCTGCTCGGTTCGAGCGGCACGATCAACATCACCGACAGCGGCCCGGTGCACCTGCTCGGCCAGAGCTCGTTCTTCATGGACCAGTCCATCGCGGGCGCCTACATCCTGGCCGCCCTCGGCGTCGGTTCCCTGCTCTACGGCTCGCTCGTCGACCAGCGCCGCCGCAAGGCCGCCGGGGTGCCCTTCCGGCCCACCAGCGAGATCGGGCTGCGGGTTGGCCTGCTCGCCGTGGCCGCGTTCGTCACCGCGTACGTGCTGAACTCCTCGGCCGGTGTCTCCAACGCCCTGGTGATCTTCCTGGTGTCCCTGGTGATCGTGGACTTCGTGCTCCGCCGTACCCCGTACGGCCGCAAGGTCTTCGCGGTCGGCGGCGGCATCGAGGCCGCGCGCCGTGCCGGTATCAACGTGCCGCTGATCCGCATCACCGTGTTCGCCATCTCCGGTGGCTTCGCGGCGGTCGGCGGTATGTTCTTCGCCGGTCAGACCCAGAGCGCCACGCTCAACGCCGGCGGCGGCAACACCCTGATGCTGGCCATCGCGGCCGCGGTCATCGGCGGTACGAGCCTCTTCGGCGGTCGCGGCACGGTCTGGTCCGCCCTCCTGGGCATGCTCGTCATCCAGTCGATCCAGACCGGTCTCGACCTGCTGAACATGAACACGTCGATCCAGTACATGATCACCGGCGGTGTTCTGCTCGGCGCGGTCGTCATCGACTCGGTGTCCCGCAAGAGCCAGAAGGCGTCCGGGCGCGGCTGATCCGCACCCGTTCGGACGAGTGCCCGGTACCGATCGAGGTACCGGGCACAGTCATGTCGTAGAAAGGTCATAGGAAAGACCGTTCTTGGGTACAGCCGATCGCGTGACGTATGACGCACAGCCCGGGCGTCGTCCGCAAAGGCGGAACATTAGACTCGACACGCCCGGCAACAGCTCGATCAGCTCTACTGCAAGGAGGCACGGGTGCCGCTGCTGACCCGCATCAGGGGACCGCGCGATCTGGACCGGCTCAGCCTGGAGCAGCTGGACCAGCTGGCCGAGGAGATCCGGACCTTCCTCGTCGACGCCGTCTCCAAGACCGGCGGCCACCTCGGCCCGAACCTCGGTGTGGTCGAGCTGACCATCGCCCTGCACCGCGTCTTCGAGTCGCCGAAGGACCGGGTGCTGTGGGACACCGGCCACCAGTCCTACGTCCACAAGCTGCTCACCGGCCGCCAGGACTTCTCGAAGCTGAAGATGAAGGGCGGCCTCTCCGGCTACCCCTCGCAGGCCGAGTCCGAGCACGACGTCATCGAGAACTCGCACGCCTCGACGGTGCTGGGCTGGGCCGACGGCCTCGCCAAGGCCAACCAGGTGC
This sequence comes from Streptomyces sp. MBT65, assembly GCF_016612545.1. Lineage (GTDB taxonomy): Bacteria > Actinomycetota > Actinomycetes > Streptomycetales > Streptomycetaceae > Streptomyces. The sequence goes on along the minus strand of NZ_JAENRY010000038.1, from coordinate 22,623 downwards.
TGAAACGCGAGGACCACGTGGTCGCGGTCATCGGTGACGGCGCGCTGACCGGCGGTATGGCCTGGGAGGCGCTGAACAACATCGCCGACGCCAAGGACCGCCCGCTCGTGATCGTCGTCAACGACAACGAGCGGTCCTACGCACCGACCATCGGCGGCCTCGCGAACCACCTGGCGACCCTGCGGACCACCGACGGCTACGAGCGCTTCCTGGCCCGCGGCAAGGACCTCCTGGAGCGCACCCCGGTCGTCGGCAAGCCCCTCTACGAGACGCTGCACGGCGCGAAGAAGGGCCTCAAGGACTTCATCGCCCCGCAGGGCATGTTCGAGGACCTCGGCCTCAAGTACGTCGGCCCGATCGACGGCCACGACATCGAGGCGATGGAGTCCGCGCTCGCCCGCGCCAAGCGCTTCGGCGGCCCGGTGATCGTCCACGTCCTCACCGAGAAGGGCCGCGGCTACCAGCCCGCCCTCCAGGACGAGGCCGACCGCTTCCACGGCATCGGCCCCATCCACCCCGACACCGGCCTCCCGATCAAGGCCTCCGGCGCCGACTGGACCTCCGTCTTCGGCGACGAGATGGTCGCCCTCGGCCAGGAGCGCGAGGACATCGTCGCGATCACCGCCGCGATGCTCCAGCCCGTCGGCCTGAAGAAGTTCGCCGACGCCTTCCCGAACCGCATCTACGACGTCGGCATCGCCGAGCAGCACGGCGCGGTCTCCGCGGCCGGCCTCGCCACCGGGGGACTGCACCCCGTCTTCGCCGTCTACGCCACCTTCCTCAACCGCGCCTTCGACCAGGTGCTGATGGACGTGGCCCTGCACAAGTGCGGGGTGACCTTCGTCCTCGACCGGGCCGGTGTCACCGGCACCGACGGCGCCTCCCACAACGGCATGTGGGACATGTCGATCCTCCAGGTCGTCCCGGGGCTCAGGCTCGCCGCCCCGCGCGACGCCGACCAGGTCCGGGCCCAGCTCCGCGAGGCCGTCCAGGTCAAGGACGCGCCGACCGTGGTCCGCTTCTCCAAGGGCGCGGTCGGACCGGCCGTACCCGCCGTGGGCCGGGTCGGCGGCATGGACGTGCTGCGCGCGCCCGGCACCGACGCCCCGGACGTCCTGCTGGTCTCGGTCGGCGCGCTGGCGCCGATGTGCCTCGAGATCGCCGCCCTCCTCGACCAACAGGGCATCACCACCACCGTCGTCGACCCGCGCTGGGTCAAGCCCGTCGACGAGGCCATGGCCCCCCTCGCGGAGCAGCACCGGGTGGTCGTCACCGTCGAGGACAACTCCCGTGTCGGCGGCGTCGGTTCGTCGATCGCACAGGCGTTGCGCGACGCGGGCGTGGACGTTCCGCTCCGCGACTTCGGCATCCCGCCGCGCTTCCTCGACCACGCCTCCCGCGCCGAGGTGATGACGGAGATCGGCCTCACCGCCCCCGACATCGCCCGCCAGGTCACCGGCCTGGTCTCGAAGTTGGACGGCCGCTTCGACCGGCCCACCGCGGAGGTCGACTCCGTGGAGTCCGCACGCGACTGAGGCACGGCCGCACCGCCGAACGGGCCGCTTCCACCACCCTTTGCAGTGGTGGAAGCGGCCCATTCGCGTGAACCCGCCCGCGTCGGGGCATACGCACATCGCCCCCTCTCGATCATGTCGAGGACGCCAAGCGTGGGAGGTACACCCGTGAGCAGCACCATCTTCCGGACGAAGAGAGTCGAACAGTCCATCCAGGACACCGAGGAACCCGAGCACGCGCTCAGAAAATCCCTCTCGGCCCTGGATCTGACCGTGTTCGGTGTCGGCGTGGTCATCGGCACCGGCATCTTCGTCCTCACCGGCACGGCCGCCAAGAACACCGCCGGCCCAGCGGTGGCCCTGTCCTTCGTCGTGGCCGGCGTCGTCTGTGCCCTCGCGGCGCTCTGCTACGCCGAGTTCGCGTCCACGGTCCCGGTCGCGGGCTCGGCGTACACCTTCTCGTACGCCTCGCTCGGCGAGTTCCCCGCCTGGATCATCGGCTGGGACCTGGTCCTCGAACTCGCCCTGGGCACGGCGGTGGTGGCCGTCGGCTGGTCCGGGTACATCCACTCGCTGCTGGACAACGCGGGCTGGCATCTGCCCGAGGCGCTCAGCGGCCGCGACGGAGCGCACGGCTTCGGCTTCGACATCCTCGCCGCCGCGCTCGTCCTGGTCCTCACCGCGATCCTCGTGCTCGGCATGAAGCTCTCCGCGCGGGTCACCTCGGTCGTCGTCGCCATCAAGGTGGCCGTCGTGCTCGTGGTGATCATCGCCGGCTCGTTCTTCATCAAGGGCGACAACTACAAGCCCTTCATCCCCAAGTCGCAGGCCGTGGAGGCGGGCGGCAACCTCAAGGCCCCGCTGATCCAGCTGATGTTCGGCTGGGCGCCCTCCAACTTCGGCGTCATGGGCATCTTCACCGCCGCCTCCGTGGTCTTCTTCGCCTTCATCGGCTTCGACGTCGTCGCCACCGCGGCCGAGGAGACCCGCAACCCGCAGCGCGACGTCCCGCGCGGCATCCTCGGCTCACTGATCATCTGCACCACGCTGTACGTCGCCGTCGCGGTCGTCGTGACGGGCATGCAGAAGTACAGCTCGCTGTCGATCGACGCGCCCCTCGCCGACGCGTTCAAGGCCACCGGACACCCGTGGTTCGCGGGCCTGATCAGCTTCGGCGCCGCGATCGGCCTGACGACGGTGTGCATGATCCTGCTGCTCGGCCAGGCCCGGGTCTTCTTCGCGATGAGCCGCGACGGACTGCTGCCCCGCTTCTTCTCGCACGTCCACCCGCGCTTCCGCACGCCCTACCGCCCGACCATCCTCCTCGGCGTGATCATCGCGATCGTCTCGGGCTTCACGAGCCTGAGCGAACTCGCCGAACTGGTCAACATCGGCACCCTGTTCGCCTTCATCGTGGTCGCGATCGGCGTGGTCATCCTCCGGAACAAGCGCCCGGACCTGCCCCGCTCCTTCCGCACCCCCCTGGTCCCGGCCCTCCCCGTCGTCTCGGTCCTGGCCTCCCTCTGGCTGATGCTCAACCTCCCCGCCGAGACCTGGCTCCGCTTCGCCATCTGGATGGCGATCGGCTTCGTCGTCTACTACTTCTACGGCCGTACGCACAGCCGCCTGGGTCTGCAACAGGCTGCGGAGGCGGGCGAGTCCACCACACCGTCGGGCGGAAACGCCTCGTAGGCACACCAGTTGACCGTCGGCCCGGTAAGTCCCGCTCCACGAGGGGGAGTTACCGGGCCGCATGACGTCCAGATCAACTCCGCACGCCAGGACGGACGTTCAGCCGCGTACGCTGCGCGGCCCGGTGACATCAGCGCCCAACTCCGTGACCCTGCGCCGCAGTTCACGATCGGCGGTCACCACCAGGCACGGCCGGCCCGCGGCCTCGGCGACCAGTTCGACCATCCGGTCGTCGCCGCTCCCGGGGGCCGAGACCACCCGTACGCCCGGGACGGACGCCACACCGCGGGCCGCGCCCTCCACGACGAGGACCAGCTCCACGGGGTCCGTGCGGCCCGGCAGACCGTCGCTCGCGAGCCGGTCGCGGAGACGCTCGGCGGCACCCTTGCGGTCGCGCCACCAGCCGTCGGGCACCGACCCGACGACATTGGCGCCGTCGACGATCACCAGCAGGGGAGTGTCCTCGTCCATGGGGCAAGGGTCGCATGCGGGCCGGGGGGTGCCCCGTGCGCGAGCGCCCGCCCCAATTACAGTGAACAGGTGAACGGCGACTGGCTCCTCCGCGGCCGTGACGGCCGGCTCAGTGTGTATCTGCCCTCGGGCGACGCCCTCCTGTGCCGGGCGGAACCCGCCTCCGGCGGCCTCTGGAGCGCCCCGCGCAGGATCGGCGGCGACCAGAAGCTGCACCCGGGGCTGCTCGGCATCGGACAGGGCGCGGACGGCTACGCCCACCTCGTGTCCTGGCGCCCCACGGCGCCCGGCGAGTCGGGCCTGGTCCACTCCACCCACTTCCGGCCCCGGCTCGCGGCCCTCGACTGGACCCCGATCGGCCACCCCGACAAGAAGGGCGACCGCACCGGCGTACCGGCACTCGCGGTCGACGCGCAGGGCCGCGCCCATGTCTTCGTGCGGAACACCGCGGGCGGGGTGAGCATGCTGGCCCAGCGGGAGAAGGGCGGCTGGGACCCGTGGCGCGACCTCAAGGGGAGTGACGTCCACGAGGACCTGGCGGCGGTGACGGGGGAGTCCGGCACGGTCGAGCTGTACGCGGCGGTGTCCGGCGCGATCCTGCACTGGCGTCAAGTGGAGCCGGGCACGCAACCGGTGCTGGAGGAGGCGATGGAGGCCCGCGTCCGCCCCGGCACGCTCCGCGCGCTGGCCACCTCCCCGGAGAGCACCACCCTCTTCTACACCGACGACTCCGGTGACCTGTCCGCCTGGCGCCCCGGCGGCAAGCCGATCCCCCTCCTCGCCTCGGCAGGTCCCGGCCCGGTCTCCGTCGTCCGCTGCGAACTCGACGGCTACGACTGCACGTTGCTCGCCCAGCGCTCGGCCAGCGGCCGGGTCGCCTTCGCCGCGTACCCCACGGAACAGGAGTCGGCCGGCGCCTGGTGGACCGAGTCGGGCGACCAGCTCCCGGCGGACGCCGAGGTCTCCCTCACCCTGGACGAGGACGAGCGGGTGGCCGCCGCGACGGTGTCGCCGTCGACCGGTCAGCTCCTGGTCACCCGGCGGAAGGCGGAGGCGGGGCTGGCGCTGGAGGCCTGGCGGGAGGTCTGACCTCCTGGTCGCAGGCCCCCACATCCGTCGGTACCGCCCTGGAACATCCGCGCGGGCGACATATGATGATCGGCGTTTCAGCCAGTCCGTACGCATGACGCGTCGGCTTCGAGGGAGTGCGGCACGTGATGCGGAAGAAGGCGTCGGAGTCGGCCGGGGCGGACGCCCGGGCCCCGAGACCGGCCGCATCCGGTGCGGCCCACGGCGACTGGCTGACCCTCGGCCGGGACGGCCGGCTCAGCCTCTACGCGCCGACCGAGAGCGGGCTGTTGCGCTGGACCGAGAACACCGTGGCCGGATCCGGCTGGAGCGGACCCCATGTCGTGCCCGTCGCCGGTCTGACCCATCTGACGGTGGTCCAGGGCGCCGACTCCTACGTCCACTTCCTCGGCCGCAGGGAGCGCACCGGCGCCGACGGGGTCCGCACGATGGACGTCGTGCACGCGATCCAGTACCAGACGGGGCTCGCCTTCACCGACTGGCGTTCGCTGGGCAACCCGCACAAGGACCGGGAGCAGGGGCTGTTGCTGGGCCCGCCGGTCGGCGCGGTCGCGGCGGACGGCGCTGTGCATGTCTTCGCCCGGGGCGCGCACGGCGAACTGGTGCTGCGCCGCGAGGCGACGAACGGCAAGTGGCGGACCTGGGAGGAACTGCACGGCGCCGGCATCGGCCCGTGGCCCGCGCCGGTGGCCCTGTCCGGCGGCCGGATCGAGGTGTGCGTCGACGCCGAGACCGGCGTGTTCGTCTGGCGGCAGCTCGAGGCCGGCGGTGACTTCACGGGCCCGCGCGGCTTCGCGCTGCGGACCTCGCCCGGCACGGTCGCCGCGGTGGAGACCGGCCCGGAGCAGGCCACCTTCTTCTGGACCGACGCCGACAGCGGCGCCGCGATGTCCTGGCGGGCCGGCGGCTGGCCGACTCCGCTGGGCGGCTCCCCGGCGCGGCGGCCGTACGCGACGCTGCGCACGACCGTGGACGGTTACGACTGCGTCGTTCTCGCGTACCGGGACCAGGACGGACACGTGGTGTTCGGCGTGGGCGGTGCCGGGGACGAGGGCAACGGCCTGTGGTGGTACGCGCTCACCGAGCCCTGCGTGGGCTCTCCGGCGCTGGCCAGGGACGGCCACGGACGCGTCGTCATGGCGGTGATCACCCCCGACGGCACGCCGAGAGTCGCCCGGCAGGAGCCGGGCGCGGGGCTGAACCTCGGCGCCTGGTCCGACCTCTGAGCCTACGGGCGGCTCAACCGCCGGTCGCCGGGGACTTCTTGGCCGACTCGGGGATCTCCGAGTCCGTCCGGAGCGCCTTCCACAGCGTGCCCGCCTGGGGTTCGGCGGCCACCACCCGGTTCGGGTCGACCTTGTCGTACGACACCGGGAGCATGATCGTCTCCATGGTGGACGGGTTGACGCCGTTGAGGCTGCGGCCGAACTCCGCGAGCTTGGTGAGCGAGGCGAGGTCGGAGTCGGTGGTCAGCGCGGCGGTGAGCTGGTCGGCGATCTTGTACGCCTTGACCGGGCTGCCCAGCAGGTCCTGCTTCTGGATCTCGGTGAGCAGCGCGAGCATGAACTGCTGCTGGAGGCCTATCCGGCCGAGGTCGCTGCCGTCGCCGATGCCGTGCCGGGTGCGGACGAACGCGAGGGACTGGGTGCCGTCCAGCTTGTGGGTGCCCTTGGTCAGGTGCAGACCGCTGGAGGTGTCGTCGATGTCCTGGTCGACGGTGACGCTCACGCCGCCGATCGCGTCCACCAGGTTCTTGAAACCGGCGAAGTCGACCTCTACGTAGTGGTCCATCCGGACCCCGGACATCTGCTCCACCGTCTTCACCACACAGGCCGGACCGACCTGGGAGTAGATGGAGTTGAACATCACGCGCTTGGCCGACGCGACCGAGGAGCCGTCCGACTTGGCGCACTTGGGGCGGGTCACCAGGGTGTCGCGCGGGATGCTGACCGCGACCGCCTTCTTACGTCCCTCTGGTATGTGCATCACCAGCGCGGTGTCCGAACGGGCGCCGGAGACCGCGCCGGTGTTCAGTTTCGCGTTGGCGCCGGCGCGTGAGTCCGAGCCGAGGATCAGGATGTTCTGCCCCGATGTGGGCAGTTTCTCCGGCCGGTCGTCGCCGATCGCCCTGTCGATGTCGACGCCCTTGATGTTGCCGTCGATGCCGCTGTAGAGCCAGTAGGCGGTACCGCCCGCCGCCAGCACCAGGACCAGCGCCGACAGCAGGATTATCCGCCCCCGGCGTCTCTTGCGGGGCGGTGTGCTCTTGCGGCGGTCGGTCGACTTTCGGGCACGCCGGGGCTCGGTCGTGGCGCTGTGTGACATCGGGTGCGGTTCCTCTCCTCACGGGCTCCGCGTGCGCGGAGTTTGCGGGGCCCGGGTAGGGGGGATTCCGGCCCAACTGAAACGAGCGGTGCAGTGTCAGAACTAAGTGCGGTGGCAGAACTATAAACATCCCCATGACCCTGCTTTAAGCGGGGATGTACCTGAGGCGGGGTGGGGATGAACTCCACATTGCCGCCACTTGACCCATGGTTAGTATCTGTTAAGAATATGTGGATCCTGTGGCTCTCGGTGGAGGGGGCTCTGCCCGAGGCCACGGGGACGGCAGTTGCGTGCCAGCGATGGGGCTGGGGGGCGTGCCGAGCCAGGGGGGTGTCCGCCCGATGTGGGCTTCTCGACCAAGCTCAGTGGGCGAATTGTCTCGGTAGGAGTGTGAGTTGGCGGATCATCCGCGTCTCAGTGTTGTCGTTCCCTTTCAGGATGTTGAGACCTATCTCACGGAATGTCTGGAGTCGATCGCGCAGCAGTCGTTCCGCGATTTCGAGGTGATCCTCGTCGACGACGGTTCCACCGACCGCTCGACGGCCATCGCCGCCGAGTTCTGCGCGGCGGACCCGCGTTTCCGGCTCATCCGGCAGGAGCCGCAGGGGCCGGGTCATGCCCGGAACACCGGTCTGCGGGCGATGCATCCGCGCGGCGAGTTCATCGCGTTCGTCGACGGGGACGACGTCATTCCCGAGTACGCCTACGAACTCCTCGTGCGCACGGTGGAGGAGTCCGGTTCGGACTTCGTCTCGGGCAACGTGCAGATGATGAACTCCACCAAGAAGTGGCAGTCGCCGCTGCACAAGACCCCGATGCAGAAGAGCCGGCGCGGCACCCACATCACCCGGTTCGAGGCGCTCATCTACGACCGCACCGTCTGGAACAAGCTGTTCCGGCGGTCCTTCTGGGACTACCACTTCATCGAGTTCCCCGAAGGCGTCCTCTACGAGGACTCCTGGGTCAACATGTTCGCCCACTTCCGGGCCGCCAAGGTCGACGTCGTCACCGACATCGTCTACTTCTGGCGCCGTCGCGAGGGCGGCGCCGCCCCCTCGATCACCCAGCGCCACACCGAGCTGTCCAACCTGCGCGACCGTGTCGCCGCCGTCCAGTCGGTCAGCCGCTTCCTGGCCGAGCGACGCTCCCGGCTGTACGAGGAGAGCAAGCGCAAGTACGACCTCGCCTGCCTCAAGTCCGACCTGATGCTGCATCTGAAGGTGCTCCCGGACGCGGACGAGGAGTACCGGCAGGCCTTCATGGAGTGGGTCAACGAGTTCCTCGACGAGGCCGACGCCACCATCATCGACGAGCTGCCGGCGGAGGCCCGGGTCAAGTGGCTCCTGGTGCGCGACTGGCGGCTGCCCGAACTGCTGGAGGTCATCCAGTTCGAGCGACGCGGCGGACCGATGCCCGTCCAGCGCCGGTTCCACCGCTACCTCAAGTACCCCTACCTCGGGGACCGGGAGGTGGGCATCGACAAGAAGGCCTACCGACTGGACAAGGAGTTCTCGCTGCACGGGTCGCTCGACGGCGCCCGCTGGAGCACGAACGGCCATCTGCTGACCCTGAGCGGCTCGGCGTACGTCCGCTTCATCAACGTGCACAAGAAGCACATGTCGGTGAAGGCGATCGCCCTGCGCAACAAGAAGCAGGGGCGGATGGTGATCACCACGGCGAAGACCACGTACGCGCCGCAGGCCACCGAGCAGTCCAACCAGAATCGTTACTGCTACGACTGGGCCGGCTTCGAGTCCCGGATCGACACCACCCGTCTCAAGCGTCGCGGCCAGTGGGTCGAGGGCACCTGGGACGTCGCCGCCGGTGTGCTCAGCCGCGGTCTGTTCCGCTACCGGGGCATCGACCGGGGCGGCGCCGGAACCGCCGCCAACCCGCCGTACCGCTATGTCGACAAGAACACCCGGGTCCTGCCCGTGTTCCTCCAGGGCAAGCTCAAGCTACGCGTGGAGATCGTGCGCTGCCGGATCACCGGCCACCGGATCGACGGCGACCAACTGGAGCTGAACGGCGTCTATCTCGGCCCCAAGGTCCCCGAGTGGGGCAAGCTCCGCGTCACCAGCATGAGCGGGACCGGGGAGCACGACGCACGCGTCCACTTCCGGCCCGGCGGCGAGGGCTGGTGCACGTTCACCGCCAGGGTCCCGCTGCGCGTCCTCATACCGGGACACCGCGTGGACGCCGAGGCCGGGGCGGACGTACCCCAGTCCTGGCACATGGGCAGCAACGGCTGGAAGACCACCTGCCATGTCGAGGGCCGGAAGATGACCATCTATCCGGTGGTCGCCGAGGAGACGCCCGACGGGCACTACCCCATGCCCTCCGCGCTCCAGACCCGCGAGGGCGACCGCGAGGTCGTCGTCCACCGCAACGGCTCCGGCTACCTCGTGCTCTTCGAGCGCGCGACCCTGCCCATGGCGAACGACTTCGTCTGGGGCGAGGACGGCTCCCTCCAGATCACCGGCCGCTATCTGGCCGCCGACCGGCTGACCGCGCGGGAGTACCGCGACGCCCACCTCGTGGTGCGCTCCCGGGCACACGGCGCGGAACGCGAGGTCCCGCTCCGCTGGGACGGCAACGCCTTCCGCGCCGTCCTCTCGCCGGCCGCCATGCGCACCCTGGCCGGCGAGATCCCGCTGGCCGCCGGGCGCTGGGACTTCTTCCTGCGCCGTCAGGACCTGTCCTCGGTGGCCCGCGAGGACCGGCTCGAAGACCTCATGGTGAAGATCGAGCAGTCCCTCGTCGAGGCCTTCCCGAAGGACTTCGAGGAGAACGAGCGCCGCTACGAACTCCAGGCCGAGGCCTACGACCGGCTCTCCCTCCTCGTGCACTCCGCGATGCCGGACGACGCGCGCGGCCCGTACCGCCAGAAGCTGCTGCGCACCAAGGCCTACCCGGCCGCGCGGCGGAAGAAGGTACGCCCCGCGATCCTCTTCGACGCCTTCAAGGGCACCCAGTACTCCGACAGCCCCCGCGCCCTGCACGAGGAACTGGTGCGCCGGGGCCTCGACGTCGAGCACCTCTGGGTCGTCCGCGACGACCAGGTCCAGGTCCCGCCGACCGCGACACCCGTGCGCATGTGGTCGCCGCAGTGGTACGAGGCGCTGGCCACCAGCCGGTATGTCGTCGCCAACAACCACCTGCCCGACTGGTTCCAGAAGCGTGACGGCCAGGTCGTCGTGCAGACCTGGCACGGCACCCCGCTGAAGAAGATCGGCCACGACATCGAGGCCATCCACTTCGCGGACCAGCGCTATCTGGAGCGGGTCGAGAAGGAGGTGCGGAACTGGGACATGCTGGTCTCGCCCAACAGCTTCTCCACCCCGATCCTCCAGCGCGCCTTCGGATTCCCGGGCGAGATGGTGGAGTCCGGCTACCCGCGCAACGACATCCTGCGCAGACCCGGCATGGAGGAGTGCGAACAGGAGATCCGTCGGCGTATCGGCCTGCCCGACGGCAAGCGGGTCGTGATGTACGCGCCGACCTGGCGCGACGACCAGTACTACGCGCCCGGCAAGTACAAGCTGGACTTCCGGGTCGACCTCGCGGACGCCCGGGCCCGGCTGGCCGCCGACCATGTGCTCCTGGTCCGGCGCCACCCCAACGTGGTGGACCCGGTGCCGGGCGCGGGCGACGGCTTCGTCTTCGACGTCTCGGACTACCCGGACATGGCCGATCTGTCCCTGATCACCGACGTGATGATCACGGACTACTCGTCGCTGATGTTCGACTACGTCAACACCGGGCGCCCGATCCTGTTCTTCACCTACGACCTGGACCACTACCGGGACACCCTGCGCGGCTTCTACTTCGACTTCGAACGCAGCGCGCCCGGCCCGCTCGTGTACTCCTCCGAGGACCTGGTGACAGCCATCCGGGGAATCGACGGGATCCAGGACGCCTACGCCGAGCGGTACCGCTGGTTCCAGCGGGAGTTCTGCGACCTCGACGACGGCCATGCCTCGGCACGGCTCGCGGACCGGATGCTGGTCGTCGGCGGCGACCTCGCGCCCGAGGAGGCACGGGCGCCGGCCGTCGGCACCGTGGACACGAGTCACCAGGGCCGCCCGCTCACGCCGATCGCCTGGAACGCCCAGCACTGGTTCACCCCGCAGCGGCACCCGGCGCAGCCCGCGGCCGGTGCCCCCGGGTCCGTGAACGCGCTGCCCGCGCAGCCGATGCCGGCCGACACCCGGGTCCCCTCCGCCACGGCGAACGGGCCACAGCGGCAGATGGTGCGGCCGCAGCAGCAGGCCGCGTCGACGGATGCACGGCAGGATCGTTTCACTGACGAACCGTCGCCCCCGGGAAGGATCGTCGAGGGCGTGGTCGTATGACATCGAACGGTCATCGCACGCCATGACGAAGCCAGTGAACGGACCCTCGGCCCCCGACCCCACCGTCGAGGGCCGCCGGGAGTTCCGGTCAGCCCGTGCGCACCTTCAGGAGCAGGGCGAAGTGGTCCGACCTGCCGGTGTCGCGCACCGTGCAGCCGGCCCGGGGCAACCCGGTGAAGAGGTAGTCGAACTTGTGGCCCGACACATGGGTCGCCCGCCCTGCCCGCGAGGACCCGGACGCCTGGTCGCACTCCCGGTGCGAGGTGTAGGGGCCGGCCGGCCACACCCAGGAGAAGGGGTTGCGCGACCCCGGCGGATTCACGTTCAGGTCACCGCCGTACACCGTGCGCCGCGCGGCCCCCGCGCGGGCCAGCGCCTTCAACTGGTCGTCGCGGAACTCCCATGCGGGGTGTACGACATCGCTGTGCCGCGGGCTCAGATGGGCCGTGCACACCCGGAGGTCGTGGGCCGCGACCGTGGCGCACAGGATGCCGCGCCGCACTCCCACGGTGGGCTGCTGCGCGGCCACGGCGGTGACGGCCGACAGACGGTAGGCGGCGAGGATGGCGAAACCGGCGGTGCCCGCCCCGGGCGTCGCGCAGCGGATCGGCGTCGTGCGCCCCGCCCGGTCGCGCTCGGAGTAGGCGTGGAACGCCATGTGCCAGGACCCGCCGAGTTCCCGGCGCACCGACTCCAGCTCCGCCTCGCAGGTCTCCTGGAGGAAGACCACCCGAGCCCCGGCCCGGGTCGCGAGGTGACTGAGCTGCGTCCGCTTCTCCGCCCAACTGCCGGTCGCGGCACAGCCCCACTGCCGTACCCCGCACATGTTCCAGGTCGCCACGGTCAGCGTCCGGGAGGACGCGTAGGAGCGGGTGGGGCCGTACGACTGGACCGCGGTCACCACGGTGGCGAGTCCGAGCAGGGCCGCCGCGGCGACGGCGAGCCTGCGCCACGGGATGCCCATGTGCCCGGACGGGGAGGTAGCGGGATGCATCAGGACATGATCGCTGATCATCCGACCGGACACCACATTTCCCGTGCCCCCGGCACCCCCGACGAGAGCGAAGCACGTCATGGCTGAAGCAACTGCCAAGGGCCGCAAGGTGATCGGCGGGATCGACGCCTCGGGCAGCCACCCCGTCGAGTACCGGTTCACGCACGCGCGCAGCGGCAACCGGCATCTGATGGTCGTCTTCGCCAACATCTACGCCCCGGACGACTACGGCTGGGCCACCGGCATCCTCGACACCCTGCGGTGCAACATCCTCTGGATCCGCGACCGGTTCGACGGCGGGAACACCTACTACCTGTGCAGGGAGATGGACTTCGGGGTCGAGCAGTCCGTCATCGGGCTCATCACCCGGGTGACGAAGTCCCTCGGACTGACCCCGAACGACGTGACGCTGTGGGGCAGTTCGAAGGGCGGCAGCGCCGCGCTCCACTTCGGGCTCAGATACGGCTTCCGCAATGTCGTCGCCAGCGTCCCGCAGTTGCGGATCGGCACCTTCGTGCGCGATGTCTATCCCGACACCGGCAGGAACATGCTCGGCGAGGCGATGGCCGACGACGACGTCCGGGTCCTCGACGCGGTCCTGCCCGACCTGCTCGCGGCGGGCGCGAGCCCGGACACCAACCTGTACCTGGTGTCCTCGCCGCAGGACGAGCAGTACAGCACCCAAGTGGAGCCGTTCCTCGGCCTGTTGCGGAACTACCCGAACTTCAACCTCATCTTCAGCGAGTCCCCGTTCATCACCGACCACGGGAAGGTCACCCAGCGCAACACGCCCCCGCTGCTGGGCATCGCCTACCTCCTCGTCGAGGGGATCACGCCCCGCCTCGGACTCACCCGGCACGGCTACGAGGAACCCGACGCCGACACCTCGGGCATCACGGAGTTCCTGGCGTCGACGGCCGTGGTGCAGGAGTCGTTCGCCGCGCCGGTCGTCACCGCGCCGCGCCCCCACGACCTGCTGCCCACGACCGACGTCCGCTGCGCCGGCCGGGCCCCGGGCGCGGTCCGCGTCAGCATCTGGGAGAACGGTGCCTACCTGGCGTCGGCACCGGTCGGCGCCGACGGCGGCTGGACCTGGCAGCGGGACCGGCCGTGGAGCGCGGGCGAGCACCTGCTGAAGCTCTTCGCCGTCGATGCCAGCGGCTACCAGTCCGAGCGCACGGAGGCCCGGTTCACCGTCTCGGAACACGTCGTGGCGGCACCGACGCCAAGCCCGGTGGCCGTAGGAATTCTGCTGCCTCCGCTGGTGCACACACCGGAGCCGTACCAGCAACTCCTCGACGTGCAGGTCCGGTTGACCGGCGCAGCCAACGGCGCTACCCAGGTGGGCTTCCGGGAGAACGGGGTCTTCCTCGGCTCCTGCGGCCTCGCCCACGACGGCCGCTGGCTCTGGAACGCGGAGTGGCGCTGGACCGAGGGTCCGCACACCGTCGAGGCGTTCGTGGTGAACGCCGCAGGCGACGAGTCGCCGCCCGCCTCCGTCACCTTCGCGGTCATCCCGACCCCGGCCGCCCCCGCCCACTGAACCCCGACTCGACCCAGGAACGGATTCCGCCCATGTCCCCAGCACCCGCGAACGGGAGGCACCTGCTCACCGGCATCGAAGCCGCGGGCGCGTTCCCGGTCGAGTACCGCTTCGCCCACGCGCAGAAGGGCAACCGGCACCTGGTCGTCGTCTTCGCCAACTTCTCCGCGCCGAGCGACTACGGCTGGTCCAACGGGGTGTTCGACAAGCTGTGCGCGAACATCCTCTGGATCCGGGACAGTTTCGAGGGCAACCGGAGCTACTACCTGTGCAAGGGGATGGACTTCGGCCTGGAGCAGTCCGTCGTCACCCTCATCTCGAACGTGATGAAGTCCCTCGACCTCACCACGGAGTCGGTCACGCTGTGGGGCGGCTCCAAGGGCGGAAGCGCGGCCCTCTACTTCGGCCTGAAGTACGGCTTCAAGAACATCGTCGCCATCGCGCCCCAGTTCTCGATCGGCACGTACGTGAAGAACGTGCACCCCGGTACCGCCCGGTTCATGCTCGGCGAGGGCGTGCCGGAGGAGAACGTGCGGATCGTCGACTCCCTCGTCCCCGACCTGGTCCGCTCCGGGGCCAACCGCGCGGCCAACGTGTACCTGGTCTCCTCGCCCCAGGACGACCAGTACCCGACCCAGATCGAGCCCTTCCTCGGGCTCTTCCAGCACTACGAGAACTTCAACTTCGTCTTCAGCGACTCCCCGCACATCGCGGACCACACCCAGATCGCGGGCCGCAACGTCCCGATGCTGATGGGCATCGTCAACCTCCTGATCGACGGCATCGCCCCACGGCTCGGGTACGTGAGCAACGGATTCGAGGAGCCGGACCGCGACAGGTCCGCCATCGACTCCTACCTGGCCGCAACGACCATGGTCCGCGGCGACGAGTTCCTGCCCCCGACCGTGACAACACCCGTACCGGGCACGGAGATCCGCAGGGACGCCGTACGGCTCGCGGGCCACGCCCCGGGAGCGGTCAAGGTGATCGTCTGGGAGCACGGAAAGTACCTCGGCCAGACCGACGTCGACGCCCACGGCACCTGGTCCTGGGAACTCGGCAGGGCCTGGAGCAAGGGCGAACACCCCGTGAAGGTCTACGGCGTGGACGCGGCGGGCTTCCAGTCCCGGCGCACCGAGATCCGCTTCACGGCGGTCGACTCGGGCGGGGCGGTCGCCGCCCCGCCCATGGACCGGGCCGCGATGATCTCGACGGTCGGGCCGAGCACCACCGCGCCGGTGGTGCTGGAGCCCGTGGCCCACGAGCAGGTCGCGTCCGCACGGGTCGTCTTCACCGGCTCGGCCGGCGCTTTCGCCCAGGTGGGTTTCCGGGAGAACGGAGTGCTGCTGGGCGGCACCCCCGTGGCCCCGAACGGCGGCTGGTCGTGGGAAGCCGGATGGGAGTGGGGCGCGGGCGCGCATGTCGTCGACGTCTTCGCCGTCGTCGCCTCCGGTACGGAGTCCCCGGTGACCAGGGTGCCCTTCACGGTCATGGCCGCCTCGGCCGGAGCGACCCCCGCGTCCTACTACGGCGGAACCTACTGAGGAAGCGGGCAACCAACCCGCCCGCCGAAAGGTCGTATCCCCCATGACAGTCGGACGAAGAATCTTCCTCGGCGCCTTCACCGCGGGCGCCGTCACCGTCGCCACCGCCCCGGACGCGGCGGCCGACGGCGAGTACACCGCGTACACCGCGCCCGCCCAGTTCTACGGCACCTCCACGACCGCCCACACGGTGACGATCAACCACAAGGCCACCTCCGGGTCGGCGGTGGCGCTCAACGTGACCTCGGACAACCCCGAGACCTCGGCGATGTATCTGACCGGCGTCGAGACCGGCCGCGGCACGCTGAAGATCGCCCACGTGGGATACGCCGACGGCTCGGACGCCAGCGCCTCCGCCCTGTCCATCGACCTCCAGACGGCGGGCACGGCCCCGCAGGGCATCTATCTGACCGCCACCAACGGCGCGACCAAGGGCGCCCTGCTCGTCCTGCGCAACAACGACGGCCTCGACGACCTGGTGGTCAAGGGCACCGGCCGGATCGGCGTCGGCATCGACCGCGGCGCCACACCCCAGTCCCAACTCCACGTGGTCCAGCGCGGTGCGGCAGCGTCGGCCATCCTCGCCGAGGGCGCCGTACGCCTCGCGAACGTCACGACGGAACCGACCAACGCGCCCGCCGCGGCCGGCGGCGGCTCCCTCTACGCCCGCGACGGCAAGCTGTTCTGGAAGGGCTCCGCCGGTACGGTGACCCAACTGGCCCCCGCGTAAAGGGAATTCGGCATGCAACTCACCCCCGACGAACTCGTCTCCGAGTTCCACGACGCCGTCATGGAGCTCTACTTCGCCCGCAAGCGCATCGCCCGTCTGGAGGCGGAGAACGCCGAGTTGACGGCACGGCTCGCGGCGGCCGAAGCCGAGGCATGAGTAGAGGGCCTCCGCCCGAAGCCGAGGCATAAGTAGAGGGCCTCCGCCCGAAGCCGAGGCATGAGTAGAGGGCCTCCGCCCGAAAGCGGAGGCCCTCCCCAACTCGCGTCCCTGCGAAGGCGGTTACGCCGGAACGCTCGCCAGACCCGGTGCCAGGAACGGCTTGCCGTTCACCCGCTCCGAGACACCCTCGCGGTCCAGGTACGGCGTGATGCCGCCCAGGTGGAAGGGCCAGCCGGCGCCCGTGATCAGGCAGAGGTCGATGTCCTGCGCCTCGGCGACGACACCCTCGTCGAGCATGATCCCGATCTCCTGCGCCACCGCGTCCAGGACCCGCTCGCGGACCTGCTCCTCGGTCAGGACGGAGTCGCCCTGCTGGAGCAACGCCGCGACCTCGGGGTCGAGTTCGGGCTTGAAGCCGTTCTCGGCGGAGTAGACGTAGAAGCCGCGCTTGCCCGCCTTGACGACGGCCGCGAGGTTCGGGGAGACCGTGAAGCGGTCCGGGAAGGCCCGGTTGAGGGTCTCCGAGACATGCAGACCGATGGCCGGACCGACCAACTCCAGGAGCACCAGCGGGGACATGGGCAGTCCGAGCGGCTCGACCGCCTTCTCCGCGACCGCGACCGGGGTGCCCTCGTCGATGACGTTCTGGATCTCGCCCATGAAGCGGGTGAGGATGCGGTTGACGACGAACGCCGGGGCGTCCTTCACCAACACGGCGGTCTTCTTCAGCTTCTTGGCCACCGCGAACGCCGTCGCGAGCGAGGCGTCGTCCGTCTGCTCGCCGCGCACGATCTCCAACAGGGGCAGAATCGCCACGGGGTTGAAGAAGTGGAAGCCGACTACCCGCTCGGGGTTCTTCAGCTTCGACGCCATCTCGGACACCGACAGCGAGGAGGTGTTGGTGGCGAGGATCGCGTGCGCCGGGGCGACCGCCTCGACCTCCGCGAACACCTGCTGCTTGACGCCGATCTCCTCGAAGACGGCCTCGATGATGAAGTCGGCGTCGGAGAAGCCCTCGGCCTTGTCCAGCACACCGGTGACCAGGGCCTTGAGGCGGTTGGCCTTGTCCTGGTTGATACGGCCCTTGCCGAGCAGCTTCTCGATCTCGGCGTGGACGTAGCCCACACCCTTGTCGACGCGCTCTTGGTCGATGTCCGTGAGGACGACCGGTACTTCGAGGCGACGCAGGAAGAGCAGGGCGAGCTGCGAGGCCATCAGACCCGCGCCGACCACACCCACCTTGGTGACCGGACGCGCCAGCGACTTGTCCGGGGCGCCCGCCGGACGCTTGCCGCGCTTCTGCACGAGGTTGAACGCGTAGATACCGGCGCGGAGTTCGCCACCCATGATGAGGTCGGCGAGGGCCAGATCCTCGGCGTCGTAACCCTGTTGGAGGTCGCCGTTCTTCGCGGCCTCGACGATGTCGAGCGCGCGGTAGGCGGCCGGGGCCGCGCCGTGCACCTTGGAGTCCGCGACGAGACGGCCCTTGGCGACGGCCTGGTCCCAGGCCTCGCCGCGGTCGATCGCCGGACGCTCGACCTTGATGTCGCCCTTGAGGACGTTCGCCGTCCAGATCAGCGACTGCTCCAGGAAGTCGGCGCCCTCGAAGAGCGCGTCGGCGATCCCGAGGTCGAAGACCTGCTGGCCCTTGAGCTGCTTGTTCTGGTTGAGGCTGTTCTCGATGATCACCGAGACGGCCTTCTCGGCGCCGATCAGGTTCGGCAGCAGCGTGCAGCCGCCCCAGCCCGGGACCAGCCCGAGGAAGACCTCGGGCAGCGAGAACGCGGCGATGTGCTTCGACACCGTGCGGTACTCGCAGTGCAGACCGACCTCGACGCCGCCGCCCATGGCCGCGCCGTTGTAGTACGTGAAGGTCGGTACCGCGATGTCCGCGAGGCGCTTGAAGACCTCGTGGCCGCCCTTGCCGATGGCGAGCGCGTCGTCGTGGTTCTTCAGGAGCTCGACGCCCTTGAGGTCCGCGCCGACGGCGAAGACGAACGGCTTGCCGGTGATGCCGACACCGACGATCTCGCCGGCCGCCGCCTCCTTCTCGACCTGGTCGATGGCGGTGTTGAGGTTCGCCAGCGAGGCCGGACCGAAGGTGGTCGGCTTGGTGTGGTCGAAGCCGTTGTCCAGCGTGATGAGCGCGAACCGCCCGGCGCTGTACGGCAGTTCGAGGTGGCGGACGTGCGCGGACGTCACGACCTCGTCCGGGAACAGCTCGGCCGCACCCTTCAGAAGCTCGGTGGTGGTGCTCACTTGTCCCCCTCGAAGTGCGGGTTCTCCCAGATGACCGTGGCGCCCATGCCGAAGCCGACGCACATCGTCGTCAGGCCGTAGCGGACGTTCGGCTGCTCCTCGAACTGGCGGGCCAGCTGCGTCATCAGGCGGACGCCCGACGAGGCCAGCGGGTGACCGAAGGCGATCGCGCCGCCGTACTGGTTGACGCGCTCGTCGTCGTCCGCGATGCCGTAGTGGTCCAGGAAGGCCAACACCTGCACGGCGAAAGCCTCGTTGACCTCGAAGAGGCCGATGTCACCGATGCCGAGGCCCGCCTTGGCGAGCGCCTTCTCGGTCGCCGGGATCGGGCCGTAGCCCATGACCTCCGGCTCGACGCCCGCGAAGGCGTACGAGACGAGCCGCATCTTGACCGGCAGGTTGTGCTCGCGGGCGAAGTCCTCGCTCGCGATGATCGACGCCGTGGCACCGTCGTTCAGACCGGCCGCGTTGCCCGCGGTGACCCGGCCGTGCACACGGAACGGCGTCTTGAGCCCGGCGAGGTTCTCCAGGGTGGTCCCCGGACGCATCGGCTCGTCGGCGGTGACGAGACCCCAACCGACCTCGCCCACCTGCTCGTTGGTGTTGCGCACCGAGATCGGCACCAGGTCCTGCTGGATCTTGCCGTTGGCGTACGCCTTGGCGGCCTTCTCCTGCGAACGCACCGCGTACTCGTCGGCGCGCAGCTTGGTGATGTGCGGGTAGCGGTCGTGCAGGTTCTCCGCCGTCATGCCCATGAACAGGGCGGAGTCGTCGACCAGCTTCTCGCTCACGAACCGCGGGTTCGGGTCCACGCCCTCGCCCATGGGGTGGCGGCCCATGTGCTCGACACCACCGGCGATGACGGCGTCGTAGGCACCGAAGGCGATCGAACCGGCGGTCGTGGTGACGGCGGTCAGCGCACCGGCGCACATGCGGTCGATCGAGTAACCCGGGACCGACTGCGGCAGCCCGGCGAGAATGCCGGCCGTACGGCCGAGCGTGAGTCCCTGGTCGCCGATCTGCGTGGTCGCGGCGATCGCGACCTCGTCGATCTTCGCGGGGTCGAGCCCGGGGTTGCGGCGCAGCAGCTCCCGGATCGCCTTCACGACGAGGTCGTCGGCCCGGGTCTCGTGGTAGATGCCCTTCGGGCCCGCCTTGCCGAACGGGGTGCGGACGCCGTCGACGAAGACGACGTCCCTGACGGTACGAGGCACGATTGGCTCTCCTCCAGGGTGCGGGATCGGCACTGCTGCGATGCGCTGAGCGCGCGCTCAGGAACCATGCTACTTGTGAGTAACCAGGCTGCCCAGTCCCGGGGCTCCAAGCGGCGAACGTCACACCCCGAAACCCTCGCGATCATGCCCCGGGCGGTCCCGTCGACCCCCGCGGGGTCAGCACCGGAGCGGGCACGGCATGCGAACCGGGCCCCTGCCTGGCGATCACCCCGAACAGCGTCCGGGCCACGTCCGCGCCGAATCCGTGCACATCATGGCCCATCGCGGAGAGCGTCGGATGCGTGACCCGGCACAGCGGGGAGTCGTCCCAGGCCAGCAGCGACACATCGGCCGGCACCCCGAGCCCCGCCGCCACGGCCGCCGCCAGCCCGGCGACGGCCATGATGTCGTTGTCGTAGACGATGGCGGTGGGCCGCTCCGCCTCCGCCAGCAACGACCGCGTGGCCAGCGCCCCCGCCTCCCCGGACTGATCGGTCACCACCTGCCGAACGTCCGACACCCCCAACGCCCGCACCGCCGCCTCGAAGGCGGCACTCCGCACGGCCGTCCGCCCCAGCTCCGCCGCCCCACCGACCCGCGCGATCCGCCGATGCCCGAGCGCCCCCAGATACCGCACGGCCTCGGTCACGGCAGCGGCCTCGTCGACCCACACGGAGGTCAGCCCACCCGTCAACGCCGGATCCGCCACGGCCACCACGGGCATCCCGAGCCGCCGCACCACCGCGACCCGGGGATCGTCGGCCCACAGGTCGACCAGGATCGCCCCGCCGATCTGCCGCGCCCGCCACCACGCCTCCAGCAGCCCGGCCTCCTCCGCCGGATCCCCGACGAGCCGCAACAAAAGCCCACAGGACCGCTCGGTCAGCACACTCTCCACACCGGAGACGAACTCCATGGAGAACGATTCGAGCCCCAGCAGCCGAGCGGGCCGACACAGAGCGAGCCCTACGACATCGACGCGCGCCCCGGCCAGCGACCGTGCGGCCAGGTTCGGCGCCCAGTCCAGCGCCCGCGCGGCCTCGAAGATCCGCTCCCGGGTCGCTTCCGACAACCCCGGCTTGTGATTGAAGGCGAGCGACACCGCCCCCTTCGACACACCGGCACGCGCGGCAACGTCCTTGATGGTGACGCGAGTTGTCGTCATCGGGTGCGCTCCACGCGGTACAGGGCGATCGGTCGACGGCTGCCTCCGGAGTCTGGCAGCCACGTACTCCGACCGCGCCCTGTTCCCCACAAATGACCCGAGGATCTTGGCCTGATCTAGACGTCCAAGTGCTGGGTGTTTTTGGGGCGCGGAGCTGTGTCGATGTGCGGCTCCGCCGTGCGGGCGCGACCGGCCCCGGCGGACCCGCACCCGCAAAACGACACAGAACCCCTACGGCGCCTTCGCGGTCAACGCCTCCACCAGGACCGGCGCCACCTGCTCCACCTGCCACGGTCGCGCCCCGTACCCGGCGAGCGCGGCCCCCACGGACTCGACGTCCGCACTCTTCGGCGGCTCCCAGCACACCCGCCGCACGGTGTCCGGAGTGATCAGATTCTCCTGAGGCATGTTGAGCCCCTCGGCCACCGCGGAGACCGCGGCACGGGCCGCGGACAGCCGAGCCGCGGCCTCGGGATCCTTGTCGGCCCAGGCGCGGGGCGGCGGCGGCCCGGTGACCGGCTGCCCCGGCTGCGGCAACGCGGAGTCGGGAAGGGCCTTGGCCCGGTCGACGGCCGCCTGCCACTGCTCCAGCTGCCGCCGGCCCATCCGATGCCCGAACCCGTTCAACGCGGCCAGCGCCTGCACGTCCAGCGGCAGCGCGAGCGCCGCCTCCACGATCGCAGCGTCGGACAGCACCTTCCCCGGCGACACATCTCTGCGCTGCGCGATCCGGTCCCGCGTCTGCCACAGCTCCCGTACGACACCGAGCTGCCGGCGCCGCCGTACCTTGTGCATCCCGGACGTACGACGCCACGGGTCCTTGCGGGGCTCGGCGGGCGGCGCGGCCGCGATCGCGTCGAACTCCTGGCGGGCCCAGTCCAGCTTGCCCTGCCGGTCGAGCTCCTTCTCCAGGGCGTCCCGCAGGTCGACGAGGAGTTCCACGTCGAGGGCCGCGTAGCGCAGCCAGGGTTCGGGCAGCGGGCGGGTGGACCAGTCGACGGCGGAGTGCCCCTTCTCCAGGACGAAACCGAGCACACCCTCGACCATCGCGCCCAGACCGACCCGCGGGAATCCGGCGAGCCGACCCGCCAGCTCGGTGTCGAAGAGCCGCGTCGGCACCATGCCTATCTCGCGCAGACAGGGCAGATCCTGGGTGGCGGCGTGCAGCACCCACTCGACGCCGGAGATGGCCTCGCCGAGGCCCGACAGATCGGGGCAGGCGACGGGGTCGATCAGCGCGGTGCCCGCCCCCGCACGGCGCAGCTGCACCAGATAGGCGCGCTGTCCGTAGCGGTAGCCGGACGCGCGCTCGGCGTCCACGGCCACGGGACCCGTGCCGGCGGCGAAGGCCGCGATCACCTCCGCGAGGGCCTCCTCGTCGGCGATCACGGGCGGAATGCCCTCTCGGGGCTCGAGCAAAGGGATCGGCGCCGGTTCGACGTCGTCCGGAGGGGCGCCTCCGGTGGTTCGCAGTGAGCTGTCTGCTGCGGTTTCTTGGGCGTCGGTCACCTGTCAAGGGTATCCGTGTATGGACAACGCCCGCCGACGGAACGTTCCGTCGGCGGGCGT
>NZ_JAENRY010000389.1 GCF_016612545.1 Streptomyces sp. MBT65 | reverse complement strand
CCCCCGGACCCCACCGCCCTCCTCACCCGGCTGTGGACCGAACTCCTCGGCCACGACGGCCTCGTCGGCCACTCCGACTTCTTCGAGCTGGGCGGTGACTCGCTCCTGGTCACCCGGCTCGCCCGCAGGGCCACCAAGGAGCTCGGCGTCCAGATCCCCGTCCGCGACCTGATGACCGCCCGCTCCCTGAGCGGCCAGGCAGAACTCGTGACCGCCCTCACGGCGGCCGGCTGACCCCCCAGCCCGAGAGAGAGGCACCCACTGTGACCACCGCCCCCGTCACCACGGCCCGACTGACCGTCACCCCGCTGACCGGCACCCTCGGCGCCCTGATCAGCGGCGTCGACACGGCCGTCACCCCCGACGCGGAGACCGTCGGGGAACTGCGCCGGGACTACGACAGCCAGGCCGCCCTCGCCCGCGCCTTCGGCGACCTGACCCTCGGTCACCCCATCTACGCGGCCCCCGAGAACCGCCCCGAGGTCAGGGAGATCGACTCCCGGCAGGGCACCCGCGCCAACCACTGGCACACGGACCTCACCTTCGTCGACCGGCCCCCGGCGATCGCCTTCCTCCACAACAAGATCGCCCCCGAGTACGGCGGCGACACCCTGTGGGCCGACACCGTGGCCGCGTACGAAGCGCTGCCCGAGCCGCTGCGGGCCCTCGCCGACCGGCTGCGGGTCGTGCACAGCAACGACTCCGACTACACCGACGCCACGGTCGCGGCCCGCCGCGAGTACGTCTCCACCCTGTTCGAGCCGGTGAACGCGCCCTGCTGCTCGGCGGGTTCGCGCGCCGGGCGGCCGGCCTCGCCCCGCAGGCCTCGCGCGACGTGCTGCGCCTCCTCCAGGAATACGTCACGATCCCGGAGCACACCGTCCGCTGGCGCTGGCGCCCGGGAGACCTGGCGATCTGGGACAACCGGGCGACCCAGCACTACGCCGTCTTCGACTACGGCACCCGGGACCGGCGCGCGGAACGCTGCACCGTGACCGGGACGGTCCCGGTGGGAATCGACGGGCGCCCCAGCACGGTGCTCAGCGGTGACACGACCGCCTACAGCGACGGCAGGCGCTGACCGCCGTCCGCACCGCGGCCGGGGAAGGGAAAGGAGGGGAGGCCCGGGGCCTCCCCTCCTTCGGCGGTCCGCGAGCGGGGTCAGCCCGCCACGTCCGTCACCGCCTCCGTGAGGCCTGCCGCGAGGGCCGCCGCCCCCTCGTCGTCGATCACCAGCGGCGGCACCGCCATCACCGCCGCGCCGACCTGCCGCAGCAGCAGCCCGCGCTCCCGGGCCCGGGTCAGGACGCGGGTCGCGAGCTCGGGCGAGGCGGTCTCGACGACCAGGATCAGGCCCAGCCCGCGCACGTCCACCACGCCCCCGGCGCCGGTCAGCGGTGCCAGCTCGCCGAGGAGGCCGCTGCCGAGCCGCTCGGCCCGGCCGGGCAGATCCTCTTTCTCCAGGACGTCGAGGGTCGCCAGCGCCGCCGCGCAGGCCACCGCGTGACCGGAGGTGGTGTGGCCGTAGCGCAGGCCGCCGATGACGGGGTCCCGGCCGAACGTGTCGTGGACGTGCTGCCCGACGGTGACGGCCGCGATCGGCACATAGCCGCCGCTCAGTCCCTTGCTGCTGACGAGCACGTCCGGGGTGACGTCCTCGCGGCGGGCTGCGAACATCGCGCCGCAGCGGCCGTAGGCGGTGAAGACCTCGTCGAGGACGAGCAGGGTGCCGGTGGCGTCGCAGAGCGCGCGCAGCTCGCGCAGGAAGCCGGGCGGGAGGACGAC
The DNA here is from genome assembly GCF_016612545.1 of Streptomyces sp. MBT65. GTDB lineage: Bacteria > Actinomycetota > Actinomycetes > Streptomycetales > Streptomycetaceae > Streptomyces. Next base: position 12,607 of record NZ_JAENRY010000389.1, on the reverse strand, counting down.
GGCGCCGCCGACGTTCAGGAAGGGTTCGACGACGACGGCGGCCGGGAGGTCGTCCGGGTCGTCGCCGATGGCCCGCTCGAAGGCGGCGAGCAGGACGGGCAGCGCCTCCTCTCGACGCAACAGCGCCGGTTCCAGGGGCAGTTCGACCCGGGTCACGGGGACCGGCGGATCCAGCAGGTGTGTGCTGCGCGGCAGGGTGGACAGGCTGCGGCTGAGGAGCGTGGCGCCGTGGTAGGAGCGGGCGAAGGTGACCAGCCGGGAGCGGGGACGGCCGAGGTGGGCCCAGTAGGAGACCGCCATCATGACGGCGGCGTCGAAGCCCTCGGAGCCGCTGTTGACGAACAGGGTCTTGTCCATGCCGGGCGGAAGATGCCCCGCGAGGCGTTCCGCGAGCAGCCCGGCGGGTTCGTGCCCGGCCACGGAGAGGTCGAAGTGGTGCAGCCGGGACGCCTGTTCGGCGAGGGCCCGCAGCACGTGGGGGTGGGCGTATCCGCACGTGGAGTTGAGCGCGGAGGCGTCGAGGTAGGCGCGGCCGTCGATGTCCCACACGTGGTGGCCCGAGCCGTGCGAGAGGGTCAGCGCGGAGCGGTCGGCGGCCAGCGGCGTCCAGGTGTGCCAGACGTGCCGCCGGTCGCGGGCCCGTACGGCCTCGGTGTCGGGGGCGGGAAGGGCCGGGCGGGCGGGTGCGCTGGTGGTCCAGGATGCGTTCATGGGCGCTCTTTCTGACGGTGTCGGGGACGGTGAGCTGCCTTGCGGTGACACGGGCCCGTACCGGCGGACCGGGACCTACCAGGCCAGGGCGCCGTGCTCGTCGAAGAAGCCGCCGCTCGGGCCGTCGTCGGGGAGGGTCGCGAGGGCGACGAGGGACCGGGCGCCCTCCTGGACGGTGCGGGGAGCGCGGAAGCCGTTCATGGCGGTGGCCGTCCAGCCCGGCGACGCCGAGTTGATCTTCACGTGCCGCAGGCCGGGGTCCTGCCGGAACGCCAGCCCGTACTGGACCGTCAGCATGTTCAGGGCGGCCTTCGAGGCGGTGTAGGCGAGCCGCACCGACGCGTCGCCCGGCAGCTCCGCGCCCGAGACGGTCAGGCCGAAGGAGGCCGTCGTGCTGGAGACGTTGACGATGCGGGGCGCGGGGGAGCGGGCCAGCAGCGGCAGCAGGGCGTGGATCATCGCGACCGCGCCGGCCACGTTGACGTCGAGGAGGCCGCGGACGAGGTCGGCGCCGGTGTCGGCCGCGGTGGCGCCGGCGAACACGCCCGCGTTGTTGACGAGGACGTCGAGCCGCCCGTGGTCCCGTTCCAGGCGGGTGGCGAGCGCGGCGACACTGCCGGTGTCGGTCACGTCGACCGCCACCGGTGTCACTCCCCGGACGCCGTCCCGTTCCAGCGCGCGGGCCGCGTCCGCGCCGCGCCCGGCGTCCCGGCTGCCGAGCAGGACGACGGCGCCGCGCAGCGCCAGTTGCCGGGCGGTCTCCAGGCCGATGCCCCGGTTGGCCCCGGTGACCAGGGCGATCGCGCCGGGCCTCATCGGGCGCGCCGGTACACCGACACATGTCCGGTGCTGTCGGGGCCGAAGGGCTCGCCGGACCAGTCGGCGATCCGCCGGTCGAGCCGGAGGCCGGCGCGGTCCGCCATCAGGTCGAGTTCGGCGGGCGGGCACCAGCGCTCGGCGTGCGGGCGCAGATGGACGCCGTCGGCGTCGAAGGTGATCTTCTGGCTGTGGAAGCGCTGGGCCGCCGCGTCGAAGCGGTAGACCTCGATGGTGGCGGAGTCCTCCGTGACGGACAGGGCGTGGACGCGCTGGCCCCGGTCGAAGAAGGCGGGGTCGGGGACGTACGCCTCGATCACGAAGGCGCCGTCCGGGTCGAGGACGCGGGCGGCGTTGTCGAAGCAGGCCTGCTGGCGCTCGGCCTCCAGCAGATTGAAGATCGTGTTGTAGACGAGGTAGACCAGGGTGAAGGGGCCGTCCACCGGGATCTCGGCCATGTCCCCGACGGTCACCGGGACACCGTCGCCGCCCGGCTTCCCGCGCAGGCGGGCGGCCATCTTCGCGGACCCCTCGACTCCTTCGACCCGGATGCCCCGGGCGGCCAGCGGCAGGGCCACCCGGCCGGTGCCGACGGCGAGTTCGAGGACGCGTCCGCCACCCGCGAGCCCGGCGAGGAAGTCCACGGCGGGTGCCGGGTCGAGGGTCGTCCGGTCGTCGTAGTCGTCGGCCCAGACCTCACCGAAGAGCGCCGGATCGCCGAACTTCCTGCTGGTGGCCATGAGAAACCCTTCCCTCGGTGACGTCCGCCTTCCCATATTGCCGCACCTGGCAACATCGAGGCAATATATTGCCCCACTGTTGGAGTGAACTGCCATCCCGAAGTGTCAAATCCATTGCGCGGTACGGCTGTTTCGGGCAATCATCGCCGCATGGTCTCCACACCCCCCGACGGCCGCGCGGGCATCGACGCCGCGCTGGTCACCAAGTTGATCGACGCCCAGTTCCCGCAGTGGTCGGGCCTGCCCGTGGTCCCGGTGGAAGTCGACGGCTGGGACAACCGCACCTACCGCCTCGGCGCCGACATGTCCGTACGGCTGCCCACGGCGGCCGGCTACGTCCCCGCCGTCGACAAGGAGAGCACCTGGCTGCCCCGGCTCGCGCCCGGTCTGCCCCTGGCCGTTCCGACGATCCTGGGCGCGGGCGTCCCGGGCGAGGGCTACCCCTTCCCGTGGTCCGTGCGCGGCTGGCTGGACGGCGAGACCTCCGCGCCCGGACGGATCGACGACCTGGCCGAGTTCGCGTCCGCCGTCGGCGAGTTCGTGCTGGCCCTCCAGCGCTGCGACGCCACCGGCGGCCCGCTCGCCGGGGAGCACAGCTGGTACCGCGGCGCCTCGCCCGCCCACTACGACGAAGAGACCCGGCGCTGCCTCGCCGCCCTGGAGGGCCACGTCGACACCCGGCGGGCCGCCGAGGTGTGGGAGGCGGCCCTCGCCGCCGAGTGGCGCGGCACGCCCGTGTGGTTCCACGGGGACATCGCGAGCGGCAACCTGCTGGTCAGGGACGGCGAGCTGACGGCCGTCATCGACTTCGGCACGTCCGGCGTCGGCGACCCCGCCTGCGATCTGGTGATCGCCTGGACGATGTTCTCCGGCGAGAGCCGCGACGCCTTCCGCCGCACGACCGCCCAGGACGACGACATGTGGGCCCGGGCCCGCGGCTGGGCCCTGTGGAAGGCCCTGCTGGTGCTCTCCCAGAGCCTCGACACCACCACCGGACCGGACACCACCTCACACCACGTGATCAACGAGGTCCTCACCGACCACGCCCGCCTCGCCTGAGCGAACGGCCGCAGTAGGCGCCCGCCTCGCCCGGCCGGACAACAGCAGCGGGTGCCGTACCCCCGGTGGGGCGCGGCACCCGCTGCTGTTGTCCGGTGTTATCCGGCCACCGCGGCCTCCAGTCCGCGGGGGTCGGGTGCGTGGGAGCGGAACCAGGCGATGGTGTGGCCCAGGCCCTCCGTCAGGTCGACGAGTGGGTGCCAGCCGAGGGTGCGGACGGCGTGGTCGATGGCCGGGCGGCGGCGCGGCGGGTCGTCCTGCGGTAGTTCCCGGTGCTGGACCGGTGCCGTTGTCGACGTCAACTGCCTTACGAGTGATGCCAGTTGGGTCATGGTGAACTCCGCGGGGTTGCCCAGGTTGACCGGGCCCGCGTGGTCGGAGTCGAGCATGGCCAGCAGGCCCCGGACCAGGTCGTCGACGTAGCAGAAGCTGCGGGTCTGCTCGCCGTCGCCGTAGAGGGTGATCGGATTCCCGTCGAGCGCCTGGGAGATGAAGTTGCTGACCACCCGCCCGTCGTCCGGGCGCATCCGCGGGCCGTACGTGTTGAAGATGCGGACGATGCCCGTGTTCACCCCGAGCGCGCCCCGGTGCGCGGTGGTGAGCGCCTCCGCGAACCGCTTGCTCTCGTCGTAGACACTGCGCGGCCCGATCGGGTTCACGTGCCCCCAGTAGTCCTCCGTCTGCGGGTGCACCTGCGGGCTGCCGTACACCTCGCTGGTGGACGCGAGGAGGAAGCGCGCGCCGTGCCGCCGGGCGAGGGCGAGGGCGTGTTCGGTGCCCCGGCTGCCGGCGGCGAGGGTCTCCAGGGGGCGGCGCAGATAGTCCGGCGGCGAGGCCGGACTGGCCAGGTGGGCCACGGCGTCCACCGGGCCCGGCACGTCGAGTCCCAGGGTGACGTCCGCCTCGATGAATCGGAAGGCCGGGCTGTGCCACGCGTCCTCGAGGTTCTCCCGCCGCCCGGTCGACAGGTCGTCGACGCAGACGACGCTGTCGCCCCGGCCCAGCAGCGCGTCGCACAGATGCGATCCGAGGAAGCCGGCCCCACCGGTGATGACGACTCGCATGATCCTCCTCAGTCAGTCCAACTCGGTCTGTCAATCATTTGCCTCAAGTGTTGCCTTGACTGTGCCCACTTGGCAATATCGACGTGCCATGTTTGCCAAACGGAGGGTCGCCATGACCGGTACAGGCTTCACAGCGGCCGCACGGGGCCGAGCCCGGACGGCGTACGGCTCGATGGCGGGGCTGGCCAGGGACGGCGCCCTGGCCGGACTGGTCGCGAACACGGGCCTGATCGGCGTCTCCGGCGCCATGATGAGCACCTCCGGCAGCCTGTTCCTGGCCGAGGGGATCGGCGTCGGCCCGCTGCTGATCGGCCTGTTCTTCCTCGGCCGGGGCGTCCTCGGGGTCCTGTCGGGACTCGCCTTCGGCGCGCTGTCCGACCGGATCGGCGACCGGCGCCTGCTGCTCGCCCTGTGCACGCTGCTGTCCGCGGTCGGCACCTTCGCCTACGTCGTCGTACGCGACTACTACCTGCTCTTCGCGTTCGGCGCGGTCTTCTTCGCGCTCGGCAGCGCCTGCTTCCCGCAACTGCTCGCCTACACAAGGGAGTTCGCCGACACCAGGGCGCTGGACGCCACGTTCTTCAACTCCCTGCTGCGCGCCCTCACCTCGATGGCCTGGGTCGTCGGCCCGCCGATCGGCTTCCTGCTGATCGACGCCGGCGGCTTCGGCGTCCTGTACCTCACCGTCACGGCGATGTACGTCCTGGCCTGCGTCCTGTGCCTGTGGCTGCTGCCGAAGCACTCCGCGCCCGCCGCCGCGCGCGGGCCCCGGACGCGGGGCAACCCGTTCACCGGCCTGGGCCGGTCCTCCTGGACCCTGCTCGTCGCGACCGTGCTGCTGCTGGCGGTCAACAGCGTCTACCAGATCGACATCGCGCTGTTCGTCACCGAGCAGCTCGACCACGGCACGGGCTTCACCGGTCTGCTGCTCGGGCTCGCCTCGGCGCTGGAGATCCCGGTGATGATGTACCTCGGCGCCCGCGCGGACCGCATCGGCAAGCGCCGACTCGTCTTCTACGCCGCCTGCTGCGCGACCGTGTTCTTCGCCGCCCTGCCGCTGGCCGCATCCAGGCCCGCCCTGCTCGCGCTCCAGGCACTCAACGCCTTCTTCATGGCGGTGGTGCTGAGCATCCCCGTGACCATCCTCCAGGAGGCCCTGCCCGACCGGGTCGGGGCGGCCTCGTCGCTGTTCACCGGCGCCTTCCAGGTCGGGGTGATGCTGGGCGGCGCCACCGCCGGCGTGGTCATCGACCGGCTCGGCTACGGCCGGGTCTTCTGGGTGTGCGCGCTGCTCGCGGCCCTGGCGGCGGTCCTGCTCACGACAGGACACGAGCCCGCCGCCGACGCTGCGCGGGTGCCGTGAACAGCGCGCTCACCACCGCCGGCTACCCGGCCGCCGGGACCGTCTGCGGGCGGGTGATCCGGTTCGAGACGCCGCCGAGGTAGTACCGGACGGTGGGCTGCCGCGTCGACACCATCGGGACGCCGTTGTCCTGGAGGGTGGCGAGCAGTTTGTCGTCGGGAGCGGTGTTGGCCTCGTGCTCCGCGGCGGTGAAGGTCTCCGGGATCGGCAGCCGCAGCAGCAGGTCCCGGCTCACCAGCCACACGCTCTGGTCCACCAGGGAGACCGGGTCCTGGGCCCGCATCGTGCTGCTGGTGCGGAAGGCGTCCCCCGGGCCCCGCGGATCGGCGCGGTCCAGCAGGATGTTGGTGCCCCGGACGCGGACGCCCTTGTCGCACATCACGTCGTAGATGCGCGCCGCCTCGGCCGGGTCGGTGACGGTGTGCCAGGCCTCGTCGAGATAGGGGGCGCCGTCGGCGTACCACATGGTCCGCCCGGAGTGGGCGACCCGTACGCCGTTCCGCCGGGCGCACTCCAGGAGGCTGCTCAGGTGGTGGGGCTCGTACTCGTTGTCGTCGTCCAGGAACGCGATCCAGTCCGCGGAGGAGAGCCGGACGCCGGTGTTGAACAGCCGTGAGAGCCGGGGGTAGACCCGGCGTTTGTCGCCCGGGGGCTCGTTTCGCTCGGCCTGCGGACGCGGCTCCTGGTGGACGGTCACCCGCAGTCCCGGGCGGGTGGGGGCGGCGGTGACGGCCGCCACCGTCTCGGCGTCCTCGTGGTCGACGACGATCACATGCTCGATCAGGCCGTCGAAGTCCTGCGCGTACACGGAGTCCATGGCGCGCCTGAGCAGCCGCGGACGCCCTCGCGTCACCGTCACGACGCCGATCGTGTCCTCGCTCATGCCGTTCTCCCTTCGCTCGACGTGGTTCCGATCCAACCAAGCATTGCCAACTTAGGCAAGCTCCTGTCAATGTATTGCCAGAAGCGAAGTCCAGAGATGTGACCAAGGAGGGCGTGCGGTGGGTGGTCCCAAGATCAGTGTCGTGATCCCGTACAAACAGCGCCTGCGCAACTTCCGCGTCGCGCTCGCGGCGCTCGCCGAACAGACCCTGCCCGGCTCCGAGTTCGAGATCGTCGTCGGGGCGCTGGAGTACTCGCCGGAGTACCTGGAGGCGTGCCGGGAGTACGCGGACCGGCTGACCGTCGTCTCCGTCCTGGTCGACGAGGAGTGGAACCTGTGCCGCTCGCGCAACCTCGCGCTGCGCCAGGTGTCCGGCGAGGTCGTGGTCTTCCTCGACGCCGACCTCGCCCTGCCGCCGCGCTGTCTGGAGACCCTCTACGACCGGTACTACGCGGACGGACAGGACCGGTGCGTGGTCGGCCAGATCGTCGGGCTCGACGGGCGCTCGGACCGGGCGGCGGAGACCGCGGACCTGCCCGAGCACCGGCGGTTCAGGACCCTGCTCGCGGACCTGGAGGCGGCACCGGGCGAGCGCCACGACAAGCGGTGGCGGTTCGATCCGTTCGTGCTGCCCTGGACCCTGGTCTGGGGCGCGTTCATCGTGATCCCCGCCGCGACCGTCCGCCGGCACGGGCTGCTGTTCGACGAGGACTTCCACGGCTGGGGCGGCGAGGACCAGGAGTGGGGCTACCGGGTGCACGCGGCGGGCATCCCGATCGTCCGCGGTGAGGACGTGCTCGGACTGCATCTGCCGCACATGCGCGACGTGTCGGCCAACTTCCGCGAGTTCGACGTCAACATGGACCACTTCCTGACCAAGTGGCCCGCCCTGGACGTGGAACTCTTCCGCGCCTACGACATGTGGGGCGCCAACCGCTCCTACGAAGAGGTCCGGTCCGAGATCGCGGCGATCGTGCCCGGCCCGGACGGCGCGCTCGGCGTGGCGCGCGGCACCGTCGCCGGCCGGGACACCCTCGTCGTCGGCGTCCCGCTGAGCGCCCCGGCAGGCCGCCCGGCCGAGATCGCCGACCCCGCGGTCCGGGGCCTGTTCGAGACCGTGCCGAGCGTTCTCCCGCTGGTCGGCCTGGCGCTGCCCCTCGCCGGCGGGAGCGTCGAGGAGTGCCGGGTGCTGCCCGCCGTCCTGCGGCTGAGCGAGCGGTACCGCGAGACCGTGCTGCGCGAGGCCGCCCGGGTGGCGCGGCGCGTGGTGACGGCGGCGGAGAGCGTCGACCCGGCCGCCTGACGGCCGCGGACCCGTGAGCCGGCCGGTGCCCCCGAGGGGACGCCGGCCGGCTCACGTCGCTCACACCGACAGCTCCAGGCGCGGCACCCCGGGCGGCTCGAAGCCGAACACCTGGCCGTAGACGGAGAGTTCGGCGTGCAGACAGGCCACGACGGTCTCCGCTCTGCGGAACCCGTGCTGCTCGCCCTCGAAGGTGAGGTGGGCGTGCGGGACCCTGCCGCCCAGCCGCCGCAGGAACCGCTCCGCCTGCACGGGCGGGGTGATCGTGTCCTCCAGGCCCTGCATCAGGACGAAGGGCGCCCGCACCCGGCCGGCCCGCCGCAGCGGTGACACGCGCGCGTAGCGCTCGGCGGCCTGCGGCCAGGGGCCCAGCAGACTCTCCAGGTATCTCGACTCGAAGTCGTGCGTGCCGCGGTCGCGCCACTCCTCGGGGTCGAGCAGCGGGTAGTAGATGCCCGCGACGCGGTACAGGGACGGCTCGGCCGCCAGTGAGGCCGCCGCCGTCCACCCGCCCGCGCTGCCGCCCCGGATGCCGATCCGCCCGGGGTCGGCCAGACCGCGCGCCACCAGCCCCCGGGCCACGGCGGCGCAGTCCGCCACGTCGGTCACGCCCCAGGCGCCGCGCAGCCGCTCCCGGTAGGGCCTGCCGAAGCCGGTCGAGCCGCCGTACTGGACGTCGACCACGCCGATGCCCCGGCTGGTGAAGTAGGCGATCTCCCGGTTCACGACCAGCTGGCTGCGGGTGGTGGGACCGCCGTGCGCCTGCACCAGGAACGGCGGCAACTCGCCCTCGGGAGCGGTGAATCGGGGATTGTGCGGGAGATGGACGAACGCGTGGACGTCGTCGCCGTCCGCGTTGCGGAAGACCTCGGCCCGCCCGTACGGCAGCCAGTCCGCGTGCCGGACGCCATCCTCTCCCGCGCCGGGGCCACGCAGCACCTCCAGCCGGGGCGCCCCGGCTCCACCGAGGTCGGCCAGCACGACGGAGGACGGCTGCCGCGGCCCCGCGGCCGTGCCCGCGACCCGGCGCCCGTCGGTCGCCAGCTGCGCCCACTCGGTGTAGGGCGACTCCACGTCGGCCAGCGAGCCGTCGGGGTGCAGCACGGCCAGCCGGCGCCCGCTCGTCCCGTACGCCACGAACAGCCGCCCGTCGTCCGCGGGCAGGAACCAGCGCGCGCCGATCCGCCACAGCGGCTCGCCGAACTCCTCGGCGCGCGGGCACAGGCAGCGGCTGTCCCCCGCCGGTCCGATCTCGTGGATGTTCCACCAGCCGTCCGGGTCGCTCAGCACGTACAGCACCCCCGGCCGGTCCGGCGCCCACTCCACCTGGCCGACCGAGACACCCGGGCCGCCGGCGATCCGCCGGGCCGGCCCGAGTGTCCCGTCGGTCCGCACCGGGGCGCACATCAGGTCTGTGCTCTCCCACGGCATGTCCGGGTGGTTCCAGCCGATCCAGGCGACCTGCCGGCCGTCCGGCGCGACCTTCGGGCCGGTCATCAGGTGATGGCCGCCACCGAGCACCCGTACCGCGCCCGGGTCCTCGGCCGCGCGGCCGTCCAGCGGCAGCGCCACCAGCGCTCGGCGGACCTCCGTGCCCGCCGGGTCGAGCAGGGTCTCGCGCAGGCACCACACCTCCTCGCCGACCCGCGCGAAGTCGGCGTACCGCAGCCCGGTGGGCAGGTCGGGCTCCGGGCTGAGCGGCACCGGCTCGGCCCCCGGCGCGCAGCGGTAGACCCGCTGGTCGTCGCCGTTGGTGAAGACGAACCCGGCGGACGCGTCCCGGCCGAGGGCGAGCCAGGGGCGCCCGCCGTACTCGATGACCCGTGAACGGACGCTCCAGCCGGCGCCGAGCAGGTCGGTGACGGTGCCGTCCGGGGCGCGGCCGACCAGGGCGCAGCGGCCGCCCTCCCGGGGCCGTAGCTCGATCCACCACACCTGCTCGCCGACGAAGCCGACCCACTCGACGCGCGTGGCGCCGGCCGCCGCCTCGGCGGCGGTGATCGGCGAGGTCCACGTGCCGTAGGGCGCGGTGCGCACCGTCGCCTCGGCCACCTCTGCAGTTGCCACTGTTTACCTCCTCGCTTCAGCCCAACCTTCCCACAGAGGTTGCCTTCATATGCCAAGCCTGGCAACATGTTGCCTCAATCAAGCCGATGGAAGCGGAGGGGGTGCCCGTGACCGGGACCGTGCTCAAGGAAACGGCGGACGGAGCTGCCGAGCCCCGGCAGGCGGCCCCCCGGCGGCTGCGCGCCTCCCTCGCGCTGGAGACGCTCCTGGGCGCCCTCGGCCTCTACAGCGTCATCCCGGTCCTGGGCACACTGCTCGCGGCCCGCTCCCCGGGCTCCGGCGCCGCGGTCGTCGGGGTCGGCCTGTTCTGCTACACCGCGTCGGCGGGCCTGTCCGCCACCCTCGCCGCCCACTGGCTGCGCAAGGTGCCGTACGCCTCCGGCATGGTGGGGGCCGTCCTGCTCACGGCCGCCGCGTTCGGGCTGCTGCCCCGGGCCGGCGCCGACTGGCAGCTGTGCGCGCTGCTCGTCCTCGCCGGGTTCGGCGTGAGCGCCCACTTCCTGTACTCCCGGGTGCTCATCGCGGAGGTGGTGCGCCACGACATCGGCCGCAACCAGCTCTTCTCGATGCTCCAGATCGCCGTGAACGCGGCGGCGGCGCTCGGCCCGTTCCTGGCCAACGTCCTCTACTCACCGGACCAACCACAGCGCCTGATGGGGATGGTCGCGCTCTGCTACCTGGCCGCCGCCGTCGTCATGCTGCCCGGCATCCCGCGCGGAACCCGGCCGCCCGCGGCCTCCACCACATGGCCGGTCGGCCGCCCCGTGCTGCGCCAGGTCGTCACCGTGCCCCGGATCCGCCGCGTCATCCTGGTCAGCGTCCTCGGCACGTTCGTCTACGCCCAGTTCTACTCGGCCTTCGTCTTCTATGTCGCCCAGGACTTCGACTCGGCCGCGCTCCGCTCGTTCCTGGTGGCGGGACCGGCGATCTGGATCGTGGTCCTCCAGGCCGGGGTCACCGCGGTCGTCAGCAGGCTGATGAGACGCGGTACGACACCCTTCGCCGTGCTCGGCGGCGCCAACCTGCTCTTCGGCGTCTCCATGACCACCCTCGGCCTGGGCCTGCCCCCCGTCGTCGGCGCGGTCCTCGCCGTCCTGGTGTTCTCCGTGGCCGAGATGGCGTTCGGCCCCATGGTGAGCACCGCGTACGCCGGACTGCCCATCGCCTCCAGCCTGGAGGCCTTCAACCTGCGCCAGGTGTGCTGGTCCTTCGGCGAGGCACTCGGCGCGCTCTCGGGCGGCGCCCTGTTCGTCACGCTCCACGACCAGGGCCACGGCCGCCTCTACTGGGCCGCGCTGGGCGCGATCACCCTCACGGCCACAGGCCTGCTCCAGTACCTCGCGCACCGCGACCCGGCAGGCAAGGACACAACCGCCACCGACGCCTCACCGACACCGGCCGTAACGCGGTAAACGCACCCACCCCACCGCCTCCACACCCACGCACCCACGCACCCACGCACCCACCAGAGGAGTCCCGATGACCACGTCACTGCAGCTCGACGTGCTGCCCGTCCGACCGGTGTCCGAGCGGATCCGGGGGGACGAGCCGGAAGCGCTCGGCAACGGTCCGGCACTGCCCCGTGCCGAACCGGCGCCGGTGCACGAACTCGTGGCGCGGTTCGCCCGGGTCACCCCCACCGCCACGGCCGTCAGCAGCGGCGACAGCGCCATCGGCTACCGGGCGCTGGACGCGTGGGCCGACCGGATCGCGGACCGTCTCGCACGGGCGGGGGTACGCCGGGGCAGCCGCGTCGGCGTACTGGTGGGCCCGTCCACCGCGATGGTGGCGACGGTGCTCGGCGTGCTGCGCGCCAAGGCGGCGTACGTCCCCGTGGAGCCCGCCCACCCCGACCGCCGTATCGCCGACGTCCTGGCCGACGCGCGTGTCGCCGCCGTCGTGGTCGACCGGGCCGGCGCCGACCGGGTGAGCGGCCTGTGCCTGCCGCTGATAGTGGTCGAGGAGACGAACGGCACGGAACAAGACACGACCACGGCAGCCACCCCCGACCCCGATGCTGCCGACGAGGACCCCCTCACCGGCGACGACCCCGCCTATCTCATCTACACCTCCGGCAGCACCGGCGAGCCCAAGGGCGTCGAGGTCGGGCACCGCGAGCTGGCCGCCTCGACCCTGGCCCGGCGCACGGTCTACCCCGGCAGGCCCACCTTCCTGCTCGTCTCGCCGCTCGCCTTCGACTCCTCCGTCGCCGGCCTGTGGGGCACGTTGACGGCGGGCGGACACCTGGTCGTGGCCGGGCCCGACGAGGTCCGCGACCCCGAGCGGCTGTCCCGGCTCGTGGAGCGCCACGGGGTGACCCGGCTGCTGTGCGTGCCCTCGCTCTACAGCGTGCTGCTCGACGCCGCCGAACGCTACGGAACGGAACGGCTCCGCACGCTGGAGACCGTGATCACGGCGGGCGAACCACTGCCCACCGAGCTGATGCACCGTCACTTCGCCCTGCACGGACGCCCGGTGGCCCTCGTCAACGAGTACGGCCCCACCGAAGCGACGGTCTGGGCGAGCTACCGCCGCTACGACGCACCGGGGCCGGTCTCCATCGGCGGCCCCGTACCCGGCGTCCGGCTCTACGTGCTCGAC
>NZ_JAENRY010000388.1 GCF_016612545.1 Streptomyces sp. MBT65 | reverse complement strand
CTGCACGCCAGCGCCCTGTCGACGTCCCGCCGGATCGTCGACAGGGCGCTGGCGTGCAGGTCCTTGGTGCGCAGCATCGTGAAGCCGATGATCGCGGCGATGAAGCCGAGGATCGCGCTGAGCGTCATCGCGCCGTGGAAGGCGTTCATGAACGCGTCCTGCCCGGCGGCCAGTACCTTCTCGCGCAGCGGACCCGCGGCCTGGGCGACGGCGTCGAGGCCACCCGCGCTGATTCCGTGGGCGGCGCTCTCCGCCGCGTCGTCGCCGAGCTGCTTGCCGACGGCCGAGGAGGTGAAGTCCTGGGACACGGTGTGCTGGAAGTAGGCGCCGATGCCGGCGATGCCGACCGCGATGCCGACCTGCTGGAAGGTCTCGTTGATGCCGGACGCGACACCGGACTTGGCCGGTTCGGCGACCTCGATGGCCAGCGCGGCACGGGCCGGGTTGAAGGCGCCCATGCCGAGGCCGGAGATGACCAGCGCCGGGACGAGCACGGTCCAGGAGGAGTCGGCCTCGGTCAGGTTCAGGCACAGGATGCCGATGGCCATGACCAGGGTCGAGCCGCCCAGCAGGTAGCGGAAGGGCACCTTGCCGATGAGACCGCCGCCGAGCGCACCGGCCACGAACATCGCGCCGGTCAGCGGCAGGAACCGTAGACCTGTCCCCCACGCGTCCACGTGCAGCATGTTCTCCAGGTAGCTGGTCTCGAAGAACACCGAGGGCAGGGCGCCCGCGTTGCCGATCATGGCGACGAGGGAGATACCGACGAAGGTGGGGCTGCGGAAGAACGCCGGGTCGATCAGGGCGCGTTCGCCCAGCCGGCGCTCGATGGCGACGAAGACGACCAGGAAGACGACGCTCGCCGCGTAGAGGCCGAGCGTGTTGCCGCTGGTCCAACCCTCCACGGGGCCACGGATGGTGGCGTACACCAGGGCGCCGAGCGCGAGGCTGAAGGTGGCGAGGCCGGCCCAATCGGTGGGGTGGGCGCGCTTGTTGAGGGACTCGCGGACGCGCAGCGCGCCGATGAGGATGGCGAGCACGCCGACCGGAACGTTGATGTAGAAGATCCAGCGCCAGGACAGCGAGTTGATCAGCGAGCCGCCGATGAGCGGGCCGGTGGCCACGGCGAGACCGACGGCGGCGCCGAACGCGGTGAACGCGGTGGCCCGTTCCTTGCCGTGGAACTCATGGCTGAGCATCGCGGGTCCGACCGCGAACATGATGGCGGCGCCGACTCCCTGGATGGCCCGGAACCAGCTCAACTCCCCTGCTCCGTCGGCCAGTCCACAGGCCAGCGAGGCGACGGTGAAGATGGCGAAGCCGACCTGGAAGAGCTTCTTGCGGCCGATCCGGTCGGCGAGCGAGCCCGCCGCGACCAGGAAGATCGCCAGCGTGAGGGCGTAGGCGTCGAACACCCACTGCAGGTCGGCGAAGCTGCTGCCCAGGGACTTGTGGATCTGCGGCAGCGCGATGGAGACCACGCTGAGATCGAGCATCAGCATGAACGAGCCCAACGCCACGATCCCGAGTGTCCACCACCTTGTGGGAGAGGGTGCGCGTTCTGCGGACATGCGAGGACCTTCCAATCAACAGGAACTTTGGACCTTGGGATCTCTAGATGATGGAAATCTAGATGATTGGAAAGCCCGGAGTCAATGCCGCCACGGTCGATCACGGAGAACGAGTCACGCAGAGTGACCGTCGCAGGCGGCGACAAAGCCCGCGGCACCGGTCGGCACCACGGGCTTTGACGAATACGAGGCGGTTCTACGTCACGTCGGAGTTGTTCTACGTCAACTCACATGTGGACCACGTCAGTTGGTGGACGCGCTGCGTCAACTCGGAGCCGCGCCAGGTCAGTCCGAACAGACCGACGCGGGCCAGCGGCCGGCCATCAGCACGCCGAGCATCTTGCGCAGCACGGCCTGTTCCTCCTTCGAGAGGGCGCCGAAGAAGGCCGATTCGACCTCCGTGGCCACCCGGTCCGCCGTCGCGAGCGCCGCGCGGCCGGTCTCGGTGAGGATCAGGTTGTAGCGCCGACGGTCGGCGGGATTGCGGCGACGCTCGACATGCGCGTTGCTCTCCATCTCGTCGATCACCGTCACGACCGTGGTCGGATCGAGGTTGAGCAGCCGACTCAGGTCCTGCTGGGAGAGCTCCGGCCCACCGGCCAGCGCGGCCAGCACGAAGAAGTAGCGGATGCGCATCCCGACCGCGCCCAGCGCCTTCTCCACGTCCTCCACCAGCACCAGCCCCGCCTTGTGGAGCAGATAGCCGGGACGCTCGGCGATCAGGAAGTCCTTCCGGGGCGAGGCCCCGTTCTGCTCCACGGCGGCACTGCCGCTGCCACTGCTGCGCACCATGAGCCGGCTCCTTCGATCGTTGCAATCTCCACCATCGAAGATACAACGTTCCTCCGCGACCGAACCCCGGGCGGCCAGGGGAATCGACCCGGCCGCGAGCCGGCACCCCGAGGCTCCGGTCGCCGCGCCGAGATATCGGGGACACCCGGAATTCATCGGTCCGCCACTCCGGACAAGCCCCCGGATGTTAAGCCGACGCAAAATCCGACGGAATGGGTTCGTCCGCATCACGCGAAATGGAATGAGTCATTCTCCAGCGATCATCGAGGTCAGACACGCGGTGATCGATCACAGAACCGAACGTTCGAGTGAGAAAACAGAAACGCCGCGTGACCTGGCTCACGTGGCGCCAAGTAGCGCGCCTGCTACGCTCTCGAAGCGCCTGGCCAGAACATTGCTGTCTGCCACCGGGCCACATACGGGGAAGCACACGGGGACGAAACCGCGCTTTGCGCAACGGGGGTTTCAAAATGATTCAACTTTCGATCAGCTGTCCTATCAGGCAACGCTGACGACACGGCAAAGGCGCCCATCGGCGCAGGTCAGACACTAGACAACTGACTATTCCGCTCAGCGCTGCGCTTTTTGTACAGCCACGCTGTGCGCCCTTTTCGCCTGCATTCTTCATCGCGATGTGCACGCACGTGTGCCCATTCGGCACGTGCGCACCTCCGCTTTCAGGTCCGTTTATCGGGCAGGGCTTAACCTCATGCCACTGCCCTCTCAGGCATGGAATGGAAAGCTCATGGAAAGCTCAAATAAAGCGCAGAGCGCTGCCCTCGCGGAGGCTCTGGAGGGCTGGCTCGGTGACCCGGAAGTGGAATCCAACGCTTTGTCGTTCGCCGGGGCGCTGGCGCTCGACGAACGCGACGAGCTCCCCTCGGCCGGCATCGACCAGGTCCGCGCCTTCGGGTTCAACCGGTATTTCGTGCCCGAGCGGCTCGGCGGCGATCTCCGCTCCGCCGAGGACATCCTGATGCTGACCCGGGTGATCGCCCGCCGGGACATGAACGTCGCGGTGAGCGAGAGCACCCAGGTGTGGATGATGCTCGCCTGGATCGGCGGCGACGCCGAGCAGCAGGAGAAGTACGCGGCCACGGTGCTGCGCGGCGGGGTCGTCCCGTGTCTGGCCTACTCCGAGCCGGGGCACGGCGCCGACCTGGCCGCCAACCGGTTCACGGCAACCCCGGACGGCGACCAGTACGTCCTGTCCGGCGAGAAGTGGCCCATCAACCGGGGCCGTACCTCCACCCATGTCGTGCTGCTCGGCATCACGGGCGACGAGCGGACCCCGGCCAAGCGGCAGCAGTCCATGTTCCTGGTGGACCGCTCGCAGGTCGTCTCCGGCGAGGTGACCGGCGTCCCCCGCGTCCCGACCTACGGTCTGCGCGGCTGTGACATCAGCGGGGTCGCCTTCGACAACGTTCGCATCGAGGCCACGTCCCGGCTCGGCGCCGAGGGCGAGGGGCTCGAACTCGCCCTGCGCGGCCTGCTGATCACCCGCACCTTCTGCACCGGCCTCTCCCTGGGCACCGGCGACACCATGCTGCGGACCGTGGCGGACTTCCTCTCCGACCGGATCCTCTACGACGGTCCCGCGAACGAGATCCCGTACGTCACCGAGTCCCTGGCCAACGCGTACCTGAGCCTGCTGGTCGCGGAGTGCGAGAGCCTCGTGGCGATGCGCGGACTGCACCTGTACACCGAGCAGTTCAGCATCTGGGGGAACCTCGCGAAGGTGCAGGTGGCCCGGCTGGTCGACACCAACAGCAAGGTGCTGGCCCGCACGCTGGGCGCCCGCTACTTCCTGCGCGCCGCCGAACACGTGGGCACCTTCCAGAAGATGCTCCGCGACGGTGCCGTCGTCTCGGTCTTCGACGGCAGCGAGCCGGTCTGCCTGGACAGCCTCGCGCTCCAACTCCCCGCGCTGGCCAAGGCACATGGGCACGACGCGGACACGGACTGGCGTCCGCTGTACGACCTGCGGGCCGAGCTGCCCGTCTTCGCACCGCACCGGGTGAGCGTGTTCGGGCGTGGCCGCGACGCCACCTTCGCCAGCCTCCCCGCGCTGATCGAGCGCCTCGCCGAACTGGCGCCGTCCGACGGCCTCGACGAGGACCGGCTGACCGCACTGCGCGGCCAAGCCACCGAACTCCAGCAGGAGTTGGCGTCCCTGCTCGCCCGGGTGAACGAGATCCGGCGCTCGACGGCCGGCCAGCCCTCGCCCACGAAGACCGGCACGTCGACCAAGTCCACCGACCCCCGGCTGATCCGGGTGGCGGAGGAACTCAGCTCGCTGCACGCCAAGGTGGCCGCCCTCGGCGTCTGGCTGTTCAACCGGGACCACCTCGACGGGTTCTTCGCCGACGGCGAGTGGCTGCGGGCCGCGCTGGCCCGCCGCCAGGTCCACCAGTACGAGGCCGGCGACCTCGAACAGGCCACCGCCCAGCGGCTGTTCACCCGCATGAACGAGCAGCGCGCCGACCGCGAGTTCTTCTCGGTCCGCCCGGTGCGGATGGCCGAGCCCGGAGCCCGCGAGGCGGGCCGGGACGACGAAGCGTCCACGACCGCCGCCTGACCATCAACCCTGACCACCACCGCATACCGGCCGGAAGGTATTGATCTGCGATGAACACCACGACCAGCACCAGCACCCTGACGTTCGACGACGTGAAGAAGGTCCTCGTCTCGGCGGTCGCCGCCGAAGCGGGCGTCGCCCCCGAGGAGTTGGCGACCGACCGGCCCTTCACCGACTACGGCCTGGACTCCATGGCCGCGCTCTCCGTGGGCATGGAGATCGAGGACGTCTGCGGTCTCACCGACCCGCCGGTCGACCTGCTCTGGGACCACCCCACCGTGGACACCCTGGCCGAGGCGCTGTGGAAGCTGCTGAACACCGAGTCCCTCGCCGCCACCGCCGCAGCGGACGGTCAGCGATGACGACGACCACCTCGGTGAACGCCCAGCAGGCCGGCCTCTGGTTCATCCACGAGACCGACCCGGGGTGCTCCGCCTACCACATCGTGTTCGGCGCGGAAGTCACCGCCGACCCCGAACTCGGCACCCGACTCCACGACATCCTGCGGGACCTGACCCGCGAGCACGACGCCCTGCGGGTCGGCTTCCGCACCGGCCCCGAGGGTCCGGAGCAGTTCACGCAGGACGCCGTACCGCTCGACATCCGCCACACCGACGCACGGGAGACGGACCCGGAGGCGCTGCGCGACCTGGTCCGCACGGACAGCCGTACGCCCTTCGATCTGTCCCAACCTCCCTTGTGGCGCGTGCACTTGTACCGCACCGGTGAGCGCTCCTGGGTGTTCACCGTGGTGATGCACCACATCGCGGCCGACTTCTGGTCGCTGGCCCTGCTGCTCTCCGAGGTGCGCAGCCGGCTGGAGGGCACACCGAACCGGTTCACGCTCGACGGCGGCGCCTTCGCCGCGTACGCCGAGCGCCAACAGGCCTTCCTGGCCGGTGAGAACGCGCGGACCCTGCTCGACGCCGAGGCCAAGCGGTTGGCGGACATACCGCCCGCGCTGGATCTGTACGGCGACCGGACGCGCCCGCCCGTGCCGTCCTACGACGGCGGTTCGGCGCCCTTCGCGCTCTCCGTCACCGCGACGGAGGCGGTACGGCGGCTGGCGCGGGAGACCTCCTCGACGCCGTACACCGTGCTGCTGTCCGCGTACTTCGTGCTGCTGAGCCGGTTGAGCGGGCAGTCGGAGATCGTGGTCGGCACCCCGACCTCGGGGCGGCTGCACCGGCAGTTCCGGGACGCGCTCGGCAACTTCGTCAACACCGTGGTCGTACGCGGCGAGGTGGACGAGGAGTTGACGTACCGTCAGTCGCTGGCGGCCTCGCGGGAGCGGGTGTCGGAGGCGATGCGGGCGCAGGAGCTGCCCTTCCCCTGGCTGGTAAGGGAGTTGGCGCCGCCGCGCGATCCGAGCCGGACGCCGCTGTACCAGGCCGGTTTCGCCTGGGACCGGCTGCCGTTCCTCAACGACATGGACGCCTTCTTCCTCCTGGAGCCGGGCCCCGGCGCCGAGTTGGCGATCGCGGGCGCGACCCTGCGGCCGTATCCGCTGCCGCAGCAGGAGGGCCAGACCGATCTCTGGGTCGAGATGGGCGCGGAGCGCGACGGCGCCTTCGCGGGCGTGCTGCGCTACAACACCGACATCTTCGGGGCGGACACGGCACAGGAGGTGGCCGACGCCTTCGTCACCACGGTGGAGACGCTGGTCGACCGCCCGGACGAGCCGCTGCGCGACCTGCCGCGCGGTGACGAACGACAGCGGACGCGGCTCGCCGCGTGGGGTGCGGGGCCCGAACGCGCCCTGCCCGCCGCCCGGTTGCCGGAACTCTTCCGAGCGCAGGCGCACCGGACGCCCGACGCGGTCGCGCTGGTCGCGGGCGACGAGGAGTGGAGCTACGGCCGTCTCCTCACGGCGGTCGAGGAGATCGCGGCGGCGCTGCGGACGGCCGGGATCGCCCCGGGCGACCGGGTCGCGGTGATGGTGGACCGCGGTGCGCCGCTGGTGGCCGCGCTGCTGGGGGTGCTGGAGTCCGGGGCGGCGTACGTCCCGCTCGACCCCAACCTGCCCGCCGAGCGGCTGACCTACATGGCCGAGGACTCCCAGGCCCGGTTGCTGATCGGGCAAACCGGCCTGCAAGCAAGTCAGTTGACCGGGCTGCCGGTGCTGGACCTGGACGACCTGCCGGCCGGTGTCGCCCTCGGCCCCGCCCCGGCCACCGGCCCCGCCGACCTGGCGTACATCCTCTACACCTCGGGCTCCACCGGCCGCCCCAAGGGCGTGTCGATCCCGCATCACGCGCTGACGAACCTGCTGCTCTCGATGCGGGAGACCACCGGGTTCGGCGCGGCGGACAGTCTGCTCGCGGTCACCACGATCTCCTTCGACATCGCGGGACTCGAGCTCTATCTGCCGCTGCTGGCCGGGGGCCGGGTCGTCGTGTGCGACAGCGGTACGGCCGCCGACGGTGCCGCGCTCGCGGTGCGGATCGAGGAGTCCGGTGCCACCTGGATGCAGGCGACGCCCACCTCGTGGCGGATGCTGCGCGACGCCGGCTGGACGGGCGCGCCGCGCCTGAACGTGCTGTGCGGCGGGGAGGAACTCCCCCTGGATCTGGCCGAGTTCCTGTCCTCGCGGGTGGCGAGCCTGCGCAATGTGTACGGGCCGACCGAGACGACCATCTGGTCCACGGCGGGTGTGGTGGAGCCCGCGTCGGGCATCGACATCGGCGCTCCGCTCGACAACACACAGCTCTACGTCCTCGATCCGCAGGGCCGTGTCGTGGAGCCCAGCTTCCCGGGCGAGTTGTGGATCGGCGGTGACGGTCTGGCCGTCGGGTACTGGGAGCGGCCGGAGTTGACCGAGGAGCGGTTCGTGACCGGGCTTCCGGCCGCACCGACTCGGCGGCTGTACCGCACGGGCGACCGGGCGCGCTGGAGCAGCGCGGGGCGGCTGCTGCACCACGGGCGGCTGGACAACCAGGTCAAGCTGCGCGGCTACCGCATCGAACTCTCCGAGGTCGAGACCGTCCTGGAAGCGGTCGACGGCGTCTCCACGGCCGTCGTCGTGGTCCGCGAGGATCGGCTTGTCGCCTATCTACTCGCGGAGAACGGCGCCGAGTTGAAGGCGTCCGAGGTCAGGTCGGCAGCGGGGGTGTCCCTGCCGCCGTACATGGTGCCCGGCATCGTGATGGTGCTGGACGAGCTGCCGCTGACGGCGAACAAGAAGATCGACCGCAACCGGCTGCCGGAGCCCGTGGTCGCCTCGGACGCCGGGTTCGAGAAGCCGCGCGACGCCACCGAGATCACCCTCGCGCGGATGTGGACCGAGATCCTGGGCCTGTCCCAGGTCGGCATCCACGACCACTTCTTCGACGTGGGCGGCCACTCGCTGCTCGCGGTGCGGCTCAGTTCCGCGATCCGTGCCGAGTGGGACGTGGAGATCCCGATCTCCGTGATGCTCGGCCGACAGGGCACCGTCGCCGAACTCGCCGCGATCGTCCGCTCCGGCGGCCAGGAGACCGCGCGCGGCCCGCTGGTCGTGCTGCGCGAGGGCGAGCCGGACCGGCGCCCGGTGTTCCTGTTCCACCCCTTCGGCGGCACCGTCTTCTGCTACGTCGAGCTGACCCGCCATCTCCCGCCGGGCAGGCCGGTGCTGGCGATCGAGGCGCCCGGCATCCAGAACGAGGGCGAGGCCGAGATCAGCGTGGAAGCCATGGCCACCCGCTACATCGAACTCCTCCGGGAGGTACAGCCCAACGGCCCGTACGCACTGGGCGGTTGGTGCTTCGGCGGGGTCATCTCCTACGAGGTGGCCGGTCAACTGCGCGCCGAGGGCGAGGAGATCGAGTTCGTCATCGGCATCGACAGCCGGGCGCCGATCGAGGAGAACATCCCGGAGTCCGCGGACGACTCCACGATCCTGTCCTGGTTCGCCCGCGACCTCGCCGTACCCGCCGGAAAGACGCTGGACATCCCGGCGGACGAACTGCGGGCCCTCGGTGGCGACGCCGCGTTCGACCACATCCTCCACCAGGCCGCCGCGATAGGGGTCTTGGCCGAGGACGCGGACCGCGCGACGATCCTGCGCTACTTCGAGGCCTACCTCGCCAACGGCATCGCCCTCCAGACCTACCTCCCCGAACCCGCCGAACTCGACCTGGTGCTGCTGCGCGCGGCCGACGAGGAGGCCGACTACGGCCCCCAGCTCGGCTGGGAGGCCCTGATCAAGGGCGAGTTGCGGGTCATCGACGTCTCCGGGGACCACAACTCGGTGATGTACCCGCCGTACGCGGAGTTGGCGGCCCGCGCCATCGCCCCCCACATGGAAGGACCGACCGACGATGTCCAAGGCTGAACAGGTCAAGGCCGAGTACGCGTTCCACCTCCCGGTACCGCCCGACGAGGCGTTCGCCCTGATCTCCGACCCCGTCCAGGACCCGGTGTGGCAGGCGGCCTGCGTGGACGTGACGCTGCTGAACGGTGAGGCACGGCCCGGCGGGCAGTACGAGATCACGTTCCAGCTGATCGGCAAGCGGATGCAGTTCACCGTGGAGATCAGCGAGTTCGAGCCCGGCCGGCGCTCGAGGTTCCACACCCTCCAGGGGCCGTTCCACTACGTCGGCACCTACGAGTACACCGAGCGCGAGGACGGCACCACCACCGTGGACTGGACGTTCGAGGTGGAGCCCGGGGACTACTTCGGGATCATGCCGAAGTCCCTGCTGCGCAAGGTGCTCGTGAACTCGGTCAAGAAGGACTCCGGAAAGCTCGCCGCACAGCTCGGACAGGGAGCGCGCAACCGATGAAGAACCGTCAGGAAGAGAACCACAAGGTCGTCGTCACCGGTCTCGGCGAGACCACCCCGCTCGGCGGGAGCGTCGCCACCACCTGGGACGCGATGCTGCGCGGCGAGAGCGGCCTCACGCTGCTGGAGGACGAGAGCTGGGCCAAGGACCTGCCGCCGCTGCTCGGCGGCCGGGCAAAGGTGGACCCGGGTACGGGACTTGACCACCAGCAGCGCCGACGCCTCAGCCGTTCCGCCCAGTTCGCGATGGTCGCGGCGGCGGAGGCATGGGCCGACGCGGGTCTCGACAACGGCTCCGCGACGCCGAGCCGGGTGGCCGTCGCCGTGTCCGCCGCCCTCGGCGACATGACCTCGATCATCGACGGCTGGGAGACCCTGAAGGCCCGGGGCTGGCGGCGCGTGCCGCCCATGACCGTCCCGATGTCGATGGGCAACGGCTCGGCGGCGGCCGTAGCACTGCTGGTGAACGCGCGCCTCGGCGTGCACGCCACCGTCAACGCCTGCTCCTCCGGGACCCAGGCCCTGGTCACCGCGGCGGAGTTGATCCGGCGCGGGGACGCGGACATCGTGGTGGCGGGTGGCGCGGAGGCGCCCCTGCACCCCATGGTGCTGTCCTCGTTCGCGGCCATGCGGGCGCTGTCGCAGCGCTTCGACGACCCCGCGTCCGCCTGCCGTCCCTACGACACGGAGCGCGACGGGATGGTCCTCGGCGAGGGCGCCGGCATCCTCGTCCTCGAATCGGAACGGCACGCACGCGAGCGCGGCGCGCGGATCTACGCCGAGCTGGCGGGAGTCGGCATCACCTCGGACGCCTATCACATGGTCCAGCCCGAGCCGAACGGCACCGGCACCGCCGCGGCCGTCCGCGCCTCCCTCGCCGACGCGGACGTGACCCCCGCGGAGGTCGCCCACTTCAACGCGAACGGCACCGCGACCGCGCCCGGCGACACGGCCGAAGCCCGCGCGGTGATGGCCGTGTTCGGCGACGCGGACCAGGGCCCGGCGGTCTCCGCGAACAAGTCGATGACCGGGCACAGCCTCGGCGGGGCGGGCGCGATCGAGTCGATCACCACCGTCCTCGCGCTCCACCACGGTCTGGTACCGCCGACCCGCAACTTCACCCGCCTCGACGAGGGACTCTCCGTCGACGTGGTGCACGGCACCCCGCGCAAGCTCGGCCCCGAGCAGATTGTCGCGGTGAAGAACTCGGCCGGGTTCGGCGGCCACAACGTGGCCCTGACCTTCCGCGCCGAGAAGGGCAAGTGACGTGTCGTCAACTCTGGAGGCCCACAAGCCGGTTCGCACCACAACACCCACCGCGAGCGCTCGCACCGGGCACCGTCACGCCTCCCTCACCGTCCGGGGCAAGGACCGCCCGGGCATCGTCGCGGCCGTCGGCGCGGTGCTCGGTGAGCACGGCGCGAACATCGTGTCCCTGGACCAGTACTCCGACAATCCGCAGGGCGGCGCCTTCTTCCAGCGCACCGTGTTCGGCCACGACCACCTCGGGGCGGCGCTCCCGGCGATCGAGGACGGACTGCGGCAACGGCTCGCCGGGGACTTCGCGTTGGAGTTCACGCTGCGGGATCTGTCGGTGCCCCAGCGGGTGGCGGTCTTCGCCTCGAAGTCCGACCACTGTCTGCTGGACCTGCTGTGGCGACACCGGCGCGGTCAACTCCCCGTCACCGTCGCCATGGTGATCTCCAACCACCCGGACACGGCGGAGGAGGTGCGCTCGTTCGGCATCCCCTTCTTTCACGTGCCGTCCTCGGGACCCGACAAGTCGGCGGCGGAAGCAGAGCAGTTGAGGCTGCTGCGGGGCAACGTCGACTTCGTCGTCCTGGCCCGCTACATGCAGATCCTCTCCGGGGACTTCATCAAGCGGCTCGACGTGCCGATCATCAACATCCACCACTCCTTCCTGCCGGCCTTCATCGGCGCGGGTCCCTACGCCAAGGCGAAGGAACGCGGGGTGAAACTCGTCGGCGCCACCGCCCACTACGTCACCGAGAACCTCGACGAGGGCCCGATCATCGAGCAGGACGTGGTCCGGGTCAGCCACGCGGACAGCGCCGCCGAGCTGCAACGACGCGGCGCGGACGTGGAACGGGCGGTCCTCACCCGGGCCGTGCAGTGGCACGGCGAGGACCGCGTGCTCCGCCACGGCAACCACACGATCGTCTTCGCATGACCGGCCCACGGACAGAAACCCGACGGACAGCAACCCGACGGACAGCAACCCGGCGGACAGCAACAGGAACGGGAACAGAAAGGAGCGCACGACGATGACCCACCCCAGAGACACGGACGTCCTCGTGACCGGCCTCGGTGCCATGACCCCGCTCGGCGGAACGGCTCCCGACTCATGGCAGGGCCTGCTCGACGGACGTTCCGGCGTGCGCACCCTGCATGACGAACACGGCTCCTGGCCCCAGGAGTTACCGGTCAGCATCGCGGGCACCGTGACCGCCGACCCGGCCGAGATCCTCGGCCGGGTGCAGGCCCGCAAACTGGACCGGGGCGAGCAACTGGCCGTAGCGGCCGCCCGGGAGGCCTTCGAGGACGCGGGCCGGCCACCGGTCGAACCCGAGCGGCTGGCCGTGGTCGTCGGCACCGGCATCGGGGGCGTGCTCAGCACGCTCGGCCAGAACGAGGTCTACGAGCGGTCGGGCATGCGGAAGTTGTCCTCGTACGCCGTGCCGATGCTGATGCCGAACGGCCCGGCGGCCTGGGTCAGCATCGACCTCGGCGCCCGGGCGGGCGCCCGCTCGCCGGCCAGCGCCTGTGCCTCGGGCGCCGAGTCGATCGCCCTGGCGCTGGACCTGATCCGCCTCGGCCGCGCCGATGTGGTGGTGGCCGGGGGCACCGAGGCGAGTCTGCATCCGCTCATGGTCGCCGCGTTCGGGCAGATGAAGGCGCTCTCCCGGCGGGAGGGCGACCCGGCCGCCGTGTCCCGGCCCTTCGACGCGGGCCGCGACGGGTTCGTGATCGCCGAGGGCGCGGCCGTACTGGTCCTGGAACGCGCCGAGTTCGCCCGCGCCCGGGGCGCCCGTGTCTACGGCGCGTTGGCGGGCGCGGCCGTCACCTCCAGCGCCCGGCACATCTCGGCGTCGGACACCGAGGGGCAGGTCCTCGCGATCCAAGGGGCCCTGCGGGACGCGGAGTTGACGCCTGTCGACATCGGCCATGTGCACGCCCACGCCACCTCGACCCCGGGCGGCGACCTCGCGGAGGCCGACGCGGTGGCGAAGGCGCTGGGCACGCATCCGGTGGTGACCGCGACCAAGTCGATGACGGGCCACATGCTGGGCGCGAGTGGGGCGTTCGGCGCGATGTCGGCCCTGCTCTCGCTGCGCCACGGGGTGGTCCCGGCCACCCGCAACCTCGACGCGCTCGACCCGCAGATCCAGCTGGACGTGGTCAACGGCGAGAACCGCGAGGGCAGTTGGGACGCGGCGTTGGCCAACTCCTTCGGCTTCGGCGGCCACAACGTCAGCCTGGTCCTGAAGCGGGCGTCATGAACCGGGAGATGACCACGCAGACGCCGACGATCGGCGTGCTGGGCACGGGCGCCATCGCCGTCGCACTCGCGACGATGTTCGCCCGTGCCGGGCACGAGGTACGCGCCGGCGGGCCCTACGAACAGGTCGTGGCGGAGTCCACGGTCGTGATCCCCACCGTGCTGGGCGTCGAGGGAGCGGTGCAGCAACTCCGGCCCTGGCGCGGCCGGTTGGGTGGGAAGATCCTGGTGGACATCACCAACCCGTTCACCGGCGGCCATGTCGACTTCGTGGGCCCCTGGGCCACCGGCAACACGGCGGACCTGGCCGTCGCGTTCCCCGAGGCGCGGTTGGTGGGCGCCTTCAAGAACGTGTGGTGGGAGGGGTTCGACGGCACCCCCGACCCGTCCGTCCAGGACATCCACGTCATCTCCGACGACCTGGAGGCGAAGCGGACGTTCCTGGGGCTGTGCGCGGCGACGCCCTTCACCTGTGTCGACGGAGGCGGGCTGGACCAGGCTCGCCGGGTGGAGCGGATGGCGCTGCGCGGGGTGGGGTCGGCGGGAGTGTTCGCAGAGGCACATCCCGCCGCCGCATAAGGCGGGACCACCGCCGTATGAGGCGGGCCGGAGGCGGGCAGTGATCATGGCGTCGTCCCAGCACCGTGAAGGGATTCACCGTGACCGTCGCGCCTCCCCCCATACCCAGGGCCGCGGGTTCGCTGCCGCTCCTGGGCCACGCGATCCCCCTCCTCCGCGACAACCTCGGCTTCGTCGCCGCCCTGCGCGGCTACGGCCCGCTCGTCGAGATCCGGCTCCAGCCCGGCCAGTCCACCGTCGTCGTCAACGACCCGCCGCTGATCCGGGCCATGCTGGTCGATCTCGCCCCCACCCTCGACAAGGGCCGGTTCTTCGAAAAGATGGGCCAGTTGCTCGGTGACAGCGTCGTCACCGCGGCGGGCACCGAGCATGTGCGCAAGCGGCGCCAGCTCCAACCCGCGTTCCGGCACGCCGAGATCACCCGGTACGTCGACATCATGCGCGACCGGGTCACCGCCGCCGTCAGCGACTGGCGGCCCGGCGAGGTGCTCGACGTGCGGGAAGCGATGGTCCGGCTCTCCCTCGACATGCTGGCCGCGACCGTGTTCTCCGGCAGCATCGACGACGAGGCCTTCCGGCGGCTCCGCGAGGACCTGTCGGTGGTGATGAACGGCGTGGGCGCCCGCATCATGCTGCCCGACTGGGTGGAAAGGCTTCCGCTGCCCGCCAACCGCCGCTTCACCGCGGCCCGGGACGCCGTCCGCGCGACCATCGACACGGCCGTCGCGGAACTGCGCGCCGCCGACCGGGACACCGGCGACATGCTGTCCCTGCTGCTGCGGGCCACCGACGAGGAGACCGGCCGGCCGCCGACCGCGCACCGGATCTGCTCCGAGATCCTCACCCTGGCCGTCGCCGGCACGGAGACCACCGCGTCGGTCCTGTCCTGGGTGCTGTACGAACTCGCCCGCGATCCCGCGATCGACGCCCGCGTCCGGGAAGAGCTGGACACCGTCCTCGGCGACCGCCCGGTCACCTTCGACGACCTGTCCCGACTCCCGTACCTGGCAAGGGTGATCCGCGAGACGCTACGACTGCACCACACGGGCTGGCTGGTCACCCGCCGTACGCTCACCGCGACCCGGCTGGGGGCCTGGGAGATCCCGGCCGGCACCGAGCTGGCGTACTGCCAGCACGCGTTGCACCGCGATCCGGCCCACTTCCCCGATCCGCTCGTCTTCGACCCCGACCGCTGGCTGGAGGACAGCCGGCGGCGTCCTGCGTCCCGGCTTCCCGAGGAAACGTTCCCGCCGTCTGGAGAAACGTTCCTGCCGTTCGGTGCGGGCAAGCACAAATGCATCGGCGACCGCTTCGCGCTGGCCGAGATCACCACCGCGATCGCCACCCTGACCCGCGCCTGGCACCTCGACCTCACCACCGACCGGCCGATCCGCCCGGTGGCGCGCGCGACGGTCCGCCCCAGCACCCTGCGGATGACTCCCCGGCGACGGAATCCGGCCGTTTCCGCACTGGAGTAACGTTGGCATTACCGAGCGCACCTCGCACGCCGTCAGCCGTTTCGGCGTCGCCCTCGGGGAACGGCAACGCCGGAGCACCTCGTGTCCGGCCGGAAATGAGCCGCCCCACATGAGCCTGATGAGTCTCGGAGTACTCCACTCCTCCCGCAAGGAGAACGAGTTCCGTCTGCCGCTGCACCCCCGCCACCTCGACCGGATCGCCCCGGACATCCGGGAGCGAATCTTCCTCGAACAGGGCTACGGCGAACGGTTCGGGATCGCCGACGAGGCACTGCGCCCCCTCGTCGGCGGCCTCCGTTCCCGTGAGCGCCTGGTCGCGGAGTGCGACATCATGCTGCTGCCCAAGCCCCTGCACGCCGACCTCGCCGAGCTGCGCGAGGGCCAGGTGCTGTGGGGCTGGCCGCACTGTGTGCAGGACGAGAAGACGACACAGCTCGGCATCGACCGACGGCTGACCCTGATCGCCTGGGAGGCCATGAACCACTGGACCTCCACGGGCGCCTTCAGCGTCCACGTGTTCCACAAGAACAACGAGCTGGCCGGCTACTGCTCGGTGCTGCACGCCCTCCAGCTCGGCGGACTGACCGGGAGCTACGGCCGTCGGCTGCGCGCGGTGGTCATCAGCTTCGGCGCCACGGCACGCGGCGCGGTCACCGGCCTCGGCGCGATGGGCGTCTCCGACGTCACGGTGCTCACCCAGCGCGCCGCCGCGGCCGTGGCCTCGCCGATGCCGTCGGTCGTGATGGGCCACTTCCAGGAGCAGGAGGACGACCCCACCCGCCTGGAGGCCGTCACCGGGCTCGGGCCGGTGCCGCTCGCGCAGTACCTGGCCGGGTTCGACATCGTCGTGAACTGCGTCCTCCAGGACACCGACGCGCCGCTCATGTTCGTCAACAACGAGGAACTCGCGCTGTTCCAGCCGGGGACCTTCTTCATCGACGTCGCCTGCGACGAGGGCATGGGCTTCGCCTGGGCCCGGCCGAGCGGCTTCGAGGACCCGATGGCCACGGTCGGTCCGGGCTGCCACTACTACGCGGTCGACCACAGCCCGTCCCATCTGTGGAACTCGGCCACCTGGGAGATCAGCGAGGCGCTGCTGCCGTATCTGCGGACGGTCATGGGCGGCCCCACCGCGTGGGACGGCGACGTCACCGTACGGAAGGCCATCGAGATCCGGGACGGTGTCGTCCAGAACCCGAAGATCCTCTCCTTCCAGCACCGGTCGGCCGCCTACCCGCACAGCCCCGAGGCCCGAAGGTCCGAGAGTCATGGGGTAAGGCGGCCTGACGGCAGGGAAGTCGAGGGACCGGTGGTCGTCTAACCCCGGCTGACCCCGGTGGCCACCGCGTGGCCGATGAAGAGATAGACAAGGGCGGGCAGGCCGTAGTTGACCACGGTGCGCCAGTCCGCCGAGTGGATGGTGAACAGGTTGTGCGACCAGCCCGACAGCCAGTTGGCCGCGTCGTGGACCCAGTCGACCGAGCTGTTCGCGCCGTTGGCGTTGAACAGATAGAGGGCGATCCACAGGATCAGGATCAGTGCCGCGATATCCGCGATGACGGAGATGACCGTCCCCGCGGGGCTTCCGCCGTAGCGTCTGGACATGTACAACGGATGGCCCCGAACGCCGAGTTGAAACCTCTCGGCGTCCGGAGCCGTCAGCGGCGGGCCAGTTGGCGCTCGCCGCCGGCGCCGGGGCGGTAGGGCAGGCCGTAGTGCTTGAAGATCCCTGCCTCCTGGTCGGCGGGGAGGACGTCGTCGGTGCCGATCGACGGGGCCTCCTTCACCAGCGCCTTGGCGTAGCCGACCTTGACGTAGTCCGGGCCTACGACGGCGTCGTCCAGGGGGACGAAGACGAGCCGGTGCCGCGTGGGCAGTCCGATGCGGACCGTGGCCATGGCCGGTTCATCGGTGGCGGTGTCGACGTAGACGGCCTCCAGGACACCGATCTTGTGCGCATCGGGGTCCACGACGGCACACTCACGCCACTCCCGCACATCCGCTGGGTGAATCATGGCCCTCTCCTTCTGTACGGTTCTCGTGCTCCGGGTACCCCCCATCGGAGCCGTCACCCCAGGTCCGCCCCAGCGCGGCAACCGCAGGGAAAGGGAAAGACGACCATCGACTCCACCCTCGTCCGCCGACTTCTCACCACACAGTTCCCGCACTGGTCCCAACTCCCCCTGACCCTCCTGGAACCCGCCGGTTCGGACCACGTGATCCACCGGCTCGGCGACACCATGTCCGTACGGCTCCCCCGCAGCGACTGGGCGGACGGCGAGGCCGCCAAGGAACACACCTGGCTCCCCCACCTCGCACCCCACCTGCCGCTCGCCGTACCGGAACCACTGGCCCTCGGCACCCCCGCCTGCGGCTACGCCTGGCACTGGTCCATCACCCGCTGGCTGAACGGCACGACGCCCACCGCCGACTGCCTCACGGACCCCGATCTGACAGCCCGTCAATTGGCGGACTGCAACGACCGTAGAAAGTCCGCCAATTGACGGGCTGTCA
>NZ_JAENRY010000387.1 GCF_016612545.1 Streptomyces sp. MBT65 | reverse complement strand
GGGGGGAGTTGAGGGGGCGGACCGGGGTCGCGCGTGGGCCGCTCGATGGTTCTTCGGGGGCGTACAGCGTGCCCGGTATGACCGGTGCGTCCAGCGTGCCTCAAGTCCCCGGTGCCGGTGTGCCGGACGGTTCGGGGCCGGGGCTTCCCATACCTCGGCAGCGGCAGGCCCCTCAGGGTGGTTCTCGGCGGCGTGGGCAGGGCGGTCGTGGGCCTCGGCAGGATTACGTCGACGCCTTCGGGGCGGACGCCGGCGGTGACGACGTCTTCGCGAGCCGTACAAGTGTCGCGACGCATCCCTCCGACCCGTACGCCTCCGTCACCGACTGGACCGAGACTCCGGAGAGGTCGGAGAGCGACACCGGCGCCGGCGACGCGCTCCCCGCCGACCTCGACCGCGCCCCCGTCAAGGGGCGCAAGGGGCGGACGTACACCGGCATCGCGGCCGCCGCCGTCACCACCGTGCTGGCCGTCATCGTGGCCGGGCAGGTCGTGAAGGACGGTGACAAGGACGGCGTGCAGTCGCAGGCGGCCACCGATCGGGCGCGCGACGCGCGGAGTTCCGCCTCCGCGCCGCAGCCCAGCGCCTCCGCCTCACCGCGCGTGGCGACGCTGACGTACGCGCAGAAGATGGACAAGAAGTACCCGCTCAGCGCCAAGCTCAAGGGGCCGGACAAGTTCGACGCCGTGCCCGGTGTCGACAAGGCGCCCGGCAAGGGGCGCAAGTACACGTACCGCGTGGACGTGGAGCAGGGGCTCGGGCTCGACGGCACGCTCTTCGCGCAGGCCGTGCAGAAGACGCTCAACGACAAACGGAGTTGGGCCCACAACGGAGCCCGCACCTTCGAGCGCATCTACTCCGGCAAACCGGACTTCGTGATCACCCTCGCGAGCCCTGGTACCACCGCCAAGTGGTGCGCCAAGTCCGGGCTCGACACGACCGAGGACAACGTGTCGTGCGACTCCGCGGCCACCGAACGTGTGTTGATCAATGCGTATCGATGGGCACAGGGGTCGTCAACATATGGGGACAAGATGTACGCGTATCGACAGATGTTGATCAACCATGAGGTCGGTCATCGTCTCGGCTACGGGCACGTCACCTGCGACAAGGACGGCGAGTTGGCCCCGGTCATGCAGCAGCAGACCAAGTTCCTCGACCATGACGGGATCCACTGTCTGGCGAACCCCTGGCCGTATCCGGGTAGTTGACGGGCAGTTGACAGGCGACGCTTATGTCACATTGACACGAGCCGCGACTTCCTTCATATTTTTGGGCATGTGGTCTAGTCATGTCGCCCAACGCGCCGCCTTCGAGTTGGCGCTCATCGGCGTGACCCCGCTCTGCGTGGCCGACATCCTCTGTCGCTGAACACCGCCCCTGGCGTTCGTGTCGCGACCCGCACCACCTCGCCCTTGCCCGTTGACCACGGCAGGGCATTTCCGACGACCTGACGCCGGGGCAGACGCCTGTTCATTTCCGTCTCACCCCTTGTCCATCCGTCTCACCATTCGGGAAACCCCATGAGAATTCCCGAACATCCCCCCCCGAGAGGTCGTCATTCCGATGCGTCAACCGTCCGTCATAGCCCGGCGCGTGGCCGTGGCATCCGTCAGCCTGGCCGTGGCGGCGGGCGCCGCCGCCTGCGGGCCGAAGGACAACGATGCCAAGGGCTCCGGCGGCGACTCCACGCCGCACAAGGGCGGCACGCTCACGGTCCTGAACTCCAACCCCCAGGAGGACTTCGACCCGGCGCGCCTGTACACCTCCGGCGGCGGCAACGTCCCCTCCCTCGTCTTCCGCACCCTCACCACCCGCAACCGTGAGAACGGCGCGGCCGGCGCCAAGGTCGTCCCGGACCTCGCCACCGACACCGGGCGCCCCAACAAGGACGCGACCGTCTGGACGTACACCCTGAAGAAGGGCCTCAAGTACGAGGACGGCACCGCGATCACCTCGGCCGACATCAAGTACGGCATCGAGCGCTCCTTCGCCCCCGAACTCTCCGGCGGCGCGCCCTACTTGAGGGACTGGCTGGTCGGCGCGGCCGACTACCAGGGGCCGTACAAGGACAAGAAGGGGCTCAGCGCCATTGAGACTCCCGACAGCCTGACCATCGTCTTTCATCTGAACAAGCCCGAGGGCGAGTTCCCCTACCTCGCCACGCAGACGCAGTTCACGCCCGTCCCGAAGGCGAAGGACACGGGGACGAAGTACGAGCAGCACCCGATCTCCTCGGGGCCGTACAAGGTCGTCAGCAACCAGAACGACGGCGAGACGCTCGTCCTGGAGCGCAACAAGTACTGGTCCACGGCCACGGACGCCGAGCGCAAGGCGTACCCGGACAAGATCGACGTCAAGTCGGGGCTCGACTCCTCCGTGATCAACCAGCGGCTGTCGTCGTCCCAGGGAGCGGACGCTACGGCCGTCACGACCGACACCAACCTCGGTCCTGCCGAGCTCGCCAAGGTGACCGGCGACAAGGAACTCGCGGCGCGCGTCGGCACCGGGCACTTCGGCTACACGAACTACATCGCGTTCAACCCCACGGTCGCGCCGTTCAACAACGTCAAGGTGCGCGAGGCGATCTCGTACGCCATCGATCGTTCGTCCGTGGTCAACGCGGCGGGCGGTTCGTCGCTCGCCGAGGCCGCGACCACCTTCCTGCCGAACCAGAAGTCCTTCGGGTACGACCCCTACGACCTCTTCCCGGCGGGCGCGTCCGGCAACGCGGCCAAGGCCAAGGAGCTGCTGAAGGAGGCCGGTTACCCGAAGGGGATCACCGTCACGCTGACGCACTCCAACGACAAGGACTTCGAGACCAGCCCGGAGATCGCGACCGCGATCCAGGACGCACTCAAGAAGGCCGGCATCACCGTCAAGCTCCAGGGCCTGGAGATCAACGACTACAAGGACAAGATCCACAGCGTCAAGACCGAGCCGGGCTTCTTCCTCGCCCACTGGGGTGCCGACTGGCCCTCCGGCGGTCCCTTCCTCGCCCCGATCTTCGACGGCCGCCAGATCGTCAAGGACGGCGCGAACTTCAACACCGGCCTGCTCAATGACGATTCGGTCAATGCCGAGATTGATTCGATCAACAAGTTGACGAATCTTGACGAGGCCGCCAAGCGGTGGGGTGCACTGGACAAGAAGATCGGCGCGCAGGCCCTGACCGTGCCGCTGTTCCACCCCGTCTACAAGCGACTGGTCGGCAAGGACATCAAGAACGTCGTGATCAGCGACTGGACCGGCGTCCTGGACATCTCCCAGGTCGCGGTCAAGTAACCCCATGAGCGAGGCACTTGTCGCCTCCCAGCCCGCCGGGACGGACCTCTCCGTCCCGGCGGGCTCGGGGGCCCGTCAGTTCTGGCGGCGGCTGCGAGCGCAGCGCGCCGCCCTGGTCGCGGCGGCCGTCGTCGCCCTGCTCGTCCTGGTCGCGCTCGGCGCGCCGCTGCTCACCGCGATCGAGGGCCAGGACCCCTTCACCTACCACCCCTCGCTGATCGACTCCGCGCGCGGGGGCGTGCCGACCGGCTCCTTCGGGGGCATCACCGGCGACCACTGGCTCGGCGTCGAACCGCAGACCGGCCGCGACCTGTTCGCTCGGCTCGCCTACGGCGCACGGGTCTCGCTCGGTGTCGCCCTGGGGGCGACCCTCGTACAGGTCACCCTCGGAGTCGTCGTCGGAGTCGCCGCCGGGCTCGGCAGCCGATGGGTTGATCAAGTGTTGAGCCGGATCACCGACATCATCGTGGCGATGCCGTTGATGATCATGTCGTTGGCGCTGCTCGCGATCGTGCCCAGCAGCTTCCCGCGCCCCCTGCTCGTCGCGCTCGTCATCGGGCTCATCGCCTGGGGCAACACGGCGAAGATCGTGCGCGCCCAGACGCTCACCCTGAAGGAGCTCGACTACGTCTCCGCCGCCCGGCTCAGCGGCTGGGGCACCTGGCGCATCGCCCGCCGCGAACTGCTGCCCGGGCTGGCCGCGCCCGTCATCACGTACGCGGCGCTCCTCGTACCGATCAACATCAGTACCGAAGCCGCGCTGTCCTTCCTCGGCGTCGGCGTGAAGCCGCCGACGCCCTCCTGGGGGCAGATGCTCACCGCGGCCGACGTCTGGTACCAGGCCGCCCCGCAGTACCTGCTGCTGCCCGCCGGCGCCCTCTTCGTCACCGTCCTGGCGCTGACCGTCCTGGGCGACGGCATCCGCACGGCCCTCGACCCGCGCGCGGCCTCCCGCCTGCGCATCGGCACCGGCCGCAAGCGGGAAGCGAAGGCGGACGCGGGCGGGAAGGGCACCACTACGAAGAGCACGACTACTAGCAGCGCGACTACGAAGAGCACGAATTCCAAGGAGGCCACGTCATGAGCGGCTTCGGAGGATTCGTCCTGCGCCGCGCCATCGGCACGGTGATCACCCTGTTCGCCATCTCGGTGATCGTCTACGTGGTCTTCTTCGTCACCCCCGGAAACGTCGCCCAGATCACCTGCGGCCCGCGCTGCTCCCCGGAGCAAGTGCACCAGGTGGCCCAGCAGTTGAGGCTCGACGACCCGCTGTACCTGCGCTACTGGCACTTCCTCCAGGGCATCCTCGTCGGCCAGGACTACTCGACGGGCACCTCCGTGGAGCACTGCTCGGCGCCCTGCCTCGGGCTGTC
Organism: Streptomyces sp. MBT65; assembly: GCF_016612545.1. GTDB lineage: Bacteria > Actinomycetota > Actinomycetes > Streptomycetales > Streptomycetaceae > Streptomyces. The sequence continues at coordinate 3,603 of NZ_JAENRY010000387.1, read as the reverse complement.
GTACCAGGGCGACCAGCAGGTCACCCAACTGATCCTGACGAAACTGCCGGTCAGTCTGTCGCTCGTGTTCGGTGCGATGGTGCTGTGGCTGATCCTCGGCGTCGGCACCGGCGTCCTGTCGGCGTGGCGGCGCGGCCGGTTCACCGAGCGCCTGCTGACCGGCATCACCCTCGCGGGTGTCGCCACCCCGGTGTTCGTGATCGGCCTGGTGCTGATGATCGTCGTCTGCGGGCAGCTCCAACTGCTGCCCTTCCCGCAGTACGTCAGTCTCACCGACGACCCCGAACAGTGGGCCTGGAACCTGCTGTTGCCCTGGCTCTCGCTGGCCCTCATCGAGGCCGCCGCGTTCGCCCGGCTCACCCGGGCGTCGATGCTGGAGACCCTCGCCGAGGACCACATCCGCACCTTCCGCGCGTACGGCGTCGGTGAACGGTCGATCATCGGGCGGCACGCGCTGCGCGGGGCGTTCGCGCCGATCATCGCGCTCAACGCCAACAACGTCGGCTCGGCGATCGGCGGCGCGGTGCTCACCGAGACGCTCTTCGGACTGCCCGGCATCGGACAGGAACTCGTCCATGCCGTCAACGTCGTCGACCTGCCGGTGGTCGTCGGCATGGTCCTCGTCATCGGCTTCTTCGTAGTCATCGCCAACGCCGTCGCGGACGTGCTGTACGCGGTGGCCGACCGACGGGTGGTGCTCGCATGAACTCGGTGAACCGCTCGGCGGACGTGTTGGTGGAAGTCACCGACCTGACGGTCGGGTTCGGATCGCTGCGCGCCGTCGACGGCCTCTCCTTCCGGCTGGAGAAGGGCGCCGCGCTCGGCCTGGTCGGCGAGTCCGGCTCGGGCAAGTCCACGGTCGCCTCGGCCCTGTTGGGGCTGCATCGCGGCACGGGCGCCGACGTCGGCGGCTCGGTGCGCGTGGCCGGCATCGACATACAGGAGGCGTCGGACGCGGACCTGCACCTGTTGCGTGGCGGGAAGGCCGCGATGGTCTTCCAGGACCCGCTGTCGTCCCTGGACCCGTACTACGCGATCGGCGACCAGATAGCCGAGGTGTACCGCGTGCACACGCGCGTGTCGCGTCGGGCCGCACGCGCGCGTGCCGTCGACGTACTGGACCGGGTCGGAATCCCGGACGCGGTACGTCGATCCCGTTCGCGCCCGCACGAGTTCAGCGGCGGGATGCGGCAACGCGCGCTCATCGCCATGGCGTTGGCGTGCGAGCCGGACCTGCTGATCGCCGACGAGCCGACGACCGCGCTCGATGTCACCGTCCAGGCGCAGATCCTCGACCTGCTGCACACGCTGCGCGAGGAGACCGGCCTGGGGCTGCTGCTCGTCACGCACGACGTGGGTGTCGCCGCCGAGAGCGTCGACGAGATCCTGGTCATGCGGCACGGGCGGGCCGTCGAACACGGGCCGGTGGGCACCGTGCTCGGGGCGCCGACCGAGCCGTACACCCGGGATCTGCTCGGCGCGGTCCCGCGTGTGGACGCCCCGCGCGCGCCCTCCGAGGCGTCCTCGGCGGGCCAGGAGGTCGTCCTGGAGGCGACGGGCCTGCGGCGCGAATTCGGGCGCGGGAAGCGGGCGTTCGCGGCCGTGGACGACGTGTCGCTGACGATCCACCGGGGCGAGACCCTCGGCATCGTCGGCGAGAGCGGCAGCGGCAAGACGACACTGGGCCGGATGCTGGTCGGGCTCCTGAAGCCGACGGCCGGCGAGATCAAGCCCGGTGGGGGAGTGCGCCCCGACGTCCAGATGGTGTTCCAGGACCCTGTCTCCTCCCTCAACCCCCGCCGCAGCGTGGGCGATTCGATCGCCGACCCGCTCCGCGCGCGTGGGGAGCGGGACGAGCAACGCATCCGGGGGCGCGTGCGGGAACTGCTGGAGCGCGTGGGGCTCGAAGGGGCGCACTACGACCGCTACCCGCACGAGTTCAGCGGCGGCCAGCGCCAACGCGTGGGCATCGCGCGGGCGCTGGCGGCCGACCCGCGCGTGATCGTGTGCGACGAGCCGGTCTCCGCGCTCGACGTCACGACTCAGGCCCAGGTCGTCGCCCTGCTCGGCGAACTCCAGCGCGAACTGGGCCTCGCGCTCGTGTTCGTGGCCCATGACCTCGCCGTCGTGCGCCAGGTCAGCGACCGGGTCGCGGTGATGCGACGCGGGAGGATCGTTGAACAAGGCCCCGCCGACGAGGTCTACGACTCCCCGAAGGACCCGTACACGAAGCAGCTCCTGGCCGCCGTACCGGCCCTCGATCCGGAGGTGGCGGCCCAGCGCAGGGCGGCGAGGCGGGAGTTGACGACGGCCTGAGGATCGTTGAACGATCCGCTTCCGGGTGGTCCCGTAGAGATCCCGAAGTGGGTCTCCCGGTGATCCCGTAGTGATCCCTTAGCGCGAGCGAACGCGAACCGCACGGGAAAGTTACGACCGTTCACCCCTTTTGGTGGCGCGATGGACAACCGTCCGTCGCGCCACCGCCTTGTCCGCATACGTTCGTCCCGCTGCGAGCCGCCGGGTCAACGGCGGCTCCCCATATGGGAGATCGGGGGTGTGCCCGTGCGCATAGGACTGCTTACGGAGGGTGGCTATCCGTATGTGAGCGGTGACGCCAGACTCTGGTGCGACCGGCTCGTACGCGGGCTCGGGCAGCACGAGTTCGACGTCTACGCGCTCAGCCGCAGCGAGCGCCAGGAGAGCGAGGGTTGGCTCGAACTGCCGTCGCAGGTGAGCCGGGTGCGTACCGCTCCGTTGTGGAGCGCCGAGGACGACGGGGTGACCCTCGGGCGCCGTGCGCGCCGGCGCTTCGGCGAGTGCTACGAGGAGTTGGCGGCGGTGTTGTGCGCGGGGGACGCGCAGGGGCTGGCGTCGGTGTCGTTGCCGGTGCCCGCCGGGTCGGGGTCGGCCTCGTCCGAGTCGACCGTGTCCGAATCTGCCGTGTCCGAGTCCGCCGGGTCCGAATCTGCTGTGACTGAGTCGGCCGCGTCGGCCGCGTTGGCAGACTCGGTCATGCCGGGCGCGGCCGTGCCGCACGCTGCCATGTCGCAGGCGGCCGGTTTCGCGAGGCTCACGGACCTCTCGGAGCCTCTGCCCGCAGGGCCTTCCGCGCTCCCCGGGGCGGGCTCCGCCGATGTGGCGGACCGTTTCGCCAACGCGTTGTACGGGCTCGCGGAACTCGCCCGCGACGAGGGCGGACTCGTAGGCGCGCTGCGCTCCGAACGCGCCGTGCGTGCGCTGGAACGCGCCTGTCGTGCGCCCGGCGCACTCCGTACGGCACGCGAGGCGCGCGTACCCGAACTCCTCGCCGTGGCCGCGCACTTGGAACGAGCCCTGCGCCCCCTCTCGCTCGACTGGTACGAGGACGACGCCCTCGGCTCCGCGGACCTCTGCCATGCGACGGCCGGCGGCACCGCGGCCCTGCCGGGGCTGCTCGCCCGGCACTTCGCCGGCGTACCGCTGCTGGTGACCGAGTACGGCGTGCAGTTGCGGACGCACTACCTCGCCTCGGCGGACGAGCCGCCCGCCGTACGGGCCCTGCTCGCCGCCTTCCACGGTCGGCTGGCCGCCGAGATCTACCGGCGGGCCGCGCTGATCACGCCC
>NZ_JAENRY010000386.1 GCF_016612545.1 Streptomyces sp. MBT65 | reverse complement strand
GGGTTGGGGTGGCGTGGGCGGGTTCGCCGGGTCGATGCCGATCGTGGGGGCCACGAACTCCAGCTCGCGGAGCAGGGATTGGGACGAGCCCAAGGGGCCGCCGCCGGCGAGGAGTTCGTCGTTCGCGAGCGGGTGCGGGAAGTCGACGGGGACGTAGGCGCCCGCGTGGTCGTAGTGCCAGACCAGGTGGGACTGCTGGGCCGTCGTCTCGAACATCTCCAGGAGCTGTTCGTAGTCGCCGCCGAGGTCGTCCACCGGGGTCACCGGGAGACCGCAGACCTGGAGGAGGTAGGCGCGGCGCAGGAAGTGCAGCGCGTCGTAGTCGAAGCCCGCGACCGGGGCGACCTCGCCGGACAGGCCCGGCATGTACTGGTACACCGGCACCGGGGGGAGCCCGGCCTCGGCCAACAGCGAGTTGTAGAGCGCGAGTTCGTCGGCGAAGGGATTGTCGGGGGTGTGGCACAACACGTCGACGAGCGGGACCAGCCACAGGTCACAGGCCAAAAGAGGGCTCCTCGGTTACTCGCTGCGCAGCGTGGATCTCGCATGGTGGTCAGGCAAGAGTAGGGGGAAGAGTAGTCGGTGCGGCCCGGGTCAGCTCCCCTCGTGCAGGTCCCATACCCACACGCCGTCGACCCACTTACCGGGTTTGCCCACCAGCTTTTCCACAGCGGTGCGGAGCTTGTCGTCGTTGGGCTGTGGGGCCACGACCAGCGCGCCCGCGTGCCAGAACGCGAAGTCGGCCTTGGCCTGCGCCCGCCAGTTCTTGCCGATGGTGGGGATGACGCCGGTGTAGCGGACGTCCCGCAGCATGTTCGAGGTGTAGCGGGGCGGGGCGCCGTAGATGCCGATGCGGTCGTCGCCGTAGGGGCCGTTGAAGTAGCCGCCCGGCATCTTGAAGCCGAGACCGGACGCCGTCTGCCAGTGCAGGGGTTCCGCCGCGCCGGGGTCGGCGAGCGGGACCGGGACGATCGATTCGCCGGCGCGGACGTACGACTTGTAGGTGCCGTCCGTGAAGAAGGCCGGTACGGCCGCCCGGTCGACGGCCTTGAGCGGCGCCGGGATGATCGGGATCAGGGCCATGGACACGGCGAGCAGGCCGATGTACTGCGTGCCGATCCGCCGGGTCGCGGCCAGCCGTTCGAGCGCGATCGCGAGCAGCATGCCCAGCGCCGGGGCGCAGATCATCGCGACCCGGCCCTCGATCACCGACTCGAAGAGCGGCTTGTGGGCGAGCAGGGCCCAGGGGCCGGGGTAGACCGTGTCCGTGAGCGGGATACGGATCTTGGGGCCCATGGAGAGGATCGCCGCCGCGACCGCCGTGAACCCGAGCGCCTTGACGAGCTTGTGCTCCCACAGTCGTACGACGATCGCGAAGGCGAGGAGGACGAGCGGCCAGCCGTAGAAGGCGTTCTGTTCGGTGGGGTTGAGGGAGAGGGAGTTGGCCCTCACCTCGTTGCCCGCGATCAGGGAGCGTTCGGCGAAGGAGAGCAGGGCGAGGGGGCTGTTGCCCGCGTTGTCGCCGTGCAGGACGCTCTTGTAGCTCTGCGGGCCGACGAACTGGTACCAGAGAGGGATCAGGATGATCGGCGCGCAGACCGCCGCCGCGATGCCCAGGCCCTTGAGCAGGGGGCGCCAGGCGGTCTTCACGACCTCCCTGTGGAGGACTCCGTAGGACGCGGCGAACAGGAGCATGCCGATCGAGGCCAGGAGCAGGGGTTCCTCGCCGAGGAAGATCTGGTAGGCCGCCAGCAGGCCGAGCACGATGCCGTCGCGGACGACCCGGGTGCCCGCGCACAGGCGCAGGGCCCGGTCGATGATCAGCGGGATCATGAAGAGGATGACGAAGTTCGGGTGCGCGTTGGCGTGGCTGACCATCGGCGGGGCGAAGGCCGCGAGCGAGGCGCCGACGAAGGCCGCCGCCCGTTGCCGTACGACACGCTTCACGATCAGCCAGTACCAGGCGGCGGCCGTGGCCGCGAGGCCCAGGGCCATGCAGACGCTGAGGGAGACCGCCGGGCCGGCCAGCAGGGTGAGGGGGGTGAAGGGCACCGACAGGCCCAGCATGACCGTGTTGGCCATGAGGTTCACGCCGTCGGGGAAGCCCTGGAGGTTCGAGAAGAGCGGGTTGTGGAAGTGGGACACGTTGTCGGCCGTGACCGCGAAGAACCACTCCCACTGGTTCTGGTCCTGGAGCGAGTCCTCCAGGTAGCGGTGGCCCGGGTCGAAGAAGCGGCCCGAGTAGAGGGCGATCGACATGAGGAGGAAGAGGACGGTGACCACGGCGTCGACCGGGCGCAGGGAGCGGGCGCGGAGGCGGGCGAGTTCGGTCAGGACGCGGGCGTAGTCCAGGGGTCGTACCTTCGAGCCGGACTGGTGGGCCCAGCGGACCGGGACCTCGGCGACCTCCCAGTCGGCGCGGCGGAAGTGCTGGAGGACCTCTACGTCGATGCCCCAGCCGTTGATGCGGGAGGCGGCGAAGGCCTCGCGGGCGCGGTCGCCCTCGAAGAGCTTGAAGCCGCACTGGGTGTCGCGTATGCCGGGCACCGCGGCCTGGCGTATGAGGAAGTTGCCCGCGCGGCCCAGGAGTTCACGGACCGGATGCTGGTGGCTCTCGATCGTCGCGCCCGGCGCTGCCCGGGAGCCGATCGCCGCGGACCGGCCCTCGCTCAGCTCCTTGTCGAGTTTCTCCAACTCCTCGATGGGCGCGGCCAGATCGGCGTCCGTGACCAGCACCCGGTGCCCGCGCGAGGCGGCGACCCCGAGGCGCAGGGCGTTGCCCTTGCCCCGGTTGCGGGGGCTGGTGACCAACTGCACGCGCGGGTCGGCGCGCGAGGTGACGACCTCGCGGGTCCCGTCGTCGGAGCCGTCGTCGGCGACGATGATCTCCCAGCCGCCGAAGCGGCTCTCGTTGTCGCCCAGATACGTGGTGATCGCGTCGAGCGTCGGTCCGAGCCGCTGTTCCTCGTTGTAGGCGGGCACGACGACACTGAGGTCCACGACGACAGCACTGGGGTCCACGGCCGGAGCGGCCCTTTCCGGTCCGGTCACCGGGCGGCCAGCCGCTCGATGAGGGCGAGGGAGTGCTTGTTGTACGCCAGGACGATCGAGCGCGCGGTCGGGGTGTCGCGGCGCGCCAGGGCGTCGACCAGGTCGGTGTGCTCGGACCACAACTGCCCGCGCAGATCGGTCAGTCGGCGCAGATGCTGCACCGTGCACACCCAGGACTGGACGCGCAGCCGGTGCAGGAAGTCGCCGAGGTAGGGGTTGCCGAACATGGTGCTCAGCTCGCGCCAGTAGCGCAGGTCGTAGCCGATCAGCACGGTGAGGTCACCGGCGTCGGCGGCGCGCTGCGCCTCCTCGCCGCGGCGGCGCACCCCGGCGAGCGCGGCGACCGTACGGGGGTCCTCGGTGCGGTCGAAGACGGGGTGGCCGCCGGACAGGGCCAGGAACATGCCCTCGGTGACCAGGGCGCGGGCCTCGATCATGCCGCGGTGGTCGGCCACCGAGTACTCGTGGACGCGGAAACCACGGTGCTGGTCGGCCTCCAGCAGGCCCTGCGCGGAGAGATCGACGAGCGCTTCCCGGACCGGGGTCGCGGAGACGCCGTACTGCTCGGCGATCTCCTTCACCGTGAACTCCTGCCCGGGTTGGAGCCGGCCGGCCAGGACCTCGTCGCGAAGCGCGTCGGCGATCTGCTGCCGCAGGGTGCTGCGGGTCACGGCGCCGCTGCCGCTGCTTCCGGGCATCGTCGGAGCGTCTCCCTCGTCGCGTTCGATGGCGTACTCGTATATGTCTACGAGCACGCCACCTTACGCGTTCGGGTTCCCCTCCTGCCCGGATGCGGGCACCGGTTGAACGGACCCGCCCATTCCGGGTACTAAGAGGCGTATTCGGCGTCGAATTGTGCGGTGAATTACGCCGTGAATTCGTCCGCCACGGAGAGCGCCGCGTCCAGCGCCGCGAGACCTTCCTTCAACTCGGCCTCGCTCACGTTGAGCGGCGGCACGACGTGAGTGCGGTTCATGTTGACGAAGGGCCACAGCCCCTGCTTCTTGGCGGCGGCTCCGAACGCGGCCATCGCCGCGTTCGCCTCACCGGCCGCGTTGTACGGCACCAGCGGCTCGCGCGTCTCCCGGTCCTTCACCAGGTCCAGCGCCCAGAACATGCCGACCCCGCGCACCTCCCCGACGCTCGGGTGCCGCTCCGCCAGCGCCCGCAGCGCGGGCTCGACGACGGTCGTACCGAGGTGCTTCGCGTTCTCTACGACCCCCTCCTCGGCCATGACGTTGATCGTCGCGACGGCCGCGGCACAGGCCAGCGGGTGCCCGGAGTACGTCAGGCCGCCCGGGTAGGGGCGCTTGCCGAAGGTGTCCGCGATCGCGCCGGAGATGGCGACGCCGCCGAGCGGCACATAGCCGGAGTTGACGCCCTTGGCGAAGGTCATCAGGTCCGGTACGACGTCGAACAGATCGGCCGCGAACCATTCACCGGTCCGCCCGAACCCGGCCATCACCTCGTCCAGGACGAAGACGATTCCGTACTTGTCGCAGATCTCCCGGACGCCGGCGAGATAACCGGGCGGCGGGACCATGATCCCGGCGGTGCCCGGAACGGTCTCCAGGACGATCGCGGCGATCGTGCCCGGCCCCTCGAAGGCGATGGTCGTCTCCAGATGCTCGAGCGCGCGCTCGCACTCCTGCTCCTCGGTCTCCGCGTAGAAACGGGACCGGTACAGGAAGGGCGCCCAGAAGTGCACGACCCCGGCGGAGGCGCTGTCGCTGGCCCAACGCCTCGGATCCCCGGTGAGGTTGATCGCCTGCTGCGTACCGCCGTGGTACGAGCGGTAGGCGGAGAGCACCTTCGGCCGCCCGGTGTGCAGCCGGGCCATGCGCGTCGCGTGCTCCACGGCGTCGGCGCCACCGTTGGTGAAGAAGATCTTGTCCAGGTCGCCCGGGGTGCGCTCGGCGATGAGCCGGGCGGCCTCGGACCGCGCCTCGATGGCGAAGGCGGGCGCGAAGGTGGTCATCGTCGCGGCCTGCTCCTGGATCGCGGCGACGACCTTCGGGTGCTGGTAGCCGATGTTCGTGTAGACGAGCCCGCTGGTGAAGTCCAGGTAGCGATTGCCGTCGTAGTCCCAGAAGTACGACCCCTCCGCGCCGGCCACGGCGAGCGGGTCGATGAGTTCCTGCGCGGACCAGGAGTGGAACACATGCGCACGGTCCGCGGCCTTCACGGCGGCGCCGGCCTGGGGGTTGGGCTGAGGGGTCATGCGGGTGAGCGTAAATGTCCGCGATGCGGAAACGGTATCGGCGTCCTGTCTGTGGTCGCCGGGTTTCCGCGACAGGTTGTCCAGAGAAGCTGGGGGCGAAACTAACCACTGTTCATGCCGGTGACCGGTTAGGAGAGACCCCAGCCTGTGGAGGGTGGGTGGGTCTCCCGTTACGGAACCGTAGACACCGGCCCGTCCGTCTGGTCGATTCCCCGCACTATTCTCGGTCTGTCGCGGAGCACAGGGGCACGACAGGGGCGCGACGACCGAGTGACCGGGGCGTGCCCGGGGACGTCAGGGGAGGCGGCGCGGTCGTGGAGAAACTGGGGGCGGCCGATCCGCAGCGGATCGGGGCGTACCGGCTGCTGGCCCGGCTCGGGGCCGGTGGCATGGGGCACGTGTACCTGGCCCGCTCGGACCGGGGCCGCACGGTCGCCGTGAAGCTGGTGCGCGAGGACCTCGCCGCGCAGGAGGAGTTCCGGGCGCGGTTCCGCCAGGAGGTGCGGGCCGCGCGGCGGGTCGGCGGCCACTGGACGGCGCCCGTGCTGGACGCGGACACCGACGCCGAGGTGCCGTGGGTGGCCACCGGGTACGTCGCCGGGCCCACCCTGCAACAGGTCGTCGGCCGCGACCATGGTGCACTGCCCGAGCGTTCGGTACGGATCCTCGCGGCCGGTCTCGCGCACGCGCTCCAGGACATCCACGCGGCCGGCATCGTCCACCGCGACCTCAAGCCGTCCAACGTGCTGGTGACCATCGACGGCCCCCGCGTCATCGACTTCGGCATAGCGCGCGCCCTGGAGACCCAGGCGGGCGACGGTCTCACCCGCACCGGCTCACTCGTCGGCTCGCCCGGTTTCATGGCGCCGGAACAGGTGCGGGGCGACCGCATCACCCCGGCGTGCGACGTCTTCTGCCTCGGTTCCGTCCTCGCCTACGCCGCGACCGGCACGCTTCCCTTCGGCGCCGCGAACAGCGGTGTCCACGCCCTGATGTTCCGCATCGCCCAGGAGGAACCCGATCTGTCGGGCGTCCCCGAGGGCATCGCCGACCTCGTCCGCGACTGCCTCCGCAAGGACCCGGCCACCCGCCCGACCCTCAACCGCATCCTCGACCGCACGGGCGCGGAGGACACCGTATCCGGCGGCCGCTCCCGCGACCCATGGCTACCGGGCGCCTTGGTCGCCCAACTAGGCCGCCACGCGGTCCGGTTGCTCGACACGGAGGACCCGGAGACGAGGGAACTGGAGCGGGTGAGCCCGACGCAGGGCGGTCCGGGGACGGGCGGTCCAGCGCAGGCTGGTCCGGGGACGGGCGGTCAGGCTCAGGGCGGTCCGGCGCAGGGCGGTCCGGGGACGGGCG
>NZ_JAENRY010000385.1 GCF_016612545.1 Streptomyces sp. MBT65 | reverse complement strand
GGAGTGGAAGGAGCAGGCCCGGCGACTCTCGTCCTTGGCACGCCGGGCCTGCTCCTTCCACTCCTGCTTGGCGCGGCGCATCTCCTCCTTGGCGGCGCGCCACGACTCCTTGTCACCGAAGTCCGTGAAGTCCCCGGCGGGACTGTCGTGTTCGCCCGGCCGGCCGCGCCCGGTCCCGGCCCCCTGGCGGGCCTCGCTCGCCGCCGCGCGCATCTCGCGGCGCAGGTCTCCCGCCGCGCCCCGGACGTCGGCCCGGATCTCGGCGGCCAGTTCGGCGACGGACTCGCGGATCTCCAGTTCCAGGTCGGCCAACTCGCCGCTGCGGTCGGCCAGTTCGGCGCGGCCGGCGTCCGTGATGGCGTACACCTTGCGGCCGCCCTCGGTGGTGTGGGTGACCAGGCCCTCGGCCTCCAGCTTGGACAGCCGCGGGTAGACCGTGCCCGCCGAGGGCGCGTACAGCCCCTGGAAACGCTCTTCCAGGAGGCGGATGACCTCGTAGCCGTGTCGGGGGGCCTCGTCCAGCAGCTTCAGCAGGTACAGGCGGAGGCGGCCGTGGGCGAAGACGGGAGGCATGTCAGAGCACCTTCTTGTCGGTCGTGCCGTCGGCCGGGGTGGTGCCGGAAGCATCACCCGGGCCGGAAACGGAATTGTCCCCCGAGTCGCCTTGAGCCCCGTCCGCAGGTTCCCGTCCGCTCTCCTGGCCGGTGTCCTTGCCGGTGTCCTGGAGGGGCCCCTCGCCCTGGAAGTGCTCCTTCGTATCCGCCTCCCAAGACCCGTCCGCGCCCTCGCCCTCGTCCTCCGCCACCGGCCGCCGCAGCAGCGCGATCGAGCCGGAGACGGTGGTGGCGCGCAGCTTCCCCGTGCCCGCGCCCAGCCGGCCGGTGATCTTGTGGGCGCCCCACTGGCCGTGCACCCGCAGTCCGTCGAAGGCGTTGGAGATCGAACCGCTCGCCGTGTTGGCCTCGACGTCCGCGTCCGCCGGATGCGGCAGCCGGATGGCGATCTCGCCCGAGACATTGGTCAGCCGGACGTCGGTCGGGCCGTCCGGGTCGAGGTCCACGATCATGGAGCCGCTCACCGACTCGGCGCGCACGGAGGGTCCCGAGCCCTCGACGACGGTGAGATCGCCGGAGACGGAGTTGAAGCGGAGGTCGCCGGTGACGGCCTGGGCCTCCAGGTTCCCCGAGACCGTCTCGGCGCGGACCGACCCGGAGAGACTGACGAGAGTGGTGTCCCCGGTGACCCCGCGCACCACCGAAGGCCCGCTGATCCCGGAGACGACGGCTGCCGCGCCGACCACCCCGACCTCGACCCGGGTGCTCGCGGGAACGGCCAGGGAGACCACCGCGCTGCGCCGCCAGCCCTTCCGGTCGAGCCACTTGAGGAAGCCCTTCCAGGGCAGGTCCTCGTACGCCACCGTCAGCGTGCCGTGCTCCTGGGTCACCACCAGCGGTGGCCCGTCGATCTCGGAGATCTCGATGCGGGCGGAACCCTCGTCCGTCCCCACGACGTTCACCGTTCCGTTGACGATGCGCACATGGAGATCGCTCACGGGCTCGTCGAACGTGAGCTTCTTGGGCTCTGCGACGGACCACTCGGACATGATGCAGACCTCCTCGGCCGAACCGGACGGGACGTGACGCGCCATATCGCGTATCCCGAGAAACACGATATATCGCGGATGCGGAAAGTCAAGACACTCGTGCGGGTGATCGGCGAAGGGTTCGGGCGCCGGGCGCCGGACATCGAACAAACGGTGGGAACGGGGGCGCATTGCCCAAGCGTGTGACCCATGTCGACGGAGAAGCCGCGGACCGGACACCGGACGGGCGCCACCCCGGGCGCGCTGCTGCTCTGCCGGGCCGCCCCCGAGTCCGTCGCCCAGACGGGGCCCACCCCCTCCACGAACGCATGCCGCTGACCGGCGCGGGCGACGACTGGAGCGTGTTCGTCCCCGAAGGGAGCCCTGGCTGCGCGGCGACGAACCCGTCGACCGCGTCCTCACCGGCTGGGCCACCGCGCTCGCCGTCGGCGCGTCCCCTGGCCGTACTCGCCCTGCGGTGGGACGCCGACCACGCGGGCTACACCCCGGCCTCGGGCTTCCGCCGTCCCGTCGGCTATGTCTGGCTCACTCCCGGCGAACCCGCCGACCGTCTCCGGGAGACCGCCCGCGTCCACTCGGACGCCCGGCAGATCGAGCGGGCGGGCCGGCGCGAGGCGGTCCGCGCGGAACTCGACGCGGTCGACAGCAGCCGCTTCGGCCCCTGGATGCCCTGGTCGGGCACCCCCAGGGCACGCGCCCTCGCCCTGGCCCAGACGGCGGCCGGCCACCCGCTCACGATCTGGGGCCTACGACGCCGTAGCGGAGGCTGGATCGTCGCGGGGGCACTGCTCCTGGCCCACGGCACGCTCGGCCTCGTCTACGGCGTCGTAGGCCCCCGCGACTGACACCGGCGCCGGGACCGCCGTGGAGACCGAGAACCGTAGGGACCAGGAACCGTAGGAACTACTCCTCGTCGTCCTCGTCGTCCAGTCGCGCCAGCCAGGTCGCCAGGCGTTCCACCGGGACCTCGAAATCCGGGTTCAGGTCGACGAAGGTCCGCAGTTGCTCGGCGAGCCACTCGAAGGTGACTTCTTCCTCGCCGCGTCGCTTTTCGAGTTCTTCGATGCCTCGGTCGGTGAAGTACACGGGGGAATCTCCTGAAGGCGTGGGTCTGACACCTCCAGGTTATGCGGGCTACGGCTGGCGCCTCGTCCTGGTGTGGGGCAGCGAGAAGTTTGCCCTGGGAAAGGACATGTCAGGAGGGCGGGCCGAAGACCTGCTGCGGCAGACCCGCACCGCCCGTGAACTCATCGCCCAGGTCTGCTACTTGAGGGCTCACAGCGCCACCCGCCGTGCCCCCGAAGCCGCTTGGGCCCGTCACCTCGCCGTTTTCTGTGACCCGCCCCCGGCTACTGACACGCCAATGGGCCCGCCCCCAAGCCGCAAAGGCTCGGAGCCGGACCCACCGTACGTACAACCAGGACGTGTCGAGACCTACGCCTCGAACACCTCCCGCACCAACTGCTCCTGCTCAGCCTGATGCCGCTTGGCGGAGCCGACCGCCGGAGACGAGCTGTGCGGACGCGAGATCCGCCGCAGTCGCTCACCGTGAGGCACGTCCGCGCCGACCGCGAGGTCCAGGTGGTCGATCAGGTTCAGCGCGATGAACGGCCACGCACCCTGGTTCGCCGGCTCCTCCTGCGCCCACAGGTACTTCTCGACGTTCGGATACTTGTTGACCTCCGCCTGGAGCTCCGCACCCGGCAACGGGTACAGCCGCTCGACCCGGATGATCGCCACGTCCGTCGTGCCGCGCTTGGCGCGCTCGGCCTCCAGGTCGTAGTACAGCTTGCCGGTGACGAAGACGACCTTGCGGACGGCGGCCGGGTCCGTCACCGTCGCGTCGCCGATGACCGGGCGGAACTGACCCGTCGTGAACTCCTCCGCCTTCGACGCCGCGGCCTTGAGGCGCAGCATCGACTTCGGGGTGAAGACCACCAGCGGCTTGTGGTGCGGGTTGTGCACCTGCCACCGCAGGAGGTGGAAGTAGTTCGACGGGAGGGTCGGCATCGCCACCGTCATGTTGTTCTGGGCGCAGAGTTGCAGGAAGCGCTCCACGCGAGCCGAGGAGTGGTCGGGACCCTGGCCCTCGTAGCCGTGGGGGAGCAGGAGCGTGACGCCGGACGTCTGGCCCCACTTCTGTTCCGCCGCCGAGATGTACTCGTCGACCACGCTCTGCGCGCCGTTGACGAAGTCGCCGAACTGCGCCTCCCACATCACGAGCGCGTCGGGGCGGGCCAGCGAGTAGCCGTACTCGAAGCCCATGACCGCGTACTCGGAGAGGAGCGAGTCGTAGACGTTGTAGCGCGCCTGCTCCTCGGAGAGGTACTGGAGCGGGGTGTAGTCCTCGCCCGTCTGGCGGTCGATGAGGACCGCGTGGCGCTGGCCGAACGTGCCTCGGCGGGAGTCCTGGCCGGAGAGGCGGACCGGCGTGCCCTCAAGGAGCAGCGAGCCGATCGCCAGCGTCTCACCCATGCCCCAGTCGATCGTCCCGTCCTCGACCATCGTCGCCCGGCGCTGGAGCTGGGGCAGCAGGCGCGGGTGGACGTGGAAGTTGTCCGGGATGTTGACCTGGGACTCGGCGATCCGCTTGACGGTCTCCGTGGAGATCGCGGTGTTGACCGCCACCGGGAACTCGGCCTGCGGGTCCGACATCGGGGCGGCACCCGGCTGGGCGGTCGCCTCGCGGACCTCGGTGAAGACCTTCTCCAACTGGCCCTGGTAGTCCTGGAGGGCTTGTTCGGCTTCCTCGAGGGTGATGTCGCCGCGACCGATCAGCGACTCGGTGTACAGCTTGCGCACCGAGCGCTTCTTGTCGATCAGGTCGTACATCAGGGGCTGGGTGAAGGCCGGGTTGTCCGACTCGTTGTGACCGCGGCGGCGGTAGCAGATGAGGTCGATCACCACGTCCTTGTTGAACGCCTGGCGGAACTCGAAGGCCAGGCGGGCCACGCGGACCACTGCCTCCGGGTCGTCGCCGTTCACGTGGAAGATCGGGGCCTCGATCATCCTCGCCACGTCCGTCGCGTACATCGACGAGCGCGAGGACTCGGGGGCCGCCGTGAAGCCGACCTGGTTGTTGATGACGATGTGGATCGTGCCGCCGGTGCGGTAGCCGCGCAGCTGCGACATGTTGAGCGTCTCGGCCACCACGCCCTGGCCCGCGAAGGCCGCGTCACCGTGCAGGGCGAGCGGCAGGACCGTGAAGTCCGTGCCGCCCTTGTTGATGATGTCCTGGCGGGCGCGGACGATGCCCTCGATGATCGGGTCGACCGTCTCCAGGTGGGACGGGTTCGCCGCGAGGGTGACCTTGATCTGCTCGCCGTCCAGGCCGGTGAACGTGCCCTTGGCGCCCAGGTGGTACTTCACGTCGCCGGAGCCGTGCATCGACTTCGGGTCGAGGTTGCCCTCGAACTCCCGGAAGATCTGGGCGTACGACTTGCCGACGATGTTCGCGAGCACGTTCAGGCGGCCTCGGTGGGCCATGCCGATGACGACCTCGTCGAGGCGCGACTCGGCCGCGCTGTCGATGACCGCGTCGAGGAGCGGGATGACCGACTCGCCGCCCTCGAGGGAGAAGCGCTTCTGGCCGACGTACTTCGTCTGGAGGAAGGTCTCGAAGGCCTCCGCCGCGTTCAGGCGGCGCAGGATGCGCAGCTGCTCCTCGCGCTCCGGCTTGGAGTGCGAGCGCTCGATGCGGTCCTGGATCCACTTGCGCTGCTTCGGGTCCTGGATGTGCATGAACTCGATGCCGGTGGTGCGGCAGTACGAGTCACGCAGCACGCCGAGGATGTCGCGCAGCTTCATCAGGGACTTGCCGGCGAAGCCGCCGACCGCGAACTCCCGCTCCAGGTCCCACAGGGTGAGGCCGTGCTCGGTGATGTCCAGGTCGGGGTGCTTGCGCTGGCGGTACTCCAGCGGGTCGGTGTCGGCCATGACATGGCCGCGCACGCGGTAGGAGTGGATCAGCTCGAAGACGCGGGCGGCCTTCGTCACGTCGTTGTCGTGCGACGCGTCGATGTCCTTGAGCCAGCGGACCGGCTCGTACGGGATGCGCAGCGCCTCGAAGATCTCGTCGTAGAAGCCGCTCTCGCCGAGCAGGAGGTTCGCGACGATCCGCAGGAACTCGCCGGAGGCGGCGCCCTGGATGACCCGGTGGTCGTAGGTCGACGTGAGCGTCATGACCTTCGAGATGCCGAGCTTGTTCAGGGTGTCCTGGCTGGTGCCCTGGAACTCCGCCGGGTAGTCCATCGAGCCGACGCCCATGATGACCGACTGACCGGGCATCAGACGCGGGACCGAGTGGACCGTGCCGAGGCCGCCGGGGTTGGTCAACGAGACGGTGACGCCGGTGAAGTCATCCATCGTCAGCTTGCCGTCGCGGGCGCGGCGGACGATGTCCTCGTAGGCCTGCCAGAACTCGAAGAAGTTCAGCGTCTCGGCCTTCTTGATGCCGGCGACGACGAGCTGGCGGTCGCCGTTGGGCTTCACCAGGTCGATGGCGAGACCGAAGTTGACGTGCTCCGGCTTGACCAGGGTCGGCTTGCCGTCCTTCTCCTGGAAGGAGTAGTTCATCGACGGCATGGCCTTGATGGCCTGCACCATCGCGTAGCCGATGAGGTGGGTGAAGGAGATCTTCCCGCCCCGGGCGCGCTTCAGGTGGTTGTTGATGACGATGCGGTTGTCGAAGAGCAGCTTGACCGGGACCGCGCGCACCGACGTGGCGGTGGGCACCTCGATCGAGGCGTTCATGTTCTTCGCGACCGCGGCGGCGGGGCCGCGCAGCGTGACGAACTCCGGTCCCGAGGGAGCCTCGGTCGCCGGCTCGGCCTTCTTCGGCTGGGCGGCCGGAGCCGGGGCAACGGCCTTCACGGGGGCCGGAGCGGCGACGGGAGCCGGCGCAGGGGCCGGAGCGGCCGCTGCCGGCGCGGGAACCGCCGGAGCCGCGGGTGCGGCAGCAGGAGCAGCCGGGGCCGGGGCTACGGGTGCGGCCTGGGCCGGTGGCGTGGGCGCTGCGGCCCCCGCGGCCGCAGTACCCGCCGAA
>NZ_JAENRY010000384.1 GCF_016612545.1 Streptomyces sp. MBT65 | reverse complement strand
CCCAGGAACAACGCCCCCGCCGCCACCGCCACCGCCGGGTTGACGTACGTGATCACCGTCGACCGCGTCGGGCCGACCTCCTTGATCAGTTCCAGGAACGCCACGAACGCCACCGCCGTGCAGATCACTCCCAGGCCGGCGAGGGACGCCAGGACCTGGGGCGACGGGACCGAGGACGGCCAGGTCAGAGCTGCCGCCGGGGCGTAGACGAGCGCCGCCAACGCCAGGCAGGGGGCGGTCAGTTGGAGCGTCGGGACGTCCTTCAGGTAGCGGGCCGCGATCAGCGGCGCCGTCGCATAGCCGAGCACCGTCAGCAGCACCTCCGCCAGCGAGCGCGCGTCGCCGCCCGTCAGATGCGGGACCGTGAGGACCGTGACCCCGGCCAGGCCAAGACCCAGGCCCGCCATCCGCCGGGCGCCCAAGCGCTCCGTGGCGCCGAAGAAGCGCGCCATCAGCACGCCGACGATCGGGACGCCCGCGATCAGCAGGCCCGCCGTAGAGCTGGACAGGTGGCGTTCCGCGTCCGTCAGCGTGAACCACGGGACGATGATCTCTATGCACGCGAAAGCCAGCATCGGGCGCCAGTGCGAGCGGACCACACGGGTCAGGCCGCCCTGTCGTAGGGCGAATGGGAGCAGGATTACGGCGCCCAGGGCGCAGCGGGTGAAGACGACCATGGACGGGGACAGCGGGGCGTCCACCGCCACCTTGATCATCAGGTAGGGGATGCCCCACACCACTCCCATCAGGGAGAACAGGAACCAGCCGCGTGCAGTCATACGGCGAGTGTCGGACCGGTCAGCGCCCGCCGTCTTGAACGCTGTTGCGGTACGCCGCCGGTGTCACCCCCAGCACCCGCCGGAACCACCGCGTCAGATGCGCCTGGTCGGCGAAGCCCACCTGGACCGCCACCTCGGCGGGGCGCCCGCCCGCCTCAAGCAGGCAGCGGGCCCTCGTCACCCGGTGCTGGGCGAGCCAGGCGTACGGCGGGATCCCCATCGTCGTACGGAAGGCCCGCAGGAGCTGGTAGCGGGACAGGCCGAAGTCCGCCGCCAGGGACGCTAGCGACGGCGGGGTCAGCAGTTCGTCGGCGAGGCGGTCCCGTACGGCGTGTGCCACCCAGGCCGCGCCCACGGTCAGGTCCGGTGCCGGGCGGGACGTGGAGTGGCGGCGCGCGAGGGCCGTCAGGAGCCACGGGAGGCGGGACTCCGCCTCCAACGGGTCCGGGCAGACGCTGAGTTGGGTGTGCGCCGTGCGCAGGGCAACGGCCAGTTCGGCGTCGTCGAGGAGGGGTTCGCGGAAGTGCGGGACGCCCGTGCCGAGGATGCCGTCCGTGAGGAGTGCCGGGTCCGCGTAGAGGGCCCGGTAGGCGTAGCCGTCGGTGGTGCTGCCCGGGCCGCCGGTGTGCATTTCCCCGGGCTCGAGTACGACGATGGAGCCCGGGCCGGTGCGGATGTGGCCGCCGCGGTAGTCGATGAGTTCCGCGCCGCCGACGCAGACGCCGATGGTGAACTCGGCGTGCGCGTGCGGGGCGTAGACATGCCGGTCGAAGCTGGCCGTCAGGAGGTCGAGGGGCGGGCCGCAGGGGCCCAGTCTCGCCCTCGTCCACAGTGCCTGCTCACGTGCGCCCACCGGCCGCACCCCCTTTCCTCCACAGGGTGCAACGCGCCGGGGCCGTGTGTCATGCCGGGGTGAGCGCCCGTTCCAACGCGTCGAAGGCCGCGCACACCCGCGCCCGGTGGTCGTCCACCAGGCTCTCCGCCGGCTCCCCCGCGAACACGCGGCGCGCGGTGGTGACGTAGACCGTGCGGTACGCGGCGACGGTCAGGGCCGCGGTCAGGGCGGGGTCCAGGGTGTCCGGGGCCGTCTCCGCGATGCTCTCGGCGAGGGCGTTCTCGATCTCCTCCAGCGCCTCGCGGCCCCGGGCGCGCAGGGCGGGCGAGTCGGCCACGACCTCCCAGAAGTCGGGGAATCCGCGGTCGGGGCCGGCCAACGGGTGGCGCCGGTCGAGGAGTTCGAGGGCGAGGCGGCGGAGCGCGGCGAGCGGGGTCTCGTCGGGGGCGCGGTGGCGTACGGCCCCGCTGAACACCTCGACGGCCTCCGGGATGCGGTCGAGGAACAGGTCCTCCTTGCGCGGGAAGTAGTTGAAGACGGTCATCGTCGACACCTCGGCGGCCCGTGCGACCTCCGCCACCGACACCTGCTCGAAGCCGCGCTCCCGGAACAGCGCCGAGGCGACGTTCGAGATCCGCTGCCGCGTGGCCCGCTTCTTGCGCTCCCTCAGCGGCAGCTCGGCCGCGTTCCCATACCCGCTCTCGTTCTCACTCACGGGAACAGTGTAGCCAACATAATTTTTTAGTGACTACAATCTACCCATGAGTACCGACACGAACATGGACATGCACGGGGACTACGACGTCGTCATCGCCGGCGCCGGGCCCATCGGGCTGCTGCTCGCCTGTGAGCTGCGGCTCGGCGGGGCGCGGGTGCTGGTCGCGGAGCGGCTGGCCGAGGTGGACGAGACCGTCAAGGCGGGCGGCATCAACACCCTCACCGCCGTCGCCCTCTACCGGCGGGGGCTGCTGCCCGCGCTGACCGAGGTCCAGGAGGAGACGGCGAACGGTATGAAGGAGTTCCTGCGGACGCAGACCCGCGGTGACGGGACCGCCCCGCCGCCGAAGTCGGCCGGCCACTTCGCCGGGATCACCCTGCGCGCCGATCTCCTCGACGCGTCGGACCCCGCCTTCGCGGAGGTCGGTCCGCCCGGCGAGGTCGGACGGTTCGTCCCGCAGGCCCCGCTGGAGCGGCTGCTCGGCCGACGGGCCGCCGAACTCGGCGTAGAGGTGCGCAGGCAGGTCGAGTTGACCGGCTTCGACACCGACGAGGAGGGCGTGACCGTCCACCTCACACGCACCGATGACTCCGCGCCGCAGTCCGTCCGCACCGGCTGGCTGGTCGGCTGCGACGGCGGCCGCAGCCTCGTGCGCAAGCTCGCCGGGGTTCCGTTCCCGGGCACCGCACCGGAGATCACCGGCTACCAGGCGATCGCCGACCTGACCGGGACGGAAGGACTGCGGAACGGCTGGAACGCCACCGACGCGGGGATGTACACGTACGGCCCGATGCCCGGACGGATCGTGAGCATCGAGTTCGACGGGCCGCCCGCCGACCGTCAATCCCCGCTCACCACCGAGGAGTTGCAGGCCAGTGTGCGTCGGGTGACCGGCGTCGACGTCACCGTGCACAAGCTGCACACGGCGACCCGGTTCACCGACAACTGCCGTCAGGCGGAGACCTATCGCTCGGGCCGGGTGCTGCTCGCGGGCGACGCGGCGCATGTGCACTCGCCGTTCGGCGGGCAGGGGCTCAACCTCGGTGTCGGGGACGCGATGAACCTCGGCTGGAAGCTCGCCCTGGTGGTCAGCGGCCGGGCGCCCGCCGAACTCCTCGACACCTACACGGCGGAACGGCATCCGATCGGCGCCTGGGTGCTGGACTGGACCCGCGCCCAGATCGCGGTGATGCGCCCCGACGCGCACGCCCGTGCCCTGCGCGGGGTGATCAGCGACCTCGCGGGGACGGTCGACGGCACCACGTACTTCGTCCGGCGGATCTCCGGCGCCTGGCAGCACTACGACCTCCCCGGCGCCCATCCGCTGACCGGTCGCAGCGCCCCCGACCTCGAACTCGCCGACGGCACCCGCCTCGGCGACCACCTCCACACCGGCCGCGCCCTCCTCCTCGACCTCACGGACGACCCCGAACTCCGGGCCCGTGCGGCCGGTTACGAGGGTGTGGTGGACGTCCTCACCACCACCTGCCCCCAACACCCGGAACTGGCCGGGCTGTTGGTGCGCCCGGACGGAATCACCGCGTGGGCGGCGGACCCGGACGGCACGAAGGACGATCCGGCGGACGCGCTGCGGCTGTGGTTCGGCGCGCCGCTTGGCGCTTGACACTGACGCGGCGGCAGCATCTGCACTGACCCCATGAGGACCAACTGGGCAGGCGGCGGGCGGGTGTTCGGGTATGCGCGGGCGCGGACGGGCCCTGGTGGCCGGGTCGGCGCTCGCGTGCGCGCTGGAGACACTCACCATGTCGGTGCTGCTGCGGCACTGGCCGGTGCTCCACGAACTGGTGCCGGTCCTGGGCGTCTGCGCGGTCGCGTCCGTCGCCGCCCTGCACGCGTCCTCGCTCGCCCGCCCGCACCTGCTGGACACGCGTGATCTACGGCTCCGGCGGGCCGTCCGCGCCGACGTGATCGTCCCGCTGGGTCATATCGCCTCCGCCGAGGGCGAGTTGCGGGTGGCCCGGCGCCGGTCCGACGGCGAACTCGACCTCCCCGTCGGCTTCCGCACTTCCATCACCCTCCAACTCGCCGAGCCGCTCACCCACTTCACGTTCCTCGGCCGCCAACGGGAGGTCCGCACCGTCCACTTCCACGCCGACGACGCCGACCGCGTCGTAGAGACTCTCGTGGAAGCGGTCAGGCGGGCGCGAAGCGTACCTTCGACGTTCCCGGGTCCGCCTGGGTGAGGCGGACGCGCAGGCGTTCGCCCAACGGGAGTGGGGTGGTACCGCCTTCGAGGCGGGCGACGACGGCCGGGGTGTCCAACTGGACCTTTCCCACGGTCGGTTGACGCTCCTCGACGTCCACCACGTAGCCGTCGAACAAGTCGCCCACGCGGTCTTTCAGCAGCGCGGCCTCGACGATGTCGACGCACTCGCGCTCGACGGTGCCCGCCAGGCGGGTGCCGTCGGCCATCTGTTTGGGGAGGGCGTCTAGGCCGGCCAGGACCCAGGCGGGCGGGGCGTCGGGAGCGAGGCAGAGTTCGGCGGCGTAGCGGTCGACGAGGCGTCGTAGCGGGGCTGTGCAGTGGGTGTAGGGGGCGGCGACGGCCGCGTGGGTGGTGACGGCGGGGAGGTTGCCGTCGCGGAAGACCGTGTAGCCCGCGCCGCGGAGCAGGGTCGTGCACTCCTGGAGGAAGGCCGCGTGGTGCGGGAGGTGCGGGTCGAGGGAGCGGATCAGCTGCGCGTACGACACGTGGTGCGGCCAGTCGATGTGCAGGGCGTGGGCTGTGCGGTGGAGGCGGCCGACCGCGCCGTCCGGGGCGGCGGGCAGGGTGCGCAGGACGCCCGTGCCGTGCTTGAGCATCAGGTCGGCGGCGGCCATGCCGGTGAGGAGGGAGATCTGGGCGTTCCAGCCGTCGGCGGGGAGCGGGGCGCGGTAGGCGAGTTCGTAGGTGTGGTCGTGCTCGACGATCTCCTGCTCGGGCACGTTGAGGGAGATGCCCCCGCGCTCGACCTCCAGCCGTTCGCGCGCCTCGCCGATGTCCTTGAGCAGCGCGAGCGGCTCCTCCGCGGTGCCCGCGTCGATCAGCCGCTGCGCGGTCGCGTAGTCGAGTTTGGCCCGGCTGCGGACCAGGGCGCGGCGGACGTCCACGGCGACCGTACGGCCGTCCGCGTCCAGGTCGATCGTCCACAGCACCGCCGGCCGGGTCGTGTCCGGCAGCAGGCTCGCGGCGCCCTCGCTCAGCAGGGGCGGGTGCAGCGGGGTCTTCTCGTCGGGGAAGTAGAGGGTGGTCACGCGGCGGTGGGCCTCCGCGTCCAGCGCCCCGCCGGGGGCGACGAAGGCGGCGACGTCGGCGATGGCGTACCGGACCCGGAAACCGGTCCCCCTGCGGGACAGGTGCATCGCCTGGTCCAGGTCCATGGACGTGGGCGGGTCGATGGTGAGGAAGGGGATGTCGGTCGTGTCCTCGCGCTCGGCCGGCGCGGGGGCCTTCGCCGCCCGTTCCGCCTCCGCCAGGACCTCCGGGCGGAAGGTCTCGGGGACGCCGAGTTCGGTGCGCAGGGCCGTGAGGGCGGCGCGGAGCGGGGCTTCGGGGGTGCCGGTCACCCGGATGCGGCGGCTGGGCATGACACGAGCGTAGGCACAATCCGCGGGCCCGCACCCTTTACGCTGGCGCAGCACCCACCGTAAGGAGAAAACCACCGTGCTCGTCCTGCTGCCGCCCTCCGAGGGCAAGGCCTCCGCCGGCCGCGGTGCCCCGCTCAAGCCGGAGTCGCTCTCGCTGCCGGGCCTCGCCGACGCCCGCGCGGCCGTCCTCGACGAACTCGTCGACCTGTGCGCGGCCGACGAGGACAAGGCACGCGAGGTGCTCGGCCTGAGCGAGGGACTGCGCGGCGAGATCGCCAAGAACGTCGACCTGCGGACCGCGGGCGCGCGACCCGCCGGGGAGATCTACACGGGTGTCCTCTACGACGCCCTCGACCTGGCCTCGCTGGACACCGCCGCGAAGAAGCGCGCCGCGCGCTCGCTGCTGGTGTTCTCCGGGCTGTGGGGCGCGGTCCGCGTGACGGACCGCATTCCGACCTACCGCTGCTCGATGGGGGTACGGCTGCCCGGGCTCGGGGCGCTGGGCGCGCACTGGCGGGCGCCGATGGCGGCCGTGCTGCCCGAGGTCGCGGGGAGCGGGCTGGTGCTGGATCTGCGGTCCTCGGCGTATGCGGCGGCCTGGAAGCCGAAGGGCGAGGTCGCGGGGCGGACGGCGACCGTACGGGTGCTGCACGCGCCGACCCGGAAGGTCGTCAGCCACTTCAACAAGGCGACGAAGGGGCGGATCGTGCGGAGCCTGTTGACCGCGCCGGGCGCGCCCGG
>NZ_JAENRY010000383.1 GCF_016612545.1 Streptomyces sp. MBT65 | reverse complement strand
TCCCTCTTCGGCACGGCCCGGCGGAAGCGCTAGCCACCGCCGGGCCGTGCCGAAGAGGGAGCGGGTGATCTCGCGGCCGATCTGGGTGCCCACGGAACGCGCCAGGGACTTGAACATCCCGCTGCCGACGACCTGTTGGACCATCGACTCGTCCTCCTTGGCCGGAGACTTCTTCGCGGCCGCCTTCGGTGTCTCCTGCGGCTGCGGGCGGGACGTCAGCTTCTCGTACGCCGACTCGCGGTCCACAGCCTGTGCGTAACGGCCGTAGAGGGACGAGGACTTGACCGCCGCGTCGAGGGTCGTCGGGTCGATCGGGCCCATCAGGGACTCGGGGGCGCGGAGGCGGGTGACGGCGACGGGGGTCGGGGCGCCGTTCTCGCTCAGGACCGTGACCACGGCTTCGCCCGTGCCCAGGCCCGTCAGGATCTCCTCCAGGTCGTAGGAGGAGTTCGGGAAGGTCTTCACCGTTGCCTTCAACGCCTTCTGGTCGTCCGGGGTGAAGGCGCGGAGCGCGTGCTGGACGCGGTTGCCGAGCTGGGCCAGGACGTCGCCGGGTACGTCCTTCGGGGTCTGGGTCACGAAGAAGACGCCGACCCCTTTCGAGCGAATCAGGCGGACGGTCTGCGTGATCGAGTCCAGGAAGGCCTTGGAGGCGTCGTTGAAGAGCAGATGCGCCTCGTCGAAGAAGAAGACGAGCTTCGGCTTCTCGGCGTCACCGACCTCCGGGAGGTCGTGGAAGAGGTCGGCCAGCAGCCACATCAGGAAGGTCGAGAAGAGCTGCGGTTTGTCCTGGACGGCGGGGAGTTCGAGGACCGAGACCATGCCCCGGCCGTCGGTCGCCGTGCGCAGCAGCTCGCTCGTGTCGAACTCGGGCTCGCCGAAGAAGTCGGCCATGCCCTGCGCCTCGAAGGCGGTGAGGGAGCGCAGGATCACACCGGCCGTGGCGGTGGACAGGCCGCCGATGTTCTTCAGTTCCGGCCTGCCCTCGTCCGAGGTCAGGAAGGTGACGACCGCCCGCAGGTCCTTGAGGTCGATCAGCTCCAGGCCCTTGGTGTCGGCGTAGTGGAAGATCAGGCCGAGCGACTGCTCCTGGGTCTGGTTGAGCTGGAGGACCTTGGAGAGCAGCACCGGGCCGAAGCCGGTGATCGTGGCCCGGACCGGGATGCCGTGACCAATACCGCCCAGGGCGTAGAACTCGGCCGGGAATCCGGTCGCCGTCCACTGCTGCCCGACCTCGACGGCCCTGCCCGCGACCTTGTCGTTCGAGGTGCCCGGTGCCGAAATGCCCGACACATCGCCCTTCACGTCCGCGAGGAACACCGGCACGCCCTGCGCCGAGAGCTGCTCGGCGATGAGCTGGAGGGTCTTGGTCTTGCCGGTGCCGGTGGCGCCCGCGACCAGGCCGTGGCGGTTGAGCATCGGGAGGGGGATGCGGATCTGCGCGTCGGGCAGCGGGGCCCCTTCCCACAGCAGGGCGCCCAGGTCGAGTGCAGGTCCTGTGAAGGCGTACCCGGCGGCGATCGTCTCGCTGTCACTCATATCAGGCCTCGGTTCCCTTTTTGCCCGGCTTTGCGGCATCTTTTCCAGCGTCGCACTCCGTCTCCATGGCTGCGCCCGGAACGTCATGACCGGTAGGCTTTCCGTGTGATCTTCAAGCGCATCGGAAACGGCCGGCCGTACCCCGACCACGGCCGGGAGAGCACCCGGCAGTGGGCGGATGTCGCGCCGCGCCCGGTCCGCCTCGATCAACTCGTGACGACCAAGGGCCAGCTCGACCTCGAAACCCTCCTCGCCGAGGACTCGACCTTCTACGGCGACCTCTTCGCGCACGTCGTGAAGTGGCAGGGCGACCTGTACCTGGAGGACGGCCTGCACCGCGCGGTCCGCGCGGCCCTCCAGCAGCGCCAGGTCCTGCACGCGCGCGTACTCGAACTGGACTGAGCCGCAGCCCCCTTTTTTGAGGCTCGGTTCGCCTCCGGGGCGCCAAAGCCCCTTCGGCTCACTCGCCGGTGCTGACCCGGGGTTCGCCCTTTCGGGTTGGTCTCGGCGCTGTCGAATGATCATCTAGTAGGCATCGTCGCCCGGGCGCACTACGCTGCGCTCATGAGCATGCTGACTCCCCCAGGCATGGGCGGCCAGTACCGGATCACGGGGGACAAATACCCGCGCATGCGCCGTCCGCGGCGTCGCGGGCGGCTTGTCCTCATGATGGTCGCGTCCGTCGCCGTAGTGGGTGTGGGCGGGTGGGGCACGTTGCAGCTCATCGACGTCTTCACCGGTGGCGGCAAGCAGGCCTCGGCCTCCGGTTCCAAGGCCGCCTGCGCTACCAAGGCGAGCCCGTCACCGAGTGCCGACGCCGCCGCGGTGCCCAAGCCCGCCCAGATCACCGTGAACGTCTACAACGCCACGCCCCGCAGCGGTCTCGCCAAGTCGACCGCCGACGAGCTGAAGAAGCGCGGCTTCCGGATCGGCGACGTGGGCAACGCGTCCGCGCAGTGGGACAAGAAGGTCAAGGGCACCGGCGTGCTGCTCGGACCGGCCGCCTCGCTCGACACCTCGCTGCCCGTCCTCGCCACCCAGCTCACCGGCGCCGAGCGCCGCACCGAGGCCACCCGCAAGGGCACCACCGTCGACCTGATCATCGGCACCGCGTTCAAGAACCTCACGGCGAAGGCCGCCGCCGACAAGGCACTGGCCGCGCTGAACGGGGCCGCCGCACCGACGGCCGGCGCCTCGGCTTCACCGAAGGCGTGCTCGTAGCCGTAGGCCGCCGCACACGCAGAATCCCGTACGGCGGGTAAGAGCCGTACGGGAATCCGGTGTTGATCTGTTCGGCGTCGAACTGCCGGACGGTGAGCGGGTGTTGAGCGCTCCGGTGGCCATCGGCCGGACGGAAAGTGGGTATTGAGCCGTCCGGTGGCCATCGGCCGGACCGTAAGCAGGTGTTGAGCGGTCCGGTGTCGAACTGCCGGACGGAGAGCGGGTATTGAGCGCTCGGGTGGCCATCGGCCGGACAGTGAGCGGGTGTTGAGCCGTCCGGTGGCCATCGGCCCGATGCTGAGCTGGTGTTACTCCGCCGCGCCGTACAGCCGGTCGCCCGCGTCGCCCAGGCCCGGGACGATGTAGCCGTGTTCGTTCAGGCGCTCGTCGACCGAGGCCGTCACGACCGTCACCGGGGTGCCCGCCAGCTCGCGCTCCATGACCTCGACGCCCTCGGGGGCGGCGAGCAGCACCACGGCGGTCACGTCGTCGGCGCCGCGCTTGATCAGCTCGCGGATCGCGGCGACCAGGGTGCCGCCGGTGGCCAGCATCGGGTCCAGGACGTACACCTGGCGGCCGGAGAGGTCCTCCGGCATGCGCGTGGCGTACGTGGAGGCCTGGAGCGTCTCCTCGTTGCGCACCATGCCCATGAAGCCGACCTCGGCCGAGGGCAGCAGCCGGACCATGCCGTCCAGCATGCCGAGGCCGGCCCGCAGGATCGGCACCACCAGCGGGCGCGGGTAGGACAGCTTGACGCCGGTGGTCGAGGCGACCGGCGTCGTGATGTCGACCTGTTCGGTGCGCACGTCCCGCGTGGCCTCGTAGGCGAGCAGGGTGACCAGCTCGTCGGCCAGGCGGCGGAAGGTCGCGGAGTCGGTGCGCTGGTCGCGCAGCGTGGTGAGCTTGTGGGCGACCAGGGGGTGGTCGACGACGTGGAGACGCATGTCCACAACAGTAGCCGGGCCCCGCGGCTGCCGCGGCCCCGCTCCGACCGGTCGCGACAACGGCCCCCACCGGCCGCGATTCCACCCGGACTGGCATCAAACCGCCCGTCCGGGGGAAAGTGGGTGGGACGGACCGAGGTGGTGAGCGATGCCTGACCGTGAGTCCCACGAGGACCCGTCGCAGCGGAACGACAGCCGGGAGACCGAGGCCGAGCGCAGACGGCGCCGGGCCCAGTTCCTGCGTGATCTGGCCGAGGCGCGCGAGCTGCGCGACCGCGTCCAGCCCCGGCGCGCCAAGGTCGCCCGGCTTCGCCACGCCATGCGTATGCGCACGTTCCGCTGGTAGTCGAGACCTGTCTCACAGGAGCTTGTAAGGCCAACCGGGTGCGTGTGCAGGGCGATCGGCGCGTACGATCCCGCTGGTGGTCGATCAAAACGGGCGGACACAGGGAGCCGAAGACGTCCCCTGAACGCCTTGTTTCTGCCACGATTCCGAGTGGGTGGGGCTCGGAGCACGAGCTCTCCCCGCCCGTAACCTCCGCCGGGGGGACCCCCAACCGGCACACCTATGACCAGTGGGAGAGTCACGGTGTACTTCGCCGCACTGCTCGCGCGCACCGAAGACGGGTGGGAAGCGAGCGACACAGAGCTCGACGATGTCGAGAGCCTGTCGGATCTGGCCGAACTGGCCCGTGAAGCCTCGCCCGAGGACGACACGGTGCTGGTGCTCATCGAGCAGGAGGACGCCTGGTTCGGCGTCGTCCGCATCGACGGCGAGGACGACCCTCGGATCTACGTCTCGGACGCAGCTGCCGCAGCCCGCAGCTCGTACGGCGAGATCCTGCTCACCGACGAGCTGCTCGGACGGGATCCGGACGCCGACGACGATGTCGATCTGGACTCGCTCGACCTCGACGGTACCGAGGACGGTGACACCGAGGAGGACGACGAGGACGGCACCTCCTCGGCCGAGGCCGTTCCGCACAGCCCCGTCGGTGACAGCCAGATCCTGGACGATCTGGGCGTCGGCGAGAAGGAGTTGCGGCTCCTCGACGCCGACGACGCCCTGAGCTCCATCGCCGAGGCCCTGGGGGCCTCGGAGGTCCTGGAGACCGTCCGCTGACCGCAGCACGCACAGAAGGGACCCCGGACCCGGTACGCGACCGCTGGCGGGCCGCGATGCGGCTCGCCCTCGACGCTGCCGGAGCGGCCGCCCGGGGCGGCGACGTCCCGGTCGGCGCGGTCGTGCTGTCCCCGGACGGTACGACCGTGCTCGCCACCGGGCACAACGAACGCGAGGCCACCGGCGATCCGACGGCGCACGCCGAGGTCCTCGCGATCCGGCGGGCCGCCGCGCACCTCGGTGAGTGGCGGCTCTCGGGCTGCACGCTGGTCGTCACCCTCGAACCCTGCACGATGTGCGCGGGCGCGCTGGTGCAGTCCCGGGTCGACCGGGTCGTCTACGGCGCCCGCGACGAGAAGGCGGGCGCGGCCGGCTCGCTCTTCGACGTCGTACGGGACCGGCGGCTCAACCACCGCCCCGAGGTGATCGAGGGCGTGCTCGCGGAGGAGTGCGCGCACGTCCTCACGGAGTTCTTCCGCGGCCGGTAGCGGGATCGGTGGCGGGGTCCGATTACCGATTTCAAACCACACCCCACCTTGTTGTAAGGTCTCTCTCGGTAGCGTGTCCGAGCGGCCGAAGGAGCTCGCCTCGAAAGCGAGTGTGGCGCAAGTCACCGAGGGTTCAAATCCCTCCGCTACCGCTCTCACACCCTCCTGACCTGAGACACGGTCAGGGGGGTGTCGTGCGTGCGGACATGGGCCGGTCAGCGGGAGGCGCGCTGGGCCTCGATCACCTGGTGGACCGTCGGGTCGCTGTCGGCGTGCCGGTGGGAGCGGGCCGCGAAGTCCGGGAACTGGACGGCCAGGGCGCAGCGCAGGCGCAGTTCGAGCGGGGCGATGTTGATCTCGCCGCGGTTGTCCTCGACGGCCCGGACGACCGCGGCCGCCACCTCGTCGGGCGAGACGGTGCGCACGCCGCTCGGCACCTCGGCGCCGGTCGCGGCGAACATGCCCGCGTCGCGGACGAAGCCGGGCTGGACGAGGGAGACGCCGACGCCGGTGTCGTGGAGGTCCAGGCGCAGGCTGTGGGCGAAGCCGCGCAGGCCGAACTTGGACGCGGTGTAGAGCGAGGAGTACGGGGTGGCGGCCTTGCCGGACATGGAACCGACGAAGGCCAGATGACCGCGTCCCCGCGCCACCATGCAGGGGGCGAGCAGCCGGGACAGCAGGACGGGTGCGGTCAGGTTCACCGCGAGGGCGCGCTCGATCTGCGCGGGGGTGTAGTCGAGGAGGTCGCCGCTGGCGGGCAGTGCCGCGTTGGCCACCAGCACGTCCACGTCCGGGCAGTGCGCGGCGAGCCGGGCCACCGAGTCGGGGTCGGCGAGGTCCGCGACGACGGGCCTGGCGCCGACCTCGGCGGCGAGGGTCTCCAGCGCCTCGGGCTGCCGCCCGGTCACCACCAGCGTGGCGTTCGCGCGGGCCAGCCGGTGGGCGAGGGCGCGTCCGATGCCCCCGGTCGCGCCGGTGAGCAGAACAGTCGTGCCGGCGATGTGCGTCAACGCCGCCTCCAGTCCGGGTTGCCACCCTGTAGGACCTCATTGGCAATGAGTTGACTGTACTCATTGTATCTAGGCAATTCAATTGCCAAAATGGCTGGCAACAAGCTTCGGTGGCAACGGCTCTCACAAGGTGGTCCTCGTGGAACAACGGGAAATCGGCAGGATCGGTCGGAGCGTCTCGGTGGTGGGGCTCGGCACCTGGCAGCTGGGCGCCGACTGGGGCGCGGTGGACGAGGACGAGGCACTGGCCGTCCTCGGCGCCGCCGTGGACTCGGGCGTGACGTTCCTCGACACGGCGGACGTGTACGGCGACGGCCGCAGCGAGCGGCTCATCGGCTCGTTCCTCAGGCGGCTCGGCCCCTCGCGCGCGGACGGCATCCTCGTGGCGACGAAGCTGGGGCGGCGCGCCCCGCAGCACCCGGACGAGTTCACCCTGGCCAACTTCCGTTCCTGGACGGACCGTTCGCGCGCCAACCTGGGCGTGGACACGCTCGATCTGGTCCAGCTGCACTGCCCGCCCACGCCCGTCCTCTCCGCCGACTCGGTGTACGACGCCCTGGACGTGCTCGTCGACGAGGGGCGCGTCGCGGCGTACGGGGTGAGCGTGGAGACCTGCGAGGAGGCGCTGACCGCGATCGCCCGGCCCCATGTGGCCAGTGTGCAGATCATCCTCAACGCCTTCCGGCGCAAACCCCTGGAGCGCGTCCTGCCCGCGGCCCGGGCGGCCGGTGTGGGCATCGTCGCCCGCGTCCCGCTCGCCTCCGGGCTGCTCTCCGGCCGGTACCGCCGGGACACGGTCTTCGCCGCCGACGACCATCGCGCCTACAACCGCCACGGTGAGTCCTTCGACGTCGGCGAGACGTTCTCCGGCGTCCCCTACGAGGTGGGTGTCGAAGCGGCCGCCGAGTTCGCGGCGCTCGTGCCCGACGGCACGACTCCGGCGCAGGCGGCGCTGCGCTGGGTCGTGCAGCAGCCCGGCGTGACCACGGTGATCCCCGGCGCGCGCACCCGGCAGCAGGCCCGCGCCAACTCCGAGGCCGCGGGGCTGCCCGGACTTCCCCCGCTCACGACCAAGTCGATCGAGGAGATCTACGACCGCCGGATCAGGGCCCTGGTGCACGACCGCTGGTGACGGCGGCCCGGCGGGGGCAGGGCTGTGGCCCACGGGGAGGGGAGTCCCCGTGGGCCACAGCCGTCTTCGCGGGACGTCACCCGGTGCCGAGGAGTGCGTCCGTGAAGTCGTTGCCGAACTTGCCGGCCGGGTCGTACGCGCGGACCAACCGCGCGAAGGCGCCGAGCCGTTCGTGCAGCGCGGCCAGCTCCCGCGGGGTGAGCGCGGTCAGCTTGCCCCAGTGCGGGCGGGCGCCGAGCGGCAGCAGGACGTCCTCGACGGCGGCGATCAGCGGCCGGACGCGGTCCAGGTCCCTGACCCAGGTGAAGTGGAAGGTGACGGAGTCCCGGCCGCGGGCGGGGCTCAGCCACAGGTCGTCCGCGCGGACCGTGCGCACCTCCGCGATGTGCAGGGCGGGGGCGAGGCGCGGCCCCAGGCTCCGCAGCGCGGCGAAGGCGGCGGGGGCCGCGGCGCGCGGCAGGTAGTACTCGGACTGCAGTTCCTCGCCGGCCCCCGGGGTGAGTTCGGGCCTGAAGTGCGGCAGGCGCTCGCACCACGGGCCCGGTTCGTCGAGCTGGCGGGTGCTGAACTCCGGGGGCATTCCGGGGACGGGGTTCATGGGCCGCTCGGCCCGGCGGCCGCCGTCCCAGCCGGGGTCGGGCCGGTCCGTCCTGCGCTTGAGCCAGACCTCGGCGAACGCGCCGCCCCAGTCGGTGAACACGCTGACGCTGTGGGCCGCGCCGGACACCGTGTCGAAGTCCGCCGCCACCTCGTCGAGCGGGACCGCGACATGGACGCGCTGCGCCATCGCGTAGCTCGGCTCGACGTCGAGGGTCAGCCGGGTGACGATGCCGAGCGCGCCGAGGGCCACCACCGCGCCGGGGAAGACGTCCGGGTCGGTGTCCCGGCTCAGCTCGGTCACGTCGCCCTCGGGGCCGATCAGTTGCAGCGCCCGGACCGACGCGGCCAGACAGCGCAGGGTGTCGCCGGACCCGTGGGTGCCGGTGGCCACGCTCCCGCACATCGCCGTCGCCTGCAGCGGCGCCACCGGCCCCGCCCGGTCCGGCCACAGCCTGAGCTGCCAGATTGGCCAGGGCGTGACCGGCGCGTTCGAGCGGGGCGATGACGTCCGCGTAGCGCAGGCCGGCGGAGACGGTGACGGCCGGGGCCGCCGGGTCGAGTTCGACCGCGGGCGGCAGGCCGTCCAGCCGGACCAGGTCCCCGCGGGTGTCGGCGACGGCGCTGAACGAGTGGCCGCTGCCGACGGCGCGTATACGGTCGCTGCCCGCGACGAGCCGCCGCAGCTCGTCGAGACTCCGCGGCCGATGCCACCGGGCGGCGCCGAACGTGATGTTTCCGGCCCAGTTGGTGGCCGCTTCGAGCGTACGGGACATGAGTACTCCGATCCGCGGAGGTCGTGGGACCCGGACGTCGCCGGGAGGGGCTGGCCTGGGGCGTGTCCGCACAGTCCCGTCGTCCCGGCCGAAGGGCGGGCTCAGCGGCGTCCGGTGTGTGCGGCCGAAGGCTGGGGGAGCGTGCCGGGCGTCGCGGGGCTGGGGGCACCCCACTGGGGGCGGGACTTCGGGGACACGGCCCAGGGGCGTCGCTCAGCGCGGCTCGGTGCCCGCCGAGGTCGAGACCTTCAGGGCGACGCGTTCCGCCTCGCGCAGGACGGCGTCCCGGTAGCGCGCGTCGAGCCCGGCCACCGGCGGCAGCACATGGCACTCCTCGATCTCACCGTCGGCGTAGGGCAGCGCGAAGCCGGCCAGCGGCAGGACGGTCAGGGGGGAGCGGGTGTCGAACAGGGCGGCGGTCTCGGGTCCGGGTGTCCCGGCGGCGCGGTCGACGGCCGCGCCGACGACGACGACGGCGCGGCCGTCGACCGTGCCGCGCACGGCGCCCAGTCCGTAGCGGGGGCCGAGGCCCAGCCGCTCGCCGGCCGCGGCCAGTTCGGCCCGTACCCCGGGCAGGATCCGGGCGGTCTCCGACCAGCCGAAGGCGAGGGCGAGTTCGAGTTCCAGGCGGGGCCACTTGGCCAGGTAGTAGCGGTTGTTGAGCCACGCCGTGCGGCCGTTGTCCGCGACGCTGCGCAGGTGCGGGAGGTGCAGTCCGTACACCTCCTGGCCGAGCACGATCGGCGTGCCGGTCAGGGCGACCCGCAGCGCCCACTCCTGGTCCTCGGGGCCCCAGCCGCGGAACCCGACGTCGTAGGTGATCCCGTGCTCCTGGACGGTCGCGGTCGGGACGGCCACCAGGCCGCCGCGGGCGAAGACCCAGGGGAAGGCCGCGAACGCCTGGCGCTGGTCGGCGTTCCAGCGGTCGTCCATGACCACCTCGTCGCGCTCCTCCAGGCCGGCGAGCACCTCCCGGTAGTGGCTGAAGGGGGCCGCCTCGACATGCTCGACATCGGTCTCGACGACGTCGTCGTAGCCGATCATCTGGCCCAGGACGCAGACGTTCTGCCCATGGGCGTAATGCCGGTCGTAGAGGTTGTCGAGGAAGTGCGGAGGCAGCACCATGTCCGCGTCCAGGATGAGCGTCACCTGGCCGCGGGCCTGGCGCAGGGCGAGGTTCCGGGCCTGGCAGAGGTTCCACTCGTCGGCGGACAGGATCGACACGACGTCGATCCGGTCGGTGAACTCGCCGGCCACGGAGACGAACTCCGGCGCGTACTCCATCGCGCCGATCAGGACCTCGAAGTCGGAGCGGTCCATCGACTGCTCGGCGAGCGCCGAGAGGACGAGACGGATGTTGTCCAGCCGCTGCTTGTAAGGGATCACGACACTGAACTTCAGATCAGTCATGCCTGGAGTGTGACCGAATGTTGCCCAACTTGGCAATAGTGTGCCTGAATGGAGTTGTCCGCGGATGCCGCAGCGAGTCGACGAGCTGGAGACGACATGACGAACGCCGAGAACGGCAAGCCGGAAGAAGCCGGCGGCAGGGTGGAGACGGCCGTGGAAGGAGGCGCCGCGGGAGCCGCCTCGGGAGCCCCGCGGCTGGTCGGCCTGGCGTCCCGGGGGCCGTTCTTCCTGACGGGATTCGTCTTCGCGAGCTACTTCGTGCAGATCCCGCTCTGGAAGTCCGACTTCGGGCTCTCGGACGGCGAGCTGGGCATGCTGCTGATGCTGCCCATCGTCACCGGACTGCTGGCCATGCAGGCGACCGGCGGGCTCGTCGCGCGCTTCGGCAGCTCGCCCGTCGTACGGGCATCGGCCCTCGCGCTGCCGCTCTCCCTCGTCCTGTTCGTCCCGGCGGGCCGGTCGGGCTCCGTGGTGTGGTTCGGCCTCGCGCTGGCGGTGTTCGGCGCGGCCGACGGTGTCATCGACGTCTCCATGAACAGCCACGCCATCGCGGTGGAGAAGACGACGGGCCGCCACATCATGAACAGCTGCCACGCCGCGTGGAGCATCGGCTCCGCGTCGGGGTCGCTGCTCGGCGGCGCCGCGATCAAGGCCGGCCTCTCCGTCACCGCGCACTACGAGGTCGTGGGCGCCGTCATGGTCGCGCTGGCCCTGGCGGCGGGCCGGCAGCTGCTGCCGGCCTCGGCCGACCGGACCGGGCGGCGCACGGCGGCCGGCGGCGAGCGCACGAGCCGCTCCAGCACCTGGACCGGGTGGTCACCCCGGCTGCTGCTGCTCGGCGCGACCGGCACGGTCGTCCTGGTGTGCAGCGGGGTCGTCGGCAACTGGGGCGGCATCTATCTGCACGACGGCCTCGGTTCCTCCCTCGCCACCGCCTCCCTCGCCTACGTCGCGTTCAGCGCCTGCGAGGCGGGCGGCCGGCTGGTCGGGGACCGGCTGCACGGGCGGTACGGGGCCCGCACGCTGGTCACCCGCAGCGGCGCGGTCGCCGTCGGCGGCCTGGCGGTGGTCGTGCTCGCCCCGGGTGCGGCGATCGCCGTCGCGGGCTTCGCCCTGCTCGGCCTCGGGCTCTCCGTGCTGGTGCCGGTCATCTTCAGCACCGTCGGCCACGGCGGCGAGGACATGGGCACGGCGAGCACGGCGGACGCCCTCGCCAAGATCAACACGATGACGTACAGCGGCCTGCTGATCGGCCCGGTCCTCGTCGGCTGGTGCGCGAGCGGCCTGGGCCTGCGCACCACACTCGGCGGCCTGCTCATCCTCCTTGCCGCAACCCTCACGGCCGGCCTGCGCAGGGTGTGACCCCCGCCCGCGCGTCCGGCGGGGCGATCCCCGTACGGCCGAGGAACCGCCTGGCGGTGGCGGGCGAAACGCTCGGTTCCCGCTCCTGCGACGTTACGACGACGGCCCGCACGCCCGCCCGGAAGGAAGGAGGTCGTGCGGGGCAGTTCCCGCACGGCCGAAGGCCTGCCCGGCAACCGGGGGCGTACCGGGCGGGTCGCGCGACGCGACGACGACCACCAGCACCGCCCCCGAAAAAAAGGAGGTCGCGCGAGGCCGTTCCCGGGACAGCCGAAAACCCGCCCCGCCGTCGCGGGCGCACCACGCGGGACGTGCGACACGACGACGACCACCCACACCACCCCCAGAAAGAGGCCACGCAAGGCGATTCCCGCACGGCCGAAAGCCCGCCCAGCAATCGCGGGCGCACCGCGCGGTTTCGGCAACGTCCGCCGCTGCCCAACTCGCCATGCTCGCCGACCGGTCCCGCAAAGGCGGCCGGTGCCCGATCCCATCGTTCGCCGGGTGCATCCAGGCCGTGTTCCAGGCGGAGCAGACGGCGACGGCCCGCACGCCCCCGGAAGGAAGGAGGTCGTGCGGGCCGTCGGTGTTCGGTGGGGCCCGGCGGTCAGGCCGCCGAGGCCCTCGCGGGGGTCGGCTCGTCGACGAGGGTGAAGTGGTAGCCGCGCTCCAGCAGTCCCTCGATCATGGGTGGGAGTGCCTCCACCGTCTGGCCGCGGTCGCCTCCGCCGTCGTGCAGCAGGACGACGGAGCCGGGGCGCGCCTGGTCGAGGACGAGGTCCGAGACGGTCCGGGCACCCGGCATCGACCAGTCGTCCGGCACCACGTCCCACAGCGCGATCCGCAGCCCCGACTCGGCGATCCAGTCCAGGACCTGGGGCGTCCGGGCCCCGTACGGCGGCCGGAACAGGGCCGGCGCGGGCACTCCGGCCGCCTCCGTGATCGCCTCCTGGGTGCGTTCGATCTGCTCCCGGAGCTGCGGCCGGGTCAGCTCGGGCAGGAACGGGTGCGACCAGGTGTGGTTGCCGAACCCGTGTCCCTGTTCCCGCATCCGCACCAGGAGGTCGGGGTGGGCACGGGCGTTCATGCCCACGCAGAAGAACGTCGCCGGTACGCCGTAGCGTTCGAGGACGTCCAGGACGCGCCCGGTGTTCTCCGGCTGCGGTCCGTCGTCGAAGGTGAGCGCGATCTCCCTGCGGTCGCGGCCGCGGTGGCTCAGGCACCGGCCCGCGGCGGTCAGCTCCGCGGTCTCGGCCGCCGCGCCGGCGATCCACTCCGCCAGCTCCGGCTCACGGCCGGTCTGGGTGCCGCGCGCCCG
Source organism: Streptomyces sp. MBT65 (assembly GCF_016612545.1). Taxonomy (GTDB): domain Bacteria; phylum Actinomycetota; class Actinomycetes; order Streptomycetales; family Streptomycetaceae; genus Streptomyces. The sequence goes on along the minus strand of NZ_JAENRY010000383.1, from coordinate 887 downwards.
CTCCAGCCGGGCCAGCGCGGACGGCGCCCGGGCGGCGGCCCGGGCGATCGCGGCGGCGGGCACCGAGCCGAACCCCGGCCGCGGCGGCAGCAGGTGCGGGTCCGCCCGGTGGACGGCGAGGCCCGCGGCCATCAGACGGCCGTCGAGGATGCCGTTGGTGCTCTCCACCACCGTGACCGGCGGCTGCCCGGGCAGCCCGCGCAGCCGGTCGATCAGCTCCGGCACCCGGTCCGCGCCGAACCGCGCCGGCGGCACGGCGGACCGGCCCGCCTCGTCGACCACGTCGACCTCGTATCCGTCGCCGTCCCACGCAATTCCCGCATACAACATGACAGCACTCCTCGGGTTGGGGGCGGGCGCCGCTCAGGCGGGGCGGACGTACTCCGCGAAGTGGCGCTCGGCGAACAGCTCCGGCCAGGTGCCGTGGTCGAGGCCCAGCTCCTGCGCGCGCCGCAGCAGGTGCCGCCAGTACGGCTTCACCGGCAGCCAGGCGGGACCGACCTCGCAGTACGAGGCGTCGACGAAGTAGCGGTCCTTGCCGCGCTGTCCGGCGGAGGCGTCCTTCTCGGCCACCTCCAGGTGCGAGCCGGGCAGTACGACGAGCGAGGAGGTGCCGGCGTCGAGGCCGTCCAGGTAGTGCAGCGTGTGGATCATCGCGTGGGCGCGGTCGGTCTGCGGCCGCTGTTCGTAGTCGTGGTGCCAGGGCTTGCCCGGGACGTCCGGGCGCTGCCGGTCGCTGTGCAGGTGGTGGAAGACGAAGTCGGGGCCCATCAGCGCGCTGAGCAGCTGGAGCAGCGGCTCGTGGCCGATGAGTTCGCCGTGGGCCGGGAGTTCCAGCTCCATCACGGGCGGAACCCCGTTGACGTCCGGGTCCAGGCACGCGGCGA
>NZ_JAENRY010000382.1 GCF_016612545.1 Streptomyces sp. MBT65 | reverse complement strand
GCGTTCGAGAGCGCGTTCCCGTCCGAGGCGGGCACGATGCTGAAGAACCTGGAGAAGAAGGGCAATCCCTGGGGGCTGGCGAAGAAGCAGCGCCTGGAGTGGCTCAAGGAGGTCGCCTTCGAGGTCCCGGTCGTCGGCCAGGACATCGAGGACCTCACCGAGGTCGAGTACCTGTACTGGGTCGGCTGCGCCGGCGCCCTGGAGGACCGCGCGAAGAAGACCACGAAGGCCTTCGCGGAGCTCCTGCACATCGCGGGCGTCAAGTTCGCGATCATGGGCGGCGACGAGAAGTGCACCGGCGACTCCGCGCGCCGCCTGGGCAACGAGCCGCTGTTCCAGGAGCTCGGCATGGAGAACGTCACGGCCCTGAACATGGCGTTCGGCGAGGAGTTGGACGACGACGGCAAGGTCGTGCCGGAGTCGGCGAAGCCCAGGTCGGCGAAGAAGATCGTGGCGACCTGCCCGCACTGCCTCAACACGATCGGCAACGAGTACCCGCAGCTCGGCGGCGACTACGAGGTCATCCACCACACCCAGCTCCTCCAGCACCTGATCGATGCGGGCAGGCTGATCCCGGTGACCCCGGTGGAAGGTCTGATCACCTACCACGACCCGTGCTACCTGGGCCGCCACAACAAGATCTACACGCCCCCGCGCGAGATCATCGCGAGCGTCCCGGGCCTGCGCAACGAGGAGATGCACCGCCACAAGGAACGCGGCTTCTGCTGCGGCGCCGGCGGCGCACGCATGTGGATGGAAGAACGCATCGGCAAGCGCATCAACAACGAACGCGTCGACGAAGCGCTGTCGTTGAACCCGGACATCGTCTCCACGGCCTGCCCCTTCTGCCTCGTGATGCTGACCGACTCCGTCAACGGCAAGAAGAACGACGGCAAGGCCAAGGAATCCATCCAGGTCGTCGACGTGGCCCAACTGCTCCTCGACTCGGTCAAGACCCCGGCGGAGGACGAACCCCCGGCAGGCACCGCGGAACCGGAGAACGCCCCGGAGCCCCAGCCGGTGAAGTAACAACCAGCCAGTCCGCTACGACGACGCCCCGCATCCTCACCGGAGGGTGCGGGGCGTCGTCGTACCGTCCGCCGTCCGCGCCATGGTGTAGCGCGCTACACCATGGATCCGGGTGAGCGGTCCCTCGTGGCGGCGAGCGCGCGACGGAATCGTAGAGGGCAGAGATCACGTCCCCTAACTCCCCCGAGGAATTCCCGTGAAGTCGCTGCTCTCCACCGTGAAGTCGTTCATCGCCAACCTGCTGCTGTGGTCGTTCTTCGTCGGCGGCCTCGCCGCGAGCACGGCCTCCGGGGCGGTGCTGGACGGCACGGCGAAGAACGTCGCCACCTACGCCGGTATCGCCGTCTCGCTGCTCACCGGTTCACGCATCGCGAAGAAGCCGAAGATCAAGGAGTTCCTGTCGAAGCCGTCGACGCTATGGTTCCTGTTCCTCTTCAACGGCGGTGTCGCCGCGTTCTGCTACTTCTCCATGGACGGCATCAAGGGCATCGCGACCGCCGCCGGTATGGGCCTGGTCTCCATCGGCGCGGCGGGCGGCCTGGTCGCGGCCCGACGCGCGCCGACCGCCAAGGCGCGAGTGGAAGAGCCCTGGGCCTGACGAGTTCGCCCGCAACGTCTCTCCCTCCAACCTCACCAAGAAGGACACGCCCATGACCAGGACCACGACCACCAACCGCCGCCACCGCCGTACGGCCACCCTGACCATGACGGCCGCAGCCATAGCCCTGACCACCGGACTCCTCACGGCCTGCGACCCCACGGACACCTCTGACGCCTCCAACTCCCTGAACTGCCTCAAGAACTGGAACTCCATCTCCGACAGCCTCAAGGCGATCCACAACGCGGGCATCGACGCGGCGAAGGACCCGACCAAGACCGACGAATCCATCGACACGATCAACAAGAACATCGACAAGATCGACGCGAACTCGGACAACAACAAGGTCGACAAGGCGGTCGACGACCTCGACAAGGCGATCTCCGACTACAACAAGTCGATCCTGAACGGCGATACGAACCCCGACTCCAGCAAGATCGACGCGGCAGCAACCAAGCTCAAGAACGTCTGCACGTCATAGCGACAGCGAGCGCCTGTTCGTACGTGACCGTTGGGCCACTCGCTTCTCAGCCAGTGTCGGGCTTCCACGGCCCGAGTAAAGGGCGCTCCGCTGCGCTACGCGTCGCCTTCGGCGATGGCCCTCCGGGCCACCCTTGACACGACCCGCTCCAGCCCGTTTCAGAAGCGAGCGAGCGGCCCGGAGGAACGGGTGGCCGACCTGTGAATGCCCTTGCCTGTACTGCGTTGCGGGCCGGAGCGGGGGGATGCGCTCGCGTCTGGCCTGCAAGCGGGATGGGTTCAGCGGCTACCGGGCGGGTGGGACGCACAATCCCACGAGGACAACAGCCAGCTCCGGGCCGTATGAGGGGGCGCGCTGCCGCCTCGCCGGCACGTCGGGCTGGGCGAGAACGGCCAACGGCCGGGAAGAACTTCCGTACGGGACTCCAGGCCAGCAGGAAGGCTCCGGGGCAGGGAGGGAGAGCCTGAGGCAGTTGGTCGGTCCAGGCCCGGGCCGGGCCTGACTGGGCCTAACTGGGCTTGACTGGGCGGGTGGTGGCCCGGCCGGTGGCCCCGTCCGCCGAGCGATCCTCCGCCTGGGGTGCTGATCCGCAAAAGGTGACCGTCCGGGCGTCGAGATCGCATCCCCCCGCCCCAACAGCCCTCACCTCCCGAGCCTCCCGTCCCGCCGCCGCCCCTGTCCTCTCTGGAAGCTGGGGTCATTTCTAACCAGTCAAAGCCCACGACGGTGGTTAGTTTTACCCCCAGCCTCCAGCACCCACCCATCCACCGGCCGCCCGGCCGGTAGCCGCTAAGCCAATCCGGCGTGCAGGCCAAACGCGAGCGCATCCCCCCGCTCCGGCCCGCAACGCAGTACAGGCAAGGGTATTCACAGGTCGGCCACCCGTTCCTCAGGGCCGCTCGCTCGCTTCTGAAACGGGCTGGAGCGGACCGAGTCAAGGGTGGAGCGCAGCGGAATCGGCGCAGCCGACGCGACCGCAGGGAGCGCCCTTTACTCGGGCCGTGGAAGCCCGACACTGGCTGAGAAGCGAGTGGCCCAACGGTCACACCACACCCCACGACCACAGCAACCCCACCCTTTCCCCCGCATCCAGCCCCTCCCCCGGGCAACGCCTTCGACTGAGACCTGGACCTCGGCACCCCCACCAACACCGGCATGGTCACGGTCGCCCACGGCTCCGCGTCCGGCGTAAACACCACCGCGGGCGCCGCAGTTCGGCTCCCTGCCCGCCCCTTAGGGGATGTCACAGCTCGGCAGCAAAGCCCCACCCGAAACCCCCGGCCCGACACGTGTCTCCGCGGAACCAGGTACGTTCGATGACGTGGCTGGATTCAGGATCGGACGCGGCGGCCGGGACAACAGGGCCCCGCAAGCGCGCCCTCAACAACCTGCGTACGGGCAGCAGGCACCCCCGGCACCCCAGGGGGCACCGCAGAGACAGCCGTACGGCTACCCCTCGGCGCCGCAGCCGTACCCGCAGCAGCAACCGCAGTACGGAAGCCCTGCGGGCGGCGGCGGCCGGCAGTGGTCCCAGGGGAACGGCGGCAACGGCGCCTACGGCGACGAGCCGGAGTACTTCGGCGACGGCGGCGGGTACCCCCAGGGCGCCCACCCGGGCACCCCGGACCCGTACGCGGCGAACAACCCGGGCAGCACCCAGGCCTTCGCCGTAGGGGAGGACCCGTACAGCCAGGGCGGTACGTATCGCGCGGGTTCCACCCAGGCCCCCGCGGGCCCGGTCGGCCCCCGCCTGCACTGGAAGGACCTGCTGAGAGGCATCGTCCTCGCCCCCCAGCAGACCTTCCTCCAGATGCGGGACTACACGATGTGGGGCCCCGCCCTGATCGTGACGTTCCTCTACGGCCTGCTCGCGGTCTTCGGTTTCGACGGCGCCCGCGCGGACGCCATAAGCGCCACCCTGGCGAACGCGGTCCCGATCGTCCTGATCACGGCCGTGGCGATGGTGCTGTCGTCCTTCGTCCTGGGCGTGGTCACCCACACCCTGGCCCGCCAACTGGGCGGCGACGGAGCCTGGCAGCCCACGGTCGGCCTGTCGATGCTGATCATGTCCCTCACGGACGCCCCCCGCCTGATCTTCGCCATGTTCTTCGGCGGCGACGCGACCTTCGTCCAGGCCCTCGGCTGGGCCACGTGGGTGGCGGCCGGCGCCCTCCTCACGATGATGGTCAGCCGCTCCCACGACCTCCCCTGGCCGAAGGCCCTGGGCGCCTCGGCGATCCAACTGATCGCCCTGCTGTCGATCGTGAAGCTGGGCACGTTCTAGGGACCTCGACACGATGAAGGGCTCCCGGTTCCGTACCGGGAGCCCTTCTGCGTGGAAGTGGAAGAGGCGCGCGGCGGAAGTTGACCGACAGCCGGCGTTCCCGCCAACCCCCGGCGAAGCCCGGATGAAGTGCTGGGCCGGTTCGGCGATCACGCACAACCTCCCTCCCGACCCCCCTGTCTGATGCGGGTGAAGTCACCACTCGACGCATCACCCGTGGGGGGAAACCACACCATGCGCATCCGCACCGCCGTCGCCACCGCGACCGCCGCCGCCCTCAGCGCCGCCCTGGCCGTCGCCGCGCTCGCCGCCCCGGCCGCCGGGGCCGCCCAGGACGACTCAGCCTCGACGTTCTGGAACATCGACGTCAACCACGACCGCGACTACACCGTCGGCGTCACGGCCGCGCAGAAGAGAGTGTTCTCGGTCTCCGCGACCGTCAGCGACCCGTCCGGCGTCAAGAGCGCGTCGTTCGAACTGTGGCACGGAGACGAGGACCGGGCGAAGGCCGACGGGGTCATCACCGGGTCCGCCCAGTGCCACAAGATCAACGCACTCACCTCCTACTGCGAGGCCCTCCTGACCGCCGACCCGAACGTCAACCTCCGCAGCAACTCCCTCGCCGGTCTCTGGTACATGGCCCCCATCGCCGTCGACGGCGACGGCAACGTCACCCGCGGGGAGGGCGCCTACTTCGCCCGCATCAAGCGCCCCACCTACATGTCCCAGACCGACGCCACCCCCGAGCCGGTGAAGAAGGGCCAGAACCTGAGCGTCAAGGCCCGGATGACCGTGGCCAGTTGGGCGCAGCACAAGAACGTGCCCCTCATCGGGCACCAGGTGCTGCTCCAGTACCGCAAGGGCACGAGCGGCCCCTTCGTGACGCTGAAGAAGCTCAGGACCGACAGCGACGGCTGGGCCAGGGCCACCGTGAAGGCGACGGCGGACGGCGCGTACCGCTACGAGTTCGCGGGCACGAGCCTCACCCTGCCCACGAGCGGCTGGACCGACTACGTCGACGTGAAGTGACCCCGGCCCGCTGACTCGAACGGAACACGGTGGCGGGTCAGGCCGGGGTGTCGGTGTCCTGCGCGGCGGCCGCGAACTCCTCGGGGCCCTGCTCCGCCGCCGCCGGGTCCATCCACATGACCTGCCAGCCGTGGCCGTCGAGGTCGTAGAAACTGCGCGAGTACATGAAGCCGTAGTCCTCGGCACCGTCCACCTCGGTGCCGCCCGCCGCGAGCGCGGCGGCGCTGACCGCGTCTACCTCGTCGCGGGAGGAGACGCTGAAGCAGTACAGCGCCAGCGTGTGCGTGGCGGGATCGGCCAGCGGCAGCTTCGCGAACTCCGCGAACTTCTCCCGGCTGAGCAGCATGACGAAGGCCTGCTCACCGACCAGCATGCAGGCGGAGCTCTCGTCGGCGAACTTCGGGTTGAAGCCGAACCCGAGCTGGGCGAAGAACGCCTTGCTGCGCTCGATGTCCACAACGGGGATGTTCAGGAACAGCATGCGGCCGGGGTGCGGGGAAGTGGTCATGACGGATCTCCGGTCAGTGGCTCGATGGCGTACGTCCCTGTAGACCGGCCCGGCCGGCGGAACTCATCGGCGACTCGTCCCCGACCCACATCCCTTCGCTTCGCTTCGCGAAATGACGGTTCCTCCAACGATCACTGGTGATTCGCCGCAGCAGCGAGCCGGGAGTGCAGCACCTCGCGCAGGAGCTGCCCGCTGGCGGGGCGGCTGTCGACCTCGTCTTGGGCGAGGTGCGTGCGTGGAACCACAAGCCGTGGACATGGGTGGACCTCACGGCACCCGGTCGGGCCGAGGGCTGAGCGTGCCCGGCGTGCCCGATCGAGCGGGAACTCGCAGGGGACCACACAGGGGGAATCCGGAAATCGGTTGTTCCTGCGGCATGTCCATGCGAAAAGGTGTGGGCATGATGCGACCCGCGCGTGCGCTGCTCCCTCTTTTCCTGCTGCCAGTTCTCCTCACGGGATGCGACGCGGACAAGAACGGCGGGACGGCCGCCGACAGCGCCGACCTCGACGCCGCCGCGCGCGGCTGGGGCGTGGCGCCGGAACTCGTCTATGTCACCAAGGTCTCCGGCTACAGCGTGTTCCAGGCGTCGGTCGGCGAGTACGAGGACGAGTTCGTCACCGCGTACCGGTCCGAGAAGGGTGCCACCAAGTTCGGCCTCTTCGCAGGTCACGGCAGGCTGACAGCGGAGAACTGCCCCAAGCAGCCGCTGGGCGAGGTGACGGACAAGCCGGTCACCTGTGAGCACGACGGCGACGCCTGGTACCGCAAGGCAGGCGGCAGCCACGAATACGCGGTGCCCGTCGACGCCGTAGTGGTGCATCTGATCGCGGACGCGGACAAGGTCGACCGCGCCGTCCTGCGCAAGGCGGCCGAGGCGGTCCACCGCCCGGACGACGCCGAACTGGCGGCGCTCCTGCCGACCCCCGACGGCGCGGACACATGAGAGAAAGGGCCGGGTCTCGGCGCTTGCCACCGGACTGCGACGGGACGTTCTTTACCCGGACCCTCAGCGCAGCCGGCATGTACGAGAGGTCGAAGGGCCGTGCCACTCTCACGCAAGAACAGACGGGAATCCCCAGGTCGCGCCCTCAACCGCCCAACCTCGCCCCTAGAGCGGTGGCTTCCTGATCAGCGGCAGCGGCCAGCCGGCACAGGCCACCAGTGCGCTGCCGTCCTCGGTGAGGAAGAGCAGGGTCATCCATGTTCGATCGGCAGCATCGATCAGCCCTGTGCGCACAGGGCGACCATGTTCGCGGACGAGTTGCACCGCTCGTTCCAGCCCAAGAGGTTCGAGTCCGTGCAGCCGCATGCGCCGAAGACGGCGATTGAAGACTCCGGCATGCTGGCCTGCGGGTAGTGCCCGGTCCGCCACCCAGTAGGTGGCGCCGCTGCGGAGGGTGGCCAGAGCGATCACGGACGCCTCGTCGTCACCGGCCAACAGCGACTCCAGCACACTCCGCTCCATGATCACCCCCGCCGGGATCGTGCAGTACAGCAGCCAGGTACCGCAACCCCAGCAATCGCCCGCGTATCGGGACAGCAAGAGAGTCCCCCGCCGATCCAGCGAGGGACTCTCTCAGGGACCTGGAGAAGGTGCAGGTCAGATCGCTTCTTTCGACGGAGTGACCGGCTCCCCCGACTTACGTACTACAGGCAGGACACTCCACGGGAAGTTGATCCAGTCGTCGGTGCGCTTCCACACGTACTCGCACTTCACCAGCGACTGCGACTTCTCGTAGACGACCGCGCTGCGCACCTCGGCGACGGTGTCCAGGCAGAAGTCGCGGACCAGCTTGAGCGTCTTGCCGGTGTCGGCGACGTCGTCGGTGATCAGCACCTTCTTGGAGGAGAAGTCGATCGCGTTGGGGACGGGGGCGAGCATCACGGGCATGTCGAGGGTGGTGCCGACGCCCGTGTAGAACTCGACGTTCACGAGGCTGATGTTCTTGCAGTCGAGCGCGTAGGCGAGGCCCCCGGCGACGAAGACACCGCCGCGGGCGATGCTGAGGATGACGTCGGGCTCGTAGCCGTCGTCGGCGATGGTCTGCGCGAGTTCGCGCACGGCGACGCCGAACGTGTCGTAGGTCAGGTTCTCCCGTACGGCGCCCACGCTCACACCTGCGTCCGGTGGAAGTTGAGGAAGGAACGGGAGGCGGTGGGCCCGCGCTGCCCCTGGTAGCGGGAGCCGTAGCGCTCGCTGCCGTAGGGGAACTCGGCCGGTGAGGTGAGCCGGAACAGGCAGAGTTGGCCGATCTTCATGCCGGGCCAGAGCTTGATGGGGAGCGTCGCGAGATTCGACAGCTCCAGCGTCACGTGCCCGGAGAAGCCGGGGTCGATGAAGCCGGCGGTGGAGTGCGTGACGAGCCCGAGCCGGCCGAGGGAGGACTTTCCTTCGAGGCGGGAGGCGAGGTCGTCGGGGAGCGATACGACCTCGTAGGTCGAGGCGAGCACGAACTCGCCGGGGTGGAGGATGAACGGCTCGTCGCCCTCCGGCTCCACCAGCCGTGTCAGGTCCGCCTGTTCGATCGACGGGTCGATGTGGGGGTAGCGGTGGTTCTCGAACACCCGGAAGTAGCGGTCGAGGCGCACGTCGACACTCGACGGCTGCACCATGGATTCGTCGTAGGGATCGATCCGGACCCGCCCGGCGTCGATCTCGGCCCGGATGTCCTTGTCAGAGAGAAGCACGCCCCGAGGATACGCAAGACGCGCGGACCGACCACAATCGGACGGACCCGCGCGCCAGCGACTGCCTACCGCGTCACCGCTACTGCTTCTCCAAGGTCACCAGCACCACACTGCGGAGCCGGGCACACCGCGGACACCGCACGAGCCGGCCGGGGCCGAGCCGCTCCGCCTGCTGCATCGGGAACGACGTGGTACTGAACACGTGCCCATCGGCACATCGGACGACGGTGCGCTCCATCAAGTCCATGAGTCCCTTCCCCAAGAGCCGCGTCCGGCTGCTGCTCGCCGGATGCCAAATGCCACATTACGGGATGAAAGGAACGACTCTCCAGGCGGCACTCCGGTCCCACCCAGACCCTCTTCCACGCCTCCACCGTACGCCCCAACTCCGGCCCCCCGCAGCCCTGTCCGCCCTCCGAAACACGACCGGGCCCCCGCGGCCCCAGCACCGGGGACCCGACATGCGGTACAGTGACAGAGCGTTCCGACACCGGTTCAACCGGCGTCTCACGCGGGTGTAGTTTAGTGGTAGAACATCAGCTTCCCAAGCTGAGAGTGCGAGTTCGATTCTCGTCACCCGCTCCATTTGAAACCCCCAGGTCGATGACCCGGGGGTTCTTTGTTGTCTAGTCCAATTTGGGGGTGGCGTGCCCTCCGCGTGCCCTAAGTGCAGGTGGGGCACCCCATCTGTGACCCTCAGGCGTCATTACGGGGATCACGGACACTGAGCGTCTCGGATACTGAGACGCATTTCGTGTGACTTGGGCCACTACCGTCGGACATGCCTGCGAAGTCACATACGCAAAGCCAGAGTTGGGTCACGGTTAACGCGGAAGCGCTAAGCCGAGCGGCTCCACGTCAGGCAGGAAACAGTTCGAGGACGCGGGTGACCCGACCCCAGCCGGCCACCAACGTCGCGGCGAGAACCGCCGCCCCCAGGATCAGCCACGGACGCACGTCTTCTCCCACGCCCATCGATGGCAGAACGCGCGCGGCGCCGACTGCGGCAGTCATGGCCGCGAAGATCGCCGTGGCGACGTGGGCTGACTCGCGCCAGGTGTTCCGTAGGCGGGACACGGGCCGGACACCTTGGAGCAGCTCGGCGGGCAAGAGCGCTGCCTGTCGGCCGTACAGATGGTTCTCGGCGATAACGAGCTGCAGCCGCGCCAACTCAGTCAGCGCGGGCTCCGGGTCGACGTCCACCTGATGCAGCGCCACACGCTGGGCTCCGGCGACCAACGCAGCATGCCGTTTGATCAGCCGGAGCCTGGAGGAGCGGCGCGAAACCGAGCCGGCGATGCTGTGCACTTTGAACAGGCGCTTCTCGACATGCCGACAGCTCTGATCCAGCTGCCGCAGTGCCCTGGATCGGCCCCTGCCACGAGGCGCAGCGCGTACCTTAGCTCCGACCACGACCGCATCGATCACTCCCAGGACGAGGCGGTAGCGAGCCGTCGAGCTCCATCGCATGGCCCAAAACACAGGCAAGACGATCACGCCAGACATGACCGCGAGCATGACCATCCAGTCGATGAGGTCCAAGGCCGCGCTGTTCTCCTCTTTGGCCGTCCATCGGAGGTGGGCCATCGCCCGCATGCCCCAGGCCCAGTGCAGACGTGAGACACCGACCTCCGCCAATACCACCGAGAGACGCCAACCCGCCCACGCGGCAATCCAGCCCCCGACAACACCGAGCGCACAGGCCACCCAGTTCGGATGCCATGAGCTGAGCACGCCGCGGACTCTTGCGGCTTCCTCCAACGGGATACTCAGCTTTCCCAGGGCCGCGTCCAGTTCTCTCTTACGTAGTCCTGCCCAACCGCTTTGTTGGGCAGATCTCCTGAGCCAGAGACGGTGGCGAGCCCATAAACGCATTGCCCAGCGCTGCAGACGTAAGTCGTACGACTCCACCCGAAATCCCCCCGCTTCAGCTGTGCCTCATGTGGTGCGGAGTCGCAGTATGTACCATCTGATACCGCCGTCGCAGAGCAAGTAACTTGCGCATTTGGGGAGTTGATGCGACGTGGAACTTGCAGCCAAGATCGTTCGAGCAGCGTCGACGGACGTGACTATCGCGGCCAATAGCGAGGCGGTTCCTTGACAGGGTCAACCAGATCGAACCGCTGCTTGCTGCCGGGGTTCAGACCTTTGATGTGGACGAGTTGCTGGCCTTCCGCCGCGTCGAGTTCACGGATGATCAGAGGCATGGCGGCGATCACAGCACCCATGGCCAGCCCCAGGCCGGCCATGCCTTTGTGACCGTGGCTAAACCGGATGTGGTGCATGCCGGATTTCTTGATGGCGGTCGTCTCCAACGGGTCTTCCAGCTGACGCCCGTCCTTGGTGAGGAAGGCTTCGAAGCCTCTCTTCGCGGCGTCGGGGAGGAGGGCAAGATCCTTCTTCCCCGCCCACTTGATCTCGCTGACGTGCTGCACCTCGTGCCCGGGGAGCAACCGTCTGAGCATCTCCAGCATCTGCACCGGGACGTTCTCGTCGATGAGAATTCGCATCAGGCAGCGCGCGGTCCCGGGCTGTAGCTGTCCACATACAGTGCGAAGGACACCGCGTCGCGGGCGGCCTCCGCTGTCACGCCGGGGTAGTAGTCGGCGATCTTCTCAGGCGGGATGCCGTCCTCCACCAGTTCCGCGACGGCATCGAACGGGACACGAGTGCCGGTGATGACCGGCTGCCCCCCTTGCGTCTCCGGATCCACACTGACGTGTTGCTTCGGCCGCAGGAGGTGCGGAACCACGACGCCGGCGCGGGGCGCGAACTCCTGGAGGATGTCCTCCATCGTCGCGATGACTCGCTGCCCCGGGTGCTTCACGAGGTCTGTTGCGTGGTCGTCGTTGTCGTGGCCCACAAGGACGATGGAGTCGCCCTCAGCCACCAGAGAGTAGCTGGACAGGTGCTCGAACTCACCGAATCGCTTCAGTGTGGCCAGCGCCTTGCGGATCTTCTGCAGGGACACGTCCTGCCGAAGGATCGCGAACGCGCGTAGGGCCAGGACGTCCCGAAAGGAGTAGAGAGCAGGCTTGGCCGCGAGCTCAGGACAGAGAATCGGACCGTTGCCTCGGTCCTGCCGCCATGAGCGCAGTTGCCCAGTGGTTGCCCCGGAGAGAGCCGCAGCCATACGAGTCGAGTACGCCATGGTCCACTCCCTCCAGTTCTCGCGGGATCTTCTACCCCCAGCATCCCAGTTGTGCGCTTCAGGACGCTACAGGAAGTACGGAGAGGCAGGACCAAAGCGGCATAGGGCTGCTGCGCACTCCAATGATCATTGAGCCCGCCAGCAGGCTTACGACGCAGTCCTGGTCCAGGGCGCGAGACCAGGACCAGGGCGGTAGGGGCAAGTCTTGCTGCCTCCCGCCGGGGAGGACCGACTGAAGAGCCGGTCCTCCATATGGGGGGCCGGAGAGGCTCATGCCTCGCGAGCATCTCGCTGTGATCTTGGCGAGGCTTCGCGGAGCTGTGCGCGCACCTCGACGTCAATCCCCTGCGCCAGCTTCTGCTGATGCTTCGCCGTCGAGTGCTGGTAGATCAGCTGGGCCCGCTCCGAGGACTGGCCGGCGCGGACCATGAGGTCCTTCAACTTGGCGCCGGTGTCGGCGGCGAGGGTGTTGCCGGTGTGGCGGAGGTCGTAGAAGCGGAAGTTGTCCGGCATCCCGACCTTGGTACGCGCCTTGCGCCATTTCCGACCGAAGGTCGAGCGGCGGAACGGGGCGCCCTTCTCGCCGATGAACAGGAGGCCGTCCACCTCCTTCTCCGCGAACCACTGCATGTGACGTCGCAGCTCCGGGAGCACGAAGTCCGGCAGGTAGACGGTGCGTTTGCCCGCCTTGGTCTTGGGGTCGCCGGTGACGCGCCTGCCGTTGGTCAGCTCCGGAGAAGCCTGCGTGACGCGCAGGGAACCTGCGGCGAGATCGACACTGCGCCGGCGCAGTTCGGCCAGTTCCTCCGGGCGGAGGGAGGCGAAGGCACCGAGCAGCACCATCAGGCGCCAGCGCGGGCCCATGGCGTCGGCGAGGTCGAAGACCTGCTCGATGGTCGCGGTGGGGCGTTCGTCGGCCTCCTCCTTGCCGGCGCCCTTGATGCGGCACGGGTTGCTGCGCAGGAGGTCGTCGTCGACCGCCGTCTGGAGGATGGCCTTCAGCAGGCGGTACGACTTGGCGACCGTGGTGGCGCCGGTCGCCTTCAGGCGCTCGGCACGCCACGTGCGGACGGACGGCGGGGTGATCTCGTCCAGGTCCTTCCCACCGAAGGTCGGCAGGATGTGCAGGCGCAGCAGCCCGTCGTAGCGGTCGAGCGTGGTGGGGGCCAGACCGCGCTCCTCCTTCCAACGGAGCGCGTACTTCTCGAAGTTGACCGCGCCCGCGTCCGGGTCACGCCACACGTCGCGCTCGATGTCGGCGCGGGTGAGGTTGAGCCACTCCTGGGCGTCGGACTTGGTCTCGAAGGTCTCCGGGGCGGTGTGCCGCTGCCCGTCGGGGCTGATGTAGCGGGCCTGCCATCGACCGGAGGGGAGCTTGCGGGTCGTGCCGAACTCGCGCCGCCGCTGCGGCTTGCGTCCCGCCATCAGGCGGCCTTCCCGTAGCGGGTACGGACACGGCGGACCGGCTCGACGGTGCGCGCCTCGACGTACTCGGCGATCGCGCTCTCGGGGACACGGACCGGGCGGCCGAGCTTCACGTAGCGGATGCGGCGCTCGGCGATCAGGCGACGGACGAAGCGCTCGCCCGTGCCGAGCATTTCGCCGGCCTCGGCGACGGTCAGGAGGCGGTCAGCCATTCACGATCACCTCCGTCGCGGAGGGGCGGTGGGGGCGGGCGGGAGCCGGGAGTATTGCGGGCAGGCGCAAGGGCGGTGGGTCCTCACT
>NZ_JAENRY010000381.1 GCF_016612545.1 Streptomyces sp. MBT65 | reverse complement strand
TGGCGACCCCCGAGCCCGAGGGCGCCTTGGCCCTGGGCCAGGCGCCCTCGGGCTCGGGGGTCGCCACGGGGTGTTCGGGGTCCACGTCCGTCAGGGCCTTGACCGGGTCCACGACGCCCCAGCCGACGAGGCGGTCGTGGCCGGAGATGGAGCGTTCCGCGGTCTGTTCGATCTGGGCGACGATCTGCTGCGCCGACCACTTGGGGTACTTGGACTTCAACAGGGCGGCCACGCCCGCGACATAGGGCGCCGAGAAGCTCGTACCGTTGTCGGAGCAGTGGCCGTTGCCCGGGACGGTGGAGACCATGTCGACGCCGGGGGCCGCCACGCCGACGAACTCGCCGGACTGGGAGAAGGAGGCGCGTTCGTTGTTGCGGTCGGAGGCCGCCACGGCGAGGACGCCCTCGTAGGAGGCCGGGTAGGTGATCTGCACGTTGCCGCCGAGGCCGTCGTTGCCAGCCGAGGCGACGACGACGACGTTCCGGCTCAGGGCGTAGTTCACCGCGTCCTCGAGGCTGTCGGCGGGAGCTACGGCGTTCGCCGTGTCCTGGGAGATGTTGATGACGCCCGCGCCCTTGCCGACCGCGTCGCGGATCGCCGTCGCCAGGGTCGCGGCCGTGCCGTCGCCCTCCGCGTCGTTCTGCTTGATCGGGATGATCGTCGCGTCGGGGGCCAGGCCCACGAAGCCCGTCCCCTTGGCCGGGCGCGCCGCGATGATGCCGGCCACGCGCGTGCCGTGGCCGACCGTGTCGGTGGTGCCCTGCTTGTTGCCGCGGTCGATCGTCTCGCCCTTGGCGTTCTTGGCGGGCAGCAGGTTCTCCCCCGCCGACGCGTCGACCGCCTTCGTCAACTGCGGGTTCTTGACGTCGACCCCGGTGTCGATGACGGCCACCTTGACGTTCTTGCCCGTGGACTGGGCCCACAGTTCGTCCAGGTTGACGCGTTGCAACGCCCAGGGGCGGCCCGTGTACGGCTTCGACGGGAAGGTGCACTGGCCGTCGTCCGCCCACGCCGGGGTCACCGACAACGGCGACACCAACAGCGGTACGGCCACCATCGAGGTCGCCGCCGTGACCCTCAACGCCCGCGAGATCAGCATGAGTTGAACCCTTCCAAACCCTTCCCCACCCTGCCCCGACCTTCCCTTGTCGCGCCTGTCGCGCCTACGAACCCTGCGGCTGCCGTGCCGCCGCCTCCGACAGGCGCGGACCCGTCGGCAGGAACGTCGACCACTCCGCGGGGACGGGGGCCGGGACGACCTTCTCGTAGCCGAGGCGGGTCTGGGCGATCTTCGCCTCGTTCAGTTCTTCCTTGCGCTGCTTGGCCGTCGTACCGATGCCGCTGTCGGCGGTGGCGCTGTCGCTGTTGGACTGAAGGGCGTAGCGCAGGCCCGTGTCCGTGACCAGGAAGACCGGGCCCGCGTCCGCCTCGGTGCCCATGACCTGGCGGTAGAGCTGACCCGAGCCGGCGGTGACGTACGCGCTGGAGGAGCCGGTGGGGAGGGTGGCGGGGAAGTCCGTGCCGACCCAGGTGGAGAGGGTCGTCCTGTTGCTCTTGCCGACCGAACGCAGCACGTTGCAGACGGTGTTGCGGCCGTTCGCGGCGCTGCCGCCGTCGTTGACCATCCTCGGCGCGTACGTCGGCCAGTTCTTGTCGGCCTCGAAGGTCGTGCTGTCGGTGACCGCGCCCGGGCTGACCGGCTGCGCCTCGCCCGTCTGTCCGGCCTGGAGGAGGGCACTGCTGTTGAGCAGCAGCGTGGCGACGAACTCCGAGATGCCGGCCACCTTGCCGGGCAGCACCACGTAGTACTTGCGTGCCTGGCCGTCGTTGGCGCTGATGACCTCGCCGACCTTGTCGTACTTCCGCACCTCCGGTGCGGCGAGGGCGTTCGCCTCCGCGCCCGGGACGCCGGTGATCTTCGGGATCTCGACCGGGTCGCCCTTGTGGAGGGTGTCGAGCCACTCCTGGGAGACACGCTGCGGGGCGCGGCTCTGGGTGTCGAGGGCCTTGAGGAGTTCCTTGTCGGAGGGGTCGGCCAGCGGGTACGCGGTGCCCTTGGCGTCGACGACGTACTGGTGCTTGCCGTCCGGGCCGACGACGTACATCAGGTCGCCGCCGGAGAGCTTGCCGCTCCCCTCCGTCTTGGACCAGTCCTTCTCGGCGAGGACGAACGCCGCCTTCTGGATGGACCGGCCGCCGGCCGAGGGGCTCTCGCAGACCGCCCAGCGCTTCGCCGCCTCGGCCTCGTCGTCGGAGGGCAGGCGGTCGGGGGCGTACGGGATGCCGATGGTCGCGCCGTGCGGGGGCTTGCCGCTGTCGAGGACGTTCTCGTCGACGGTGATGACGCTGTCCTTGCCGGGGTCCAGGAGGAGCTTGGCGGAGGCCATGTTGAGCACCGGGTGGAGCTGGGCCTCCTTGCCGGTCGTCAACACCACATACCGCGTGGTCGACTTGCTCGCCACGATGACGTGTTCGTTGGGCGTGGCCCAGCCCTTGGGTGCCGTCGGCTTGAACATGCCGATGCCGCCGAACACCGCGAGGATCACCACACCGACGACGAGACCGGGCACCAGCGCGCTCAGCGGTTTCGGGGCCCCTTCGTCCGAGCCCGACGGCGACGGCTGGAGGAAGGACGCGAGCGTACGGCGCTTCGCGAAGGTGTAGGCGTTGAGTTCGTCGCGCCGTGATGCCATCTGTGTCCGCTCTCTCCCCGTGCGGAGCCGTGGAGGACCTGTGGAGATACGGCCCCTGCCCCCGATTGCCTCTGATACCTCTGGTGTCAGACCCGCCCCCTACTATGCCTGTTGCGTGGGTGTGCTTGTGTCACGGGTAGGGTGCTCTGGCCCTGCGGGGACCGGAGAGCAGGGAAGTTCGGGAGAGTTCGGGGGATTTGGAGTGATGGCTTCGGCAACGCGCAACCGGTCGCGATCGCAACCGGCACCGACATCCGGATCGGCGTCGGCATCGACACCCGGATCAGCGTCGGGATCGACACCCGTCTCGGCGTCGGGCTCGGCATCGGGATCCGGCTCCTTCACGCCGCGTCTGAAGTCGCGCTCGGGGCGCGGGGGTTCGTTCACGACCCAGCGGCTGGTGCTGCTGGAGCTGGCCGCCGTGCTCGTGGTGGTCGGCTGGCTCGTCGGTCCGATGGCGCTCGTGCCCGCGATCGCGCTCGCCGCGCTGCTCGTCCTCCTCGCTGTCGTACGACGCCGGGGGCGCTCCCTGCCGGAGTGGCTCGGCACGCTGCTCGCGCTGCGCGCCCGGACCCGGCGAGCCGCGAGCACTCCGGTGCCGCCGGGGACCGACGCCGGTCTCGCGCCCGCCGTGGAGTGCGACCCGAACCTGCGGACGTACAGCTACCACCGCGGCGACGACCGCGACCAGCGGCCGGTCGGGATGATCGGCGACGGCGACTTCCTCACGGCGGTGCTCCAAGTGGAGTCGGACGCGGGCGCGTTGCGTGCCGAGCGCGGACGGAGACCGCTGCCGGTGGGCCTGGTCCGGGACACCCTCGACGTCGACGGAATCCGCCTGGAGTCGGCGCAGATCGTGGTGCACACCCAGCCCGCGCCCGCGCTGCATCTGCCCCAGCAGTCGGTCGTGGTGAGCAACTACGCGCCGTTGCAGGCCCAGACGGGCTCCCCCGCCGTCCGGATCACCTGGATCGCGCTGAAGCTGGACCCCGAGCTGTGCCCCGAGGCGGTGGCCGCGCGCGGCGGCGGACTGATCGGCGCGCAGAAGTGCCTGGCACGGTCGGCGGAGCACCTGTCGAGCCGGCTGTCCGGTGCCGGGCTGCGGGCCAATGTGCTCTCGGAGGAGGAGCTGACGGCCGCGATCGCCACCTCCGCGTGCGCCAACCCGATGGTGACCGCGCAGGCCGGGCGGAGCGAGGCGCCGCAGCGGCGGACCGAGGAGTCCAGCCGCAGTTGGCGCTGCGACAACCGTCGGCACACCACCTACTGGGTGCGCCGCTGGCCCCAACTGGGCGACTCCGGCACCTCGTTGGCGCACCTGGTGGCCGGGCTGACCGCCGTCCCCGCGCTGGCGACGACGTTCAGTCTGACGCTGGCCCGGGGCGAGCGACAGGACGTGGCGCTCACCGGGCATCTGCGCATCACCGGCCGCAGCAATCAGGAACTGACCGACGCGCGGCGCGAGTTGGAGCAGGCCGCCCGGCAGGCCCGGACCGGCCTCGCCCGCCTGGACCGTGAACAACTCCCCGGCGTCCTCGCCACGTTGCCCCTCGGAGGTGCCCGCTGATGACCATGACACCCACCGAGCCCCGGGCCACCGGTCTCACCTCCCGGCTGCGCGGCGGCTTCGGCCTGCTCGGCCCGCGCCACCCCCGGCACACGCTGCCCGTCGACCAGGTCGAGGCGCTGTCGCTGCCCATCGGGGACGACGGCGTGGTCGTCGGCATCGACCCCGAGGGTCAGCCGGCCGTGCTCGGGGTCAACCGCCCGACGCCGTACGACATCCTGCTGATCAGCGGCCTCTGGACGGCCCAGGTGCTGGCGCTGCGCGCGGCGGCCACGGGAGCGCGGGTCGCCGTCGAGACGGGACGGCCGCAGGCCTGGATGCAGATGGTGCACGCGATGGGCGGCGGACAGAACGGCCTCGCGGTGTACGACGTCGGCCGCGTCCCCCCGCAGGGCGCCTCCGCCGGTACGCCGGTGCTGGTGGTGCGGGACTGCGGGATGCGGCCGCCGCGCGGGCGGGTGACCTCGGCGCCCTGGCAGTCGGTGCTCACGCTGCTGCCGTATCTCAGCCCGGTCGCACCGCGGTTGATGCGGCAGGCGCGGCTGGTGGGCGTGCAGCGGGTGTCGCCGGACGAGGCGGCGGAGATCGGGCGCGTGATCGGCCTGCCGCGCACGGAACTCGACGCACTGCCCACGCTGCCGGACGGCGTCACGCTGTGGTGCACGGAGCGGGACCGGCAGTACGTGCTGACCCAGCCGACGGAGGCGGAGATCGGTCTGCTGGGCGTGGCCCGCCGGATGGACTGACGGGCGGACCGACCGGTTACCCGGAGGATCGAGCGCATCGAGCGGACAGAACGAGATACCCCGACCGTCCCATTTGGCCGTTTTCCAGGGGGATTTGATCCGCTATCGCCGGTCTCGGTCGCTCGGGCGTGCACGAAGGGGTGGGCGGGCCTGCCGAGTCCACGGTTTTGGTGATTAGGCTGGGACTGGGCACGTCACGACTATCCGCGAGCGGGTGGTGCGTGGCCCAGGGGCCCCAGGGGGACAACCCGGCGCATCGGACGGTGCGAACCGTCGCCCCGGCACGGCATGAGGGTGCTCGACCACACCAGGAGGAACTGTGAGCAGCGATCGGGACGGGATCCGCGGGGGCTGGGCCACGCCCGGCGATGACCAGCCCGACGACGAGTCCGCCATCGAGATGACGGGCGAGTTCACGATCGACTACGCGCCGCCGGCCTGGTACACGCAGAACTCTTCGGGCGCTGCTGCCCAGACGCCCTCGGCTCCGACCCCGCCGAGCGGCACGGGCACCCCTCCGGCGCCGCCGATCGGCCTCCCGTTCGCGGTGCCGGCACCGCCCGAGAGCGCCGGTTTCCAGTCGGGCTGGGCCTCAGCGCTCGCCGACGAGGAGGACGACGACGAGGACGCGGAGCACGGCGACCTCGTGAGCGGCTCGACCATGCGGATCTCCGCGACCGCGCTGAAGCGGGAGGCCGCGGAGTGGGGCGTGGTCCCGAATGCGGCAACGGGGCCCGCGGAGACCCAGGCCGATCCGGACCCGGCTCCGGCCGAGGGCCCCGGAGAAGGTGCGGAAGCGGCCATCAGAGGGCAACAGTCGGAGGCCGAGGCAGCCGGTGAGGCGGTTCCGGCCGACGGCGAAGCGCAGGTCGACGCTGACCCCGAGGGAACCGACGCCGCCGAGGTGAGCGCTCAGGACGAGAACAGCGCCGAGTCCCCCACCGACGAGAGCGGCGACGAAGCGTCGGCGCCAGCCCCTGACTCCGCCTCCGACTCGGCCGACACCCCGGCGGGCGACCAGGCAGGCGCCCCGGACGACGGGTCGAACAACGCCGACGTCACGACACCCACGCCCACCCCGGAGGCCGACTCCCCCCAGGGAGCAACTCCGGCCACGGATGCCGCCGTTGACGTACCGCCCCTTCCGCCGGCCTGGACCCGCCCGCCGACCCCGCAGACCGGGGTCCCGCCGCTGCCGCCCTCCTACCAGCCCGCCGCCCCGCCCGCGGCCGATCACTGGCCCGCACAGTCCCAGGGCCAGCCGGAACCCCAAGTCCAGCCGCAGCCCGAGCCGTTGAGCGCCATGGCACCCCCGCATCCGGTACCGCAACAGCCCGTCGCACCCCCGACCCAGCCGCCGTTGCCGCCCCAGCAGCAACCCGCATTCCAGCCACAGGCACCACAACCCGCCCCGGCCGCCTGGAACGCACCCCCGCAGGACGGCTACGGCTTCCCGTCGCCAGCAGCGCATCAGGGCCAGCCCAACCCCAACACACCTGACCAGCAAGGCGGTTACGGCTTCCCTCCTGCCCCGGCACAACAGGGCCAGCCCAACCCTGCCGCCCCTGACGAGCAGGGCGGCTACGGCTTCCCGCTCCCGCAGCAGGGCCCGCCGCCCCCCAACAACCCGAACCAGCAGGGTGGTTACGGCTTCCCCTCTGCCCCCGCACAAGGCGGCCGGCCCAACCCCGCCGCC
>NZ_JAENRY010000380.1 GCF_016612545.1 Streptomyces sp. MBT65 | reverse complement strand
TCCGACTGCCCCGGCGGCTCCGCGGCCGTACTGACCCTGCTCGGCCGGTACGGCGACATGCGGATGAGCAAGGCCGCGGAGCCGCCGGGGCAGTCGGACGGCAGGATCCGTCCCAGCTCCCTGCGTACGGCGCCGAAGGCACTGAACTGACGCATCAGCTCCTCGTACTGCGCCTGCTCGGCCATCACACCTCCCCTGACCCTTCATGTTCGTTGCTTAGGGCAACCATAAGAGAGGTTGGTTGCTACAGGCAAATAAAACGGGGTGGGTGCGGCGTAAAAAGTTGGCAAAGGCAAGCGTTTCTGAACGTAAACCCACAGGTGGGGGTGGTCGCGCGAGGCCCCGCACTTGGGTGTCCCCCGGGGATTCGCTAGTGTCTCGCCCCATGGCAAACACCCAGGGCCCCGAGGGCAACTACGACCCCGCCGGCAGCACCCAGATGTTCCGTGCCTTCGTCGACGAGACCCCCCAGGGCGGACCGCAGCAGCAGACCGCCGCCTCCGCCGGACCCCGCGTCGGCCTGATCATCGGCGTCGTGGTCGCCGTGCTGGTCGTGGCGGCGGTGGTGTATCTGGCGGCGATGTAGCGCCGACCGCGCTGCCAGGTTTTTTCGTGCCCGCGCCGGCCGCGATCGGCGCGGGGGCTGCCTTGCGGGCGGATCGCCCCGGCCGAGGGCGGCAAGGGCCGTCGTAGGGCTGGCTGTTGAGGTCGGTGGCGGCGCATGCGTGCTGCTACGGCCGGACTTGGCGCCCGAGGTGGAGCGGCCGGGGCGGTGGGCCGGACGCCGGTCCTGGTGTGGGTCCGGTTCTTGAAGTCCCGGTCGTGGCGGTCGACTTGGGGTCGGCCGGCGGTATCGGTGTCACGCTGCCGGGCGGGCGGGCCGTCGTAGTGGATGGCCGGGATGGGGCGATCGCCGCGCGATCATCGTCGCCGTCGTCTCCGCTGTGCGGACGACGGCCGCCGACGCACCCGATGGGGGTGCCTCGGCGGCCAGTTGTCCGTGTCGTGCCACTGCGGCGTGGCAGTTGACGATTCTTCACACAGGGACCCTTGTGACCCTGTTGGGGTCAGTCCGAGATCAGGCCCTCGCGCAGGGTGGACAGGGTGCGGGTGAGGAGGCGGGAGACGTGCATCTGGGAGATGCCGACCTCCTCGCCGATCTGTGACTGGGTCATGTTGGCGAAGAAGCGCAGCATGATGATCCGGCGCTCGCGGGGCGGGAGCTTGGCGAGGAGGGGCTTCAGGGACTCCCGGTACTCCACGCCCTCCAGGGCCGTGTCCTCGTAGCCGAGGCGGTCCGCCAGGGAGCCCTCGCCGCCGTCGTCCTCGGGGGCCGGGGAGTCGAGCGAGGAGGCCGTGTACGCGTTGCCGACCGCGAGGCCGTCGACGACGTCCTCCTCGGACACGCCCAGGACCGCGGCGAGTTCGGGGACGGTGGGCGACCGGTCCAGCTTCTGGGAGAGCTCGTCGCTGGCCTTCGTGAGGGCCAGCCGCAGCTCCTGGAGGCGACGCGGGACCCGCACCGACCACGACGTGTCGCGGAAGAAGCGCTTGATCTCGCCCACGACGGTCGGCATCGCGAACGTCGGGAACTCCACCCCGCGTTCGCAGTCGAAGCGGTCGATCGCCTTGATCAGGCCGATCGTGCCGACCTGGACGATGTCCTCCATCGGCTCGTTGCGGGAGCGGAAACGCGCGGCGGCGTAACGCACCAGCGGGAGGTTGAGCTCGATGAGGGTGTCCCGTACGTAACCGCGCTCGGGGCTGTTCTCGTCGAGTGCGGCGAGCCGCAGGAAGAGGGAGCGGGACAGGGTGCGGGTGTCGATGGCTCCCGTGGTCGGGAGGGCCGGGGCCGGTACGGCGGGTACGGCCTCGAGGACCGTAACGGCGTCGAGTGCGGGCTCAGCCTCGCTCTTGGTGAGCGTGAGCACCTTCGAGCTGCCCTGGTCTGCGGACATGCCACCCCCTTTGGGTCGCGGGACGGTCGCGGCGATCGCCCCCGTCGGGGGAGCGGTGCCTTCACCTGAATACCGGAGCCTGGGCCACGGCAAACGCGCTTCCGGCAGAATGTCACATGTCGGCAACACGCTGTAGTGACATGTCGACTTGTCTGTTACGAATCGGCCCTGGAAAAAGGGGGTCTGACGGTTTTTCAGCGCAGAACTGTCGGGAAGTGGCCTGGTGGGCGATTCGTTCGTAACGGTGACAGCTCGCTCGCGCTTTCGGTTATGCCTCGATGCGGTTCGCGGAGCGCAGTCGCTGGAAGCTGCGCGCGAGGAGCCGGGAGACGTGCATCTGGGAGACGCCGAGTTCCGCGCTGATCTGTGACTGGGTGAGGTTGCTGTAGTAGCGCAGGAGCAGGATCCGCTGTTCGCGCTCCGGGAGTTGGACGAGGAGATGGCGGACGAGGTCGCGGTGTTCCACGCCGTCCAGGGCCGGGTCCTCGTAGCCGAGCCGGTCGAGGAGGCCGGGCAGTCCGTCGCCCTCCTGGGCGGCCTCCAGGGAGGTCGCGTGGTACGACCGCCCGGCCTCGATGCAGGACAGCACCTCGTCCTCGCCGATGCGCAGCCGCTCGGCGATCTCGCCGGTGGTGGGGGTGCGCCCGAAGGCGGTCGTCAGATCCTCGGTCGCCGCGTTGACCTGCACCCACAACTCGTGGAGCCGGCGCGGGACATGGACCGTGCGGACGTTGTCACGGAAGTACCGCTTGATCTCGCCGATCACGGTCGGCATCGCGAACGTCGGGAACTGCACGCCCCGGTCCGGGTCGAAGCGGTCGATGGCGTTGATCAGACCGATGGTGCCGACCTGGACGACGTCCTCCATCGGCTCGTTGCGGGAGCGGAAGCGGGCGGCGGCGTAGCGCACGAGCGGGAGGTTCGCCTCGATGAGCGCCCCGCGCACCCGGTTGTGCTCCGGCGTACCCGGCTGGAGCCCCTTGAGCTGGCCGAAGAGCACCTGGGTGAGGGCCCGGGTGTCGGCGCCGCGGCTGCGCGGCGGAGCGGCTGCCACCGGGGGCTGGACGGGTGCCTCGTCCTGGGGCGGCGCTGTACTGGCCGACACGGTCAACGCCACACCTCTTCAATAGGTCAACTCATCCGTCAAAAGCGGTCATAGCATCACAAGACATGTGCACTGTGTGCAAGCACCGCCTAATACCTTGTTAAGCCGTGTTGAGCAACAAAAGCCCCCTGCCGTGACAGCAGGGGGCTTTCGGGTGCGGTGCTCAGATCTCGTAGTCGGCGATCACCCACGTGGCGAACTCGCGCCACAGCACGACGCCGGCCTGGTGCGCGGGGTGCTCGACGTACCGCTTCAGCGCGTCGGCGTCGTCGACCGCCGAGTTGATCGCGAAGTCGTAGGCGATGGGGCGGTCGCTGATGTTCCAGCCCAGCTCCCAGAAGCGCAGGTCGTCGATCAGGTCGCCGAGCGGGCGGAAGGCCTCGACGCCGGCGACGACGCGCGGGTCGTCGCGCCGGACGCCCTCGTTGAGCTTGAACAGGACGAGGTGGCGGATCATCTGCGCGCTCCCGGGTGGTCGGCTACTGCGCCCCGTCGGCCAGCCAGGTCATGAAGTCGCCGATGGCCTTCGCGGCGTCCGATATGCCCTCGAAGCCTATCTGGACGTAGTCGGCCGCCTTGGACGGGTCCGTGATGATCACGTACAGCGCGAAGACCACGAGCACATAGACGGCGATCTTCTTCGCGTTCACCGCCATCGCGGCCTCCCCTGTGACTCCTGTGCCCCGAGGGCCCCCTGCTGCCGGCCGCGAGTGTAACCTTCACCGCCCCCATATGGACCAACGGCCCGCAGGTGGAAGCCTTTTGCCGGCCCGAGGGGGCGGTGCGGGAGGCCTGCCCCCGGTGCCGCTCAGACAGGTCCCCGCTCGCGGGTGGAGCGGTCGATCCACATCGACGTGCCCAGGCACGCCACCGAGATCACACACAGGACCAAGGGCACCGAGCGCGCCCCGGCCGACTGGATCATCGCGCCCAGGGCGGGGCCCGCCGCGACCCCGCCCAGCATGGAGGCCGCGATGACATGGGCGCCGGCCCGGCGGGCCAGCGGGACGGTGCGGGTGAGCCAGGGCAGGCCGGTGGGGAAGATCGGGGCGATGAAGAGGCCCACGCCCGCGTACATGAAGGGGGCGACGGCGGGGACGGTGGCCGCCGCCAGGCACACGGCCATGCCCGCGCAGCTGACCTTGATGATCACGTGTTCCGGCCAGCGCAGGGTCAGCGGGACCACCAGGAAGCGGCCCACCGTCATCATCAGCCAGAACACGGAGGTCGCCGAGGCGGCGAAGCCCGCGCCGTAGCCGACCGACTCCAGGTGGGTGGGCTCCCAGCCGCCGACGCCCGCCTCCACGCCCACGTGCAGGACGTAGAGCGCGATGAACGCGGCCAGCAGGAGCCAGACCCTGACGTGCGGTGTGCCGCCGGCGGTCCCCCGGGGTGCCGGCGGGGGCGGTGGGTTGTGCTGGCGCACGCCGCGCAGGAAGAGCAGCAGGACGGCCGACAGCACACCGCACGCCGTGAAGGCGACGGCGTAGTGGTCCGCGCCCAGGGCTCCGATCAGCGCCGGGCCCGCCACGGCGCCGATGCCGAAGAACGCGTTGAGGATGTTGAGCATGGCGGTGCTGCGGTTGCCGAAACCGATGGCGAACAGCTGGTTGAGGCCGTAGTCGATGCCGCCGAAGCCGAGGCCCGCGACGAACGCCGCGGTCAGCGCCAGCGGCCAGGTCGAGGCGAGCGCGAAGCCGAGGGAGCCCGACGCCATGAGCGTGTAGGAGACGCCCAGCAGGGTGCGGTTGCCGACCCG
Organism: Streptomyces sp. MBT65; assembly: GCF_016612545.1. Lineage (GTDB taxonomy): Bacteria > Actinomycetota > Actinomycetes > Streptomycetales > Streptomycetaceae > Streptomyces. Next base: position 6,311 of record NZ_JAENRY010000380.1, on the reverse strand, counting down.
GTCGTGGGCGCGGTTGAACGCGAGGACGCCGGCCACCCCGCCGACGAAGTGCGCGGTCAGGCCGACACCCGCGGCGGCCGGGGAGAGCCCGAACTCCTCACGCAGGGCCGGGATCGAGGGGCCGTAGAAGGACTGGAGGGCGCCGATCAGGGCGAAGCCGACGCAGGAGGCGACGAAGGCGGCGGTGGTGAACAGCCGGATCTCCGGTCCGGTCGCCGTGGGCCGGCGCTGTGCCATCTCCGTCATGCCACTGTCCTCTCGTCCTCGATGAAACGGGCGGTGATCTCGTGGGCGAAGGCCATGATCGTGCCCTGCGGGCTGATGCCCGTGACGCCGGGGAGGACGGCGGCGTCGCACACGCGCAGGCCCTCGAAGCCGTGCGGCCGGCCCCGCTCGTCGCACACCCCGCCGCGCTCCGCCCGGGCCATCCGCGCGGACGCCATGCCGTGCACCGACACCAGTTCCCAGTCGCCGGGCCGGACTCGGCGGCAGAACTCCTCGACCTCGGCCATGGTGCTCAGCGGCGGCGCTGAGGAAACCGGGGGCGTCAGCCGGTCGGCGCCGGCGGCGAGGAGCAGACGGGAGCCGATGCGGAACGCCTCGACGAGAGCGCGGTGGTCCACGGTCGTCATGCCGTGCCGCAGCAGCTGCCCGCCGCCGGGCAGGGCGCGCACGGTGGCCGTGCCGTGCAGCCGCACCTGCGTGGTGTAGACGCCCAGCCGGTCGTAGTCGTCGAGGTACCCGGCGACCTCGGCCGGGCTGCGGCCGGCCAGCGCGGCGGCGAGCGCCCCGCGCGAGAGGTTGGACGGCATCATCAGGATGCCGCGGTCGCCGAACTCCTTCAGCTGCGCCGTGAAGATGGTGCCGTCCTGCGCGTCCACCCGCTCCGGGAAGCGCGCGACGGTCCGCAGGTTGACGTGGAGCGCCAGCTCCCGGCCCGCCCGGCGCCGCTGGACATGGCTGCGCTGGAGCAGGGCGGGGGTGCCGAGCGGGCCGGCCGCCAGGAACACCGCGCGGGCCCGGTACTCGGTGCGGGTGCCGTCGGGGCCGGTGGCGAGCGCCCCGCGCACGGTGCGGCCGTCGTGCAGGAGGCGCAGGACACGGGTGTCCGGGCTGATGCGGGCGCCCAGCGCCTCGGCCCGGGGCAGGTAGCTGACTGCCATGCTCTGTTTGGCCCCGGTGGGGCAGCCGGTGGTGCAGCGGTTGCGGTGCAGACAGCCCTGGACGACACGGCGGGCGTGCTGCCAGCGCCAGCCGAGGCGGTCGGCGCCCGCCGCCAGGAGCCGGGAGTCACGGTTGGCGTCGGGGCCGCCGTGCTGCTGCACGATCGCGCCGAGCCGGGCCGCGACCGTCTTCAGATGGGGCGCGAGGTCCGCCGCGCGGTAGCCGTCGATGCCGGACACCGCCGCCCAGCGCGCCAGCAGCGCGGGCGGCGGATCCCACAGCAGCCCGCCGTTGACCAGGGTCGTGCCGCCGACGGCGCGCCCCTCGCCGTAGACGATGGTGGGGGTGCCCAGGACGGGGGTGAGTCCGCCGTTGCGGTACAGGGTGCGCATGTTCTCGGCCGGGCCGGCCGTGGCGAGGGCCGCGGTGGAGACCCGGGGGCCCTCCTCCAGGACGGTCACCGAGCGGCCCGCCGCCGCGAGTTCGAGCGCGGCCACGGAGCCGCCCGCACCCGAACCGATCACCAGGACGTCCGTCTCGACGGTCCGCCGCCGCCCGTCTCGCGCCCTCACCGGGCCACCTCCTGTCCGCTACGGCCGTCCAGGGCGCCCAACAGGGCGAGCGCGGTGCTCGACCGGACGACCTCGCGGAAGCCCGGCAGCGCGGCCAGCGTCCCCAGGCCCGGCCGCCCGTCCCCGGCGCCGTCGGCCGGGCGGCGCAGCGAGCGCCCGCCGGTCGTGAGCCAGTACGCCAGGGGCAGCGCCCGCAGGACGGCCGCGTAGCCGGCGCGCTGGGTCAGCGGCAGCGTCCGCAGGGTGCCCAGCAGATGCGCCTCGGCCGCCGCCATCGCGGGCGCCTCGCGCAGGTCGGGGTAGTGGCGCCGCCAGTACGGGCGCAGGCCGCTCGCGTGCAGGGCGGCGCGCATCGGGCCGTTGGCGCGTGTTGTCGCGGCCTCTTCCGGGTCGGGGTGGTGGCGTCGTCGGTATGGGCGTAGGCCGTTTGCGTGGAGGGCGGTGCGCGGTGGTCCGTCGGTGCGTGGCGTCGCAGCCTTCTCAGGGGCGGGGTGGTGGCGTCGTCGGTATGGGTGCAGGCCGCTCGTGTGCAGGGCGGTGCGCAGTGGTCCGTCGTCGCGCGTCACCGCGGGCTCCTCGTCATCGCTTTCTCCTTTACGAGGTCCGCCAGCAGCCGGGGTGCGCCCCGGTCGAGGACGGCGTCGAGGGCGTCCAGGAAGAGGCGGGCCTCCTTCTCGCCGGCCACCAGCGGTGGCGACACGATCAGCGCGATCTCCTGGTTGGAGCCGAAGAAGGTGAGGACGTCGTGGTCCCGGTAGAGCGCGGCGATCACCGCGCTGGTGAGCAGCTTGGCGAACGCCTGCGGGTCCCTTGCCAGTTGGACGGGGATCCGGTCCCGCACGGCGGCCGGCAACCGGGGTCCCGGACGGAGCCGGACGCCGTGCAGGGCGCCCCGGCCGGAGGTGCCCGCCACGAGGGAGGGGTGGCGGGCGGCGATGTCGGCGAGACCGGGCGCGAGGATCTCCTCCAGGGCGCGGGCCCGTTCCGGGAAGTCCTCCTCGACGGCGACCGCGACCGCCTCCAGCGCTGTCGCCGTCTCCTCGCCGAAGCCGTAGTACGTGGTGCTGTGCAGGGTGGCGTCGCGCAGATTGTCGTAGGCGGCGCGGAAGAGCGGCTCGCGGGCGATGTAGCCGGAGATGGAGGATTTGCCGCCGCCGAACGACTTCGACGTCGTCACCACGTCGGGGACCAGGCCTGGGTGGTGCATGAAGTGGAACAGCCGGCCCGTCTTGCCCCAGCCCGTGTACACCTCGTCGAAGACCAGCACGATGTCCCGCTCGGTGCACAGTCGGCGCGCCTCGTACAGGAACTCTGCGGAGCACTCGCGCAGGCTGGAGGCGCTGAACGGCTCCAGCACCACCGCGTACACGTCGCTGCGCCCGCGTTCGTCGGTGTGCCGGTCCAGGGCGAGCCGGAGGGACTCGAGATCGCCGTAGCCGAAGGAGTCCGTGCCCGGCAGCCGCGGGTACGCGAAGTGGATCTCGGGGGACGCGGTGAGGCTGCCCGCGCCGAGCAGCTTGCCGTGGAAGGCGATGTCGGTGTGCAGCACGGTGCCGCGCCGGCCGCCGTGGTACTTGTACGCCAGTTTGACGGCGCCCTCGACGGCCTCGGCGCCCGAGTTCGGGAAGTACGAGATGTTCAGGTCGCCGGGGAGCAGCGCGGCGAGGTTGTGGCCGAGCGCGGCGACGTAGGGCGACAGGTAGTTCTTGTGCACCTCCATGCGCCGCCGCCGCTGGAACCGCTCGCGGGCCGCGAGGATCCGGGGGTGGTTGTGGCCGTGGTTGAGGACGCCGACCCCGCCGGTGAAGTCGAGGACGCGGCGCCCGTCCCGCAGCTGGATCCAGGCGCCCTCGGCGCTGTCGACGAGGTCGCGGCCGAAGCCGAAGGAGCCGATCAGCGAGACCTGGCTGTGGCTGACGTGCTTTCCGTACAGGTCGTGGATCTGGTCGATGCCGAGGCTCTCGGCCTGGTCGAGGGTGAGCAGCTCAGGCACGGGAGGTCGCCTCCGCTCGCCGCGCGGCCACGCCGCGGGCGGTGCGCAGCCGGTCGGCCATCAGCAGTCCGGCCCTACGGCCCTCGCGGACGGCGTAGTTGGTGCCGCGGTCCTCCGGGAAGACCTGCGCCATGCTCGCCAGGTACAGGCCGTGCACGCCGGTCCGCGTCGGGGGCATCGCCCGGGTGTAGCCGGGGGTGATCACGGGCTGGGCGTACTCGGCACGCCAGACGTGGTAGTCGTCGACCCAACTACGGTCGAAGCCGGGGAACATCCGGCGCAGGTGCGGGAGGCTGTACGCGAAGACCTCCTCGTCGCTCATCCGGTACAGCTCGGCGTCGGCCGGCAGGTACTTGGAGAGGTAGACGACGTGCCGGCCGCCGTACCGCCCGGGGGAGTCCATGTTGGTGTGCTCGATGACGCCGACGTAGGGGAACGAGGGGTCGTTGACGTTGAGCCAGTAGGTGTCGGAGAGCCTGCGGTTGTTCTCCAGGACCAGGCAGACGTTGGCCAGGTAGCGGATGGCGCGCAGTTGCCGTTCCAGGGCGGGCAGCGCGGGGTGGCCCGGATGAGCCGGATGGCCCGGATGGGTCGGGTCGTCGGGGCCGGTGTCGGCGAGCAGGTTCGCGGCGATCTCGGGGGCGACGGTGAGCAGGACCTGCCGGGCGGGCAGGAGCGTGCCGTCCTCGGTGCGGACGCCGGTGACGCCGGTGCCGTCGGTGGTCACCGCGGCGACCGGGGTGCGGGTGAGCACCTCCACGCCGAGTTCGGCCAGCCGTCGGTGCAGGGCGTCGACCAGGGTCTCGCTGCCGCCGCGCAGGTAGTAGAGGACCTCGTTGCCCGACTTGGTGCGGCTGCCGCCGCGCAGCGCCAGCTTCGTCCACATCCAGGTGGCCCCGACCTGGCCGGCGTACTGGCCGAACTTGCCCTCCAACAGGGGGCGCCATACGACGTCGTAGACCCGGCGTCCGCCGAGGGACACCAGCCACTCCTCGGCCGTGCGGTGCTCCAGGGCGCGCCAGTCGGTGACGCGCCGGGCGCGCACGGCGAGGAGGCCCAGGCGCAGGCGGTCCAGGGGCGACAGCGGGGTGAAGCGCAGCAGGTCCAGCGGGCGGGAGAGGCGGTGGACGGTGTTGGCGTAGTACATGCCGGTACGGGTGAGGTGGGGCTCTACGGCGTCCGAGGTGCCGAGCCGCTCGCACAGGTCGAGCATCTCGCGGTCGGAGGCGAACCAGTGGTGGTAGAAGCGTTCGATGCGGCGGCCGTCGCCGACGTCGAAACTCCCGGCCAGGCCGCCTAGTTCGCTCTCGCGCTCCACGACCGTCACGCGGTGTCCGCGCTCGGCGAGTTCGAGGGCGGCGGAGAGGCCGGTGAAGCCGCCGCCTACGACCACTGCGTCCCGGGTGTCGCCGCCTGGTGCGGGGGTGTTCGTTCCGCGGGGGGCGGTGTTCCTACCGGGGTCGGTGTTCATACGGGGTTCGGTGTTCCTGCGGGCGGTGGTCATGCCCACTCCTTCACTCGGGCCAGGGGGGTTGCCTGCGCGGTGGTGCCGCGGTGCGAGTCGGTGCGTTCCATCACGAGGTAGGGCGGGCGGTCCTGGACCTGGCGGAAGACGCCGATCAGGTACTCGCCCAGCACTCCGCAGGCCAGCGACTGCGCCCCGAAGGAGCCGAACCGGGCGGCCTGTCGGACGTTGCCGCGGGCCAGCGCGGCGCTCGCGCCCACCAGCGAGGCGGCGCCGAGACAGGTCGGGATCCGCAGCGGCAGGGCGGAGGCCCCGGAGAGGATGCCGGTGCGGGAGAGCGCCAGCATCTTGGGCAGCGTGTACTTGGTGGTGCCGGCGCCGCGGGCGTCCCGCTCGTAGGCGATGCTCGTCTCGGGGTAGCCGGTCCAGCTGATCGCGCCGCGCAGGAACAGCTCCTTCTCGCCGAGCGAGGTCACGAAGTCGACGACCTTGCGGTCGAGGAGCCGGAAGTCGCCTGTGTCGAGGGCGACGGGCTGGTCGCTGAGCCTGGCCAGGAGCCGGTAGTAGAGGTAGGCGGTGGACTTCTTGAGCCGGGTCTCGCCGTGGCGGGCGGCGCGCCGTGCGGAGACGATCGACCAGCCCTTGAACCACTCCTCCGTCATGCTCGGGATCAGCTCGGGCGGGTCCTGGAGATCGGCGTCCATCAGGACGACGGCGTCCCCGGTGGCCTCGGCGAGGCCGGCCACGGCGGCGGCCTGGTGCCCGAAGTTGCGGCTGAAGCGGACTCCGCGCACGACGTGGCCGGGGGTGTCGGCGGGGGCCTCGGCGACGAGGTCCCGGATGAGCGGCCAGGTGCCGTCGGTGCTGCCGTCGTCGACGTAGACGATCTCGTGCGGGAGGTCGCGCAGGGCGCGGCCGAGGCGGTCGTGGGTGCGGCGCAGGACCTGCTCCTCGTTGTAACAGGGCAGGACGACGCTGATGAGGAACGAGCGCGGGGGTGTGGCGCTCGGCTGGTCGGTAGCGATGTGAACCCCTCCTGCGATGTGGTGCGGAGTTGGCGGGATGCGCTGCGCTGTTCGGTCGGGTGCCTGGGGGGTGGGGTGGGGTGGAGTGGGGT
>NZ_JAENRY010000037.1 GCF_016612545.1 Streptomyces sp. MBT65 | reverse complement strand
CGCGACGAGCCAGGAGAGGGCGGAGAGGTCCGGGAGTCGGGGGGCGCCGGGGTGGGGGTGGACCTGGGTGCTGGGATCCGACCCGGTGTCGGCTGCCGCCGCGACGGGGGTGAAGGCGAGGACGCCTGTCAGGCAGAGGGCGCAGGCCGACATGGCGATCCGGGGTGAGAATCCGATAGTCATATCGGCAAACGTAGGAACGGAGTCGTTGTCCGGGGCGATGGCGGGGCCGAGCGGGGTGAGTGTGCACCCGGATGCGCTAGTGGTTCGGCCGCGGGCCCGGTGCGGGCTGGTCGCGCCACGCGGCGGAGCTGCATATCGGTACAGCGCCGCGGCCCCTGGGGCAGCAGGCTCCGGTCAGTTCGACGGCAGCGTCGGTTGGATCCGGCGTACGAACGTCGCGTTGTCCGGGGTCTCGCGCATGCGCTCCAGGAGAGTCTCCGTGGCGCTCTGGCCGTCCCTTGACTGGAGGGCCCTGCGCAGGCCTCGTACGGCGGTCAACTCTGCCGGAGTGAGCAGGAGTTCCTCGCGACGGGTGCCGGACGGGGTGATCTCCACGGCCGGGAAGACCCGGCGGGAGGCCAGCTCGCGGCTGAGGCGGAGCTCCATGTTGCCGGTGCTCTTGAGTTCCTCGAAGTAGAAGTCGTCCGCGCGGGAGCCGGTCTCGACCAGCGCGGTGGCGAGGATGGTGAGCGATCCGCCCTCCTCGGCGAGGCGGGCGGCGCCGAAGAACTTCTTCGGGCCGATCAGCGCGGTCGCGTCGACACCGCCGCTGAGGGTGCGGCCACCGGAGGCCGCCGCGTTGTTGTGCGCCCGGCACAGCCGGGTCAGCGAGTCGAGGAGGATCACCACGTCCTCGCCCGCCTCGACGAGCCGCTTGGCCCGCTCGATCACGAGCTCGGCCAGCGCGATGTGCTGCTTGGGGGCCTTGTCGAAGGTGGAGGCGTACACCTCGCCGCGCACGGAGCGCCGCATGTCGGTGACCTCCTCGGGGCGCTCGTCGAGCAGGACGACCATGAGGCGGGCCTCGGGGTGGTTGCCGGCGACGGCCGCCGCGATCTGCTGGAGCAGGACGGTCTTGCCGGTCTTGGGCGGGGCCACGATCAGCCCGCGCTGGCCCTTGCCGACGGGGGCGATCAGGTCGGCGACGCGTCCGGTGAGGCCGGCCGCCGGGTGTTCGAGGTGGAGCCGCTCACGCGGGTGCAGCGGCGTCAGGTCACGGAAGTGGCGTCGGCCGCGCAGTTCGCCGGGCGTGTGCCCGTTGACGAACGCGACCTCGGTCAGGGCGCGTTGGCCGCCGCGGACGCCTTCCACGAGGTCGCCCTTGCGCAGGCCGTGACGGCGGATCAGCGCGGGGGAGACCTGGAGGTCGGTGGGCGTGGGCTGGCAGTCCAGCGCCCGCAGGTACCCCTTCCCGTTGCCGTCGATGTCGAGGACACCGGTGGCGGTCCGGATACGGGGCTGTTCCTGTACGGGGGGTTCGAGTGTGGTGGTCATGATGGGTGGTCCTTTCAAGGACGGGTGCATGTGTCATGCGGAAGGAAGGGGGAGGAGCCGCAGAGGGAGGGCGCATGGGCGCTCCTCGGGGCGGCGGGAAACATCACCTCGGGTGCGGCGACAAGCCGCCGGTCACGAGATGGTGTGGAGAAAGCCGGTGTGCCGGTCGGAGATCGACGGGCTGCGCGGCGGAAGTGAAGTGGATCTGGCACCGGCGCCCAGAACGGGGCGTACACAAGTGCTGACCGCACCGTAGCACACCCGGTGCGGCTCTGGGTGTGAGGTGCGCCTCAGCAGGTCGCCAGGAGGCCGTACAGGAGGGGGATCCGCGGCTCTGGCAGGCGCCACCAGCCGGTCGGGGTCCGGACCATCTGCGGCCAGCGCGGCCACGGCAGTTCGTCGCTCTCGCGAAGGCGCCGGATGTTCAGTCCTGCTGTCGTCAACGCGTTGATGACCTCGTCTATTCCGTGCATCCACTCGTAACTGTCGGTCGCGTCCGCCACGGCCGGACCGTCGGTGTACGTGAACGTCGCGTCCCGGTGCACCGGACCACCGCCGCCCAGGTAGTCGTGGCGCAGCAGCAGTTCGGGTCCCTCACCCGGACTCGGCTTCGGGCCGAGGGAGTTGAGCAGGGGGTGGAACTCGACGATGTACGACAGGCCGCCCGGGCGCAGGAGTTGGGCGACCACATCGGCCCAGCGCGGTAGATCGGGCAGATAGCACAGGGCGCCCTTGCCGGTGTACACGATGTCGAACTGCCGTTGCCCCAGGGCCTCCACGGCGTCGTACACATTCGCCTGTACGTAGTCGACGTCCAGGCTCGCCTTCGCCGCGATGCCGGTCGCGGCCGTCACGGACGCCGCGGAGAAGTCGAGGCCCGTGGCGCGGGCCCCGCGCTGTGCGAACGCGAGGGTTTCGGTGCCCAGATGGCACTGGAGGTGCAGTACGTCCCGGCCGGCCAGGTCGCCGAGGTCGTCCCACTCGAAGGAGGCGAACCAGCGGGCCGGGTCCGGGTCGCCGTCGAGGCCGTAGAACCGGCTGGCGACGTGGACGGGGGTGCGGGCGTCCCAGTTCGCCTGGTTGGCGCGCATCAGCCGGGCCTGGTCGTCGGTGCTCATGGGGACATCCTGCCGTGAAGCCGTGCGGAGTTCCCGGCTTCCCGCCTCATACCAGCCATACGAACCCCCGATGGCCCTTCGCTGACCCATTTCTTGTTCTCGTCAATGGCCGTACCTACGCTGCCACCACCGCACCACGGCGGCACGGGACAAGGGACTTGGCAATCATGGGTCGACTGGCCGGGAAAATCGCTTTCATCAGTGGGACGGGGGCAGGAATAGGGCGGGCCGCGGCGCTGGTATTCGCGGCGGAAGGCGCCGAGGTCTTCGGCTGCGACATCGACGAGGACAGTGCGGCCGAGACCGTGGAACTCGTCGAGAAGGCCGGCGGAATCATGCGGTCACTCGCCCCAGTGGATCTGTCCACCCAGGACGGCGCCCGGGAGTGGATCGAGGCCGGGATCGCGTCCTTCGGCGGGATCGACATCCTGTACAACAACGCCTCCGCGCTGCGGAACGGCCCGTTCGAGACGATGCCCGCCGAGGACTGGTACTTCACCATCAGGAACGAGCTGGACATCCCCTACTTCTGCACCCAGGCCGCCTGGCCGCACCTGATCGCGCGGGGTGGCGGGGCCGTGCTCAACGTCGCCTCCGTGGCCGCCGTGCGCGGGGCGCCGTTCATGCCGATGGTGCCCCACGGGGCCGCCAAGGGCGGGGTGTTGGCGATGAGCCTGCACCTGTGCGCGGCGGGCGCCCCGCACCGCATCCGCGTCAACACCATCGCCCCGGGCATGACCCGCACCTCCGCCACCGCGCCCTTCCTCGACGATCCGGACGGCCCCAAGGCCCAGTTGGAGGCGCGCATCCCGGTCGGGCGGGTGGGGCGGCCCGAGGACATCGCGCGAGCCGCCGCCTTCCTCTGCTCCGACGAGGCGGCCTTCGTCAACGGCGCCAACCTCATGGTCGACGGCGGCGACAGCGCGATGGCGGGCTGAGCCGTGACCGTCCGACTCGACCACGTGGGCGTCAACGTAAGCGATCTGGCGGCCCAAGTCGCTTGGTACCAGGGCGCGTTCGGGCTCAAGACCGTCTTCGAGTTCCACCTCGAAGGGCCCGGTCTGCGAGGTGTCGTACTGGAGCATCCGCGGGGCTGGCGCATCGAGTTGCTCGCCAGGCCCGGTTCCGTCCCCGGCCCGCGCGCGCCGGACCCGATGACCGCCGTACTCACCGAGGGATACGGGCACTTCGCGGTCACCACCCCCGAACTCGACCCCGTCCACGGCGCGTTGGTCTCCCATGGAGCGGGCGAGGTCATGGCACCCGGGCCGTCCCCCGAACCCGGAGTGCGCATGGCCTGGGTCAGTGACCCCGAGGGAAATCTCATCGAACTCATAGAGAAAAACGCAGAGTGAGGGCACGCACGATGACGGATTCGACCTCCTTGAAAAGACTGGACCCCGGAACGCTCATAGCGTGCTGTCTCGCGGTCGCGGCGGCACAGTTGTGCATTACCGTTCCCTCGCCCATCAACGGAGAAATTCAGGCCGCATTCGGAGCATCGGGTTCCCAAGTCGCCTGGGTCACCTCGGCCTTCATTCTCCCCACCGCGATTCTGGAACTGAATTTCGGTGTGGTGGGCGATCTCTTCGGCCGCAAGCGGCTGTTGGTGCTCGGCGGGCTCGTGCTGGCGCTCGGTGAACTCCTCAACGCCGCCTCGCAGAACATCACCATGATGTGGACCGGGCAGGCCCTGGCCGGCATTGGCGCCGCCGCGCTGTTCCCCAGCTCCCTCGCGGTCATCGCGGCGGCCACACCCGACGGCAAGGATCGGGCGAAAGCCGTCTCCACCTGGGCGCTGTCGATCTCCCTCGCCTCCGCGCTCGGCCCGCTGTCCTCCGGGGTCCTCGCCACCGTCGCCGATTTCCGCTGGGCGTTCGTGCCGCCGGTCGTCCTCGGTCTGATCGTCGCGGTCACCTCCTGGAAGCTCGTCACCGACTCCAAAGCGCCCGAGGGCCGTGCGCTGGACTGGCCGGGACAGATCACCATCGCCATCGGCCTGACCGCCCTGCTCTGGGGCGTCATCGAGGGCGGCGACCGCGGCTGGGGCAGCGCGGCGATCGTGGGCTCGCTGACCCTGGCGGCCGTCGCACTCGTCGGGTTCGTCGTCGCGGAGACCCGCGCGGCCTCCCCGATGTTCAACCTCGGCCTGCTGAGGATCCCCTCCTTCGCGGCGGCGGCCGTCGTCGCGCTGGCCGGCATGTTCGGCTTCATCGGCACCGCCTACTGCGTCTCGATCCGCCTCGGCGCCGTGATGCACCTGAGCCCGCTGCGGGCCGGAATGCCCTTCGTGATCCTCCAGTTGATCCCGCTGCTGCTGGCACCGGTGCTCAGCCGGATGCTCACGAGGATCGACGCCCGCTGGCTCCTGATGGGCGGCCTGCTGCCCATGGCCGCCGGACAGTTCTGGATCGCCGCCCTGCCCATCACCACCACCTCCCTCGCGGCTTTCATCGGCCCGGTGCTGCTCCTCGGCGTCGGCTTCATCTGCGTGGTGTCCTCGCTGACCTCCGCCGCCGTGAACGCCGTACCGATCAACATGACCGGCATGGCCAGCGGCGCGACCAGCCTGGTCCGCGAGTTCGGGCAGGGCCTCGGACCGGCCGTCATCAGCACCATCGCGATGAGCGCGGCGTCCTCCGCCCTCGTCGGCAAGCTCAGCGGGGCCGACGCGGGCATGGAGAAGGCGGCCGGACCGCTCGCCGTCGTCAACGCGGGCAGCGCCTCGGCCAAGGCCGCCGCGCAGACCGCCCTCGGCCACGGCATGGCCCTCGGCGTGGTGATCTGCGGCTGCGCCTCGCTGCTGGGCGCGGTGGTCACCCTGCTGCTGGTGCGCAAGAACACCGAGCGCGCCACCGTGGGCGCGGGGGAGCCGTCGGTGCAGGCGGCGACCGCTTAGCGGGTACGTCGTGGAGGAGGCCGGGGCCTGGTGGCCCCGGCCTCTTCGCGTTCTCCCGAAGGAGTCCCGAAGAAGTTTTCCGACGGGGGTGTCGATCCGGCTCGGGTGCGTTCGTCGGTGGGGTGTAGGAAGCTCATGAGGACCAGGAGGATCCATGAAATACATGCTGCTCGTGTGTGGCGACGACACCGCCGACGCCTCCGGGATGGCACCCGTAGAACCCTGGGTGGAGGAACTCGGCGACCGCGACGTACGGCTGCACGGGCACCGGCTCGCGCTGCCCACGGAGGCTGTCACCGTGCGGGTGCGCGGCGGGGAGGTGCTGCGCACCGACGGGCCGTTCGCGGAGACCAAGGAGTACGTCGCCGGATTCGACATCCTGGAGTGCGACACCCTGGAGGAGGCGGTCGAGGCCGCCGCCAAGCACCCTGTGGCCACCATCGGCGCCATGGAGGTGCGCCCCTTCTGGCCGATGGACGGCGAGGAGGACAGCGAGACGGAGATCCGGGCACTCGATGCCGAGCGGCCCGGTACCGCGGACTTCCGCAAGGCCGTGGAGGAGGTCCTCGGGAGTGTGACCGGGCCCCTGACCCGCGAGGTGCTGGAGTCCCGCGTCCACGTCGACGAGTCCATCGCCTTCGGGATCGCCCTCGTCCGGCTGCACGGCACCCGCGCCGACGGCCGACCGCTGGACGACGTCCTGCGCGTGACCACCGGCTACCGCAACACCGGCCTGCGCTGGCAGGTCATCCACGAGCACGTCTCACCCGCCACCGAGAAGGCCGGGGAGTAGCCATGAAGTACGCCCTGCTCATCTGCACCCCCGTGGACGGCGAGGAACTCAGCCCCGCCGAGATCGCCGACGACCCCCGCTTCACCTCCTACATCGACGAGGTCCGCGGCCGCGACCTGATGCGCGGCGGAGCACGCCTACGGCCGTCCACGGACGCCACCACCGTCCGCGTGCAGGGCGATGAAGTCCTGCTCAGCGACGGGCCGTTCGTCGAGTCCAAGGAGTACGTCGCAGGCATCGACATCATCGAGGTCGCGGATCTGGACGAGGCGATCTCGCTCGCCTCCCGGCACCCCGCCGCGCTGGCCGGCGGTTCGGTCGAGGTGCGGCCGGTCTGGGAGTGAGCGTGCCGGACGTCGAGGCGGCGGTCGCCGCCGCCTTCCGCGAGGAGTGGGGCCAGGTCGTCGCCACCCTGATCCGGGTGACCGGCGACTGGGACCTCGCGGAGGAGTGCGCGCAGGACGCCTTCGCCCAGGCACTCGACCGGTGGCGGCGCGACGGAGTCCCGCGCCGCCCCGGCGCCTGGCTGACCACGACCGCCCGCAACCGCGCCCTCGACGTCCTGCGCCGGGAGGCGGTCGGAGCGGCGAAACTGCGGGAGGTCGCGGTGCTGGGGCGGGACGAGGGACCGTACGACCCGGAGTACGACGGTGACGACAGCGGCGTCGAGGACGACCGGCTGCGGCTGCTCTTCACCTGCTGCCATCCCGCGCTGCCCATCGAGGCCCGGGTCGCGCTGACCCTGCGCACGCTCGCGGGACTGACCACTCCCGAGATCGCCCGTGCCTTCCTCGTCCCCGAGGCGACCATGGCGCAACGCCTCGTGCGCGCCAAGAGGAAGATCCGCAACGCCGGTATCCCGTACCGGGTACCGCCCGCGCATCTGCTGCCCGAGCGGACGACGGGCGTGTTCGGGGTGGTGTACCTCCTCTTCAACGAGGGCTACGCGGCCACGTCCGGCGCCGAGTTGGTGCGAACGAACCTGTGCGCGGAGGCGATCCGGCTGGCCCGCGTCCTGGCACATCTCATGCCGGACGAGCCCGAAGTGCTGGGCCTGCTCGCCCTGTTGCTGCTGCACGACGCCCGCCGCCGCACCCGCGTGGACGCGGCGGGCGAGCTGGTGACCCTGGAGGACCAGGACCGTACGGCATGGGACCGGGCCGAGATCGACGAAGGCGCCGCCCTCCTGGAGAACACGCTCCGCCGGGGCCGCCCCGGGCCGTACCAGATCCAGGCCGCCATCGCCGCCTGCCACACCACCGCCCCCACCGCCGAGGACACCGACTGGGCCGATATCGCCGCCCTGTACGGCGAGTTGGAGCGCTTCGTGCCCTCCGCGGTGGTGCGCCTGAACCGGGCGGTCGCCGTGGGCATGGCCCAACACCCGGACGCGGGGCTGGAGTTGGTGGCCGGACTGGAGCGGTCGGGCGAACTGGCCGACTACCACCTGCTGCCCGCGACCCGCGCGGATCTGCTGCGCCGCGGCGGCCGTACGGCGGAGGCGGCCGCCGCGTACGAACGGGCGCTGGAGTTGGTGGAGAACGACGCGGAACGACGCTTCCTGGAACGGCGGTTGAGGTCCCTGTCCTAGTCCCGGTTCGTGCGCAGGTCGACCCCGTGGGCCTGGGCGTCGGTGGTCACGATCCTGGTCGCCAGCCGTGACAGCCGTGTGCGGTCGGCCTCGGGGAGCGGCTCGACACACTTCTCGATCCGCTCGGCGAACCGAGTGGCGACCTGCTGTGCGAGCTGTCGGCCGGCGTCGGTGATCGACACCTGGAACGAGCGGCGGTCGAGCGTGCTGGGCGTGCGGGTGACCAGCCCCCGGCGCTGCGCGCGGTCGACGAGGCCCGTGATCGAGGACTTGTCGAGGCCGAGGTGGTGGCCGAGTTGGTTCATCGTCGGCTCCCGGTCCCGCAGGATCCCGAGCAGCCGCGTCTGGGTGAGCGACAGGTCGTACTCCCCGGCGATCTCGGCCAGCGCGTTCTGCACCAGGAACGACAGCTGGGCGAGGGCGTCGACCAGGCCGAGGTCCTCGGTCGCGGGGGGCGCGGTGTCGCGCGGTGAGGTCATGTTCCGGATTCTACTTGCAAAGGTACGCGGCACCTACTAATTTAATTGGTGTCACGTACTAAAACCTACGCCCCGCGTACCAAATCCGAGGAGAACAGCCATGGACATCCACGCCGCGGTGGTCCACTCGTTCGACGCCCCGCCCCGCTACGCGCCGTTCGACCTGCCCGCCCCCGCCGGCGAGGACCAGGAAGTGGTCGACGTCCTCGCCGTGGGCCTGCACCCCCGCGTCCGCACCGGCGCGTCGGGCAGCCACTACACCAGCACCGGGAAGCTGCCGTTGGTGCCCGGCGTAGACGGTGTCGGCCGTCGCGAGGACGGTCGCCTGGTGTACTTCGTCGCCGACGACGAACTGACCGGCCCGATGGCCACCCGCACCGTCATCGACAGCCGCCGCGCCATCCCGCTGCCCGACGGCGCGGACGTCGTGAGGATCGCCGCCGCGATGAACCCCGCCATGTCGTCCTGGGTGGCACTGCGCCGCCGCGTCCCGATCGAGGCGGGGCAGTCGGTGCTGATCCTCGGCGCCACCGGCAACGCCGGACAGATGGCCGTCCAGGTCGCCAAGCGGCTCGGCGCCGGGCGGGTCGTCGGCGCCGGACGCGACCGGGCCCGCCTCGCGGCCCTGCCCGGAATCGGCGCGGACGCGACCGTCGCGCTCACCGACGACGCCGACGCCACCGGGACCGCGCTGGCCAAGGAGGCCGCCGAAGTCGACCTGGTCATCGACTACTTGTGGGGCAGGCCCGCCGGTGACGCGATCATGGCGGTGCTGCGGGCCCGCGCCGACCGCGGTCGCGCCCTGAACTGGATCCAGATCGGCGCCATGGCGGGCCCCACCATCGAACTCCCGTCAGTGGCACTGCGCTCGGCCAACTTCCGGCTCCAGGGCAACGGACAGGGCGCCGTGTCCACCAGGACGTACCTGGAGGAACTCCCGTCCCTGGTCGAGGAGATCGAGAGCGGCGGCATCGCGGTCACCGCCAAGGCGGTCCCGCTCGCCGACGTCGAGAGCGCCTGGAACGCGCCCGAGGTCCCGGGCGTACGCACCGTCCTGGTGCCCTGACCCCGGCAAGGACCGTCATGCAACGCGTACGGGAATCACAACGCGTCCTGGAATCAGTGGAGTTACCGAAGGAGCCCGGAGCCATGTCCCCCACCACCGACACCGACGTCATCATCTGCGGCACCGGCGCCGCCGGTCTGACCCTCGCCCTCGACCTAGCCCGCAGGAACATCGCCTTCCTGCTGATCGACAAGGCGGCGCAGCCGTTCGCCGGCTCGCGCGGCAAGGGCATCCAGCCCCGCAGCCAGGAGGTCTTCGAGGACCTCGGTGTGATCGACCGGATCGTCGCCTCCGGCGGCGAGTATCCCGTGCAGCGCGTCTACACCGCCGACGGTCCCATCGACCAGGTGGGCGTGGAGATGTCGGAGCCGACTCCGGAGGAGCCGTACCAAATACCCTTGCTCGTCCCGCAGTTCCTCACCGAGCGCCGACTGCGCGAACGCCTCGCCGAGCTGGGCCATGCCTCCCACTACGGCCACGAACTCGTCGGCTTCGAGCAGGACGCCGACGGTGTGACCGCGCGGATCGCCACCCCGGACGGTGAACGGACCGTACGGGCAAGGTACTTGATCGGTGCCGACGGCGGATCGAGCTTCGTCCGCAAGGCACTTGGCATCGGTTTTCCCGGAAAGACCCTCGGCGTACGGGCGATCGTGGCCGACGTGTACGTCGACGGCGTCTCGTCGGACGCCTGGCACCGTTGGGGCGAGGACACCGCCGGGCAGGTGTCGATGTGCCCGCTCCACGGCACCGACATGTTCCAACTCCAGGCCCCCGTCCCCTTCGACGTGGACCTGGACCTCTCGGCCGAGGGGCTCACCGCCTTCCTCCGCGAACGCACCGGCCGCGACGACGTCGTGATCCGCTCGGTGTCCTGGGCGTCCGCGTTCCAAATGAACGCCCGGCTCGCCGACACCTATCGGCGGGGGCGCGTGTTCCTCACCGGGGACGCGGCGCACTGCCACCCGCCGACCGGCGGACAGGGCCTCAACACCAGTGTCCAGGACGCCTACAACCTCGGCTGGAAGCTCGCCGCCGTGCTCGACGGCGCCCCGGAAACCCTGCTGGACACGTACGAGCAGGAACGCCGGCCCATCGCCGAAGCCGTCCTCGGCCTGTCCGAGAGGCTGCTCGAAGCGGCCAAGAACCGCGACATCCACCGGGGCCGTGAGGTCAGTCAGCTGGACCTCGGCTACCTGAACTCGCCCCTGTCGCTGCGCACTTCCGGGCGCGACCGGGGCGTACTGGCCGGCGACCGCGCGCCCGACGAGCCCGTCACCGGCGCGGGCGGCCTCCCCACCCGCCTGTTCAGCCTGTTCCAGGGACCCCACTGGACCCTCCTCGGCCACGACGTCGACGAGGACTCGGCCCCGGCAGCGCGCCCCGGCCTGCACATCCACACCATCGGCGCCCGGGGCGACATCCTCGACAGCGGCGACCGCGTCCAGCGCGCCTACGGACTCTCCTCCGAGCAGTGGGTGCTCGTCCGCCCGGACGGATACGTCGCCGCCGTGCTCGACACCGCCGAACTCGGCGCCGTAGAAGCCTATTTGGAGACCGTCGGCGTCCGCCCCCTCGCGGCGACGCGACCCACCATCACGGAAGCGAGCACCGCCATGCCCACAGAGACCTCGTCCGACAGTACCGGCACTCCCCGCACCCGACGGGAGCACCGACAGGCCCGAACCGCCGCCGAGCGGCGGCTCGCCACCGCCCAGCGCGAACTCCACCAGCTCTCGCGCCAGGTCCAGCGCGACCTGCGCAGCGTCCGACGGCACGGCGAGACGACCGCCGTCGTCGCCCGCTCGAACCTCGCCGAACTCGCGGTCAAGAGCATCAACCGGCTGACCGCGGGCCTCCGCACCGACCGCACCGACCAGTAGCGCCGCACTCCTCACCCACGACGGCCGACACCGCCCGGGGCGACGGCCGTCACGGGGCGTCGAGCGCGTTGGTGATCGCCTTCACCCCGCCGTGCGCCGCGTACCCGCCGTCGACCGTGATCTCCGCGCCGTTGACGTACGACGCCTCGTCCGACAGCAGATAGACGACCAGCGGAGCCACCTCGTCGACCGTGCCCGCCCGGCCCTGCGGGGTGAGCGAAAGATGGGCCTGGACGAACACCGGGTTCGCGGACGACATCAACGGGGTCTCGATATAGCCGGGGTGGATCACGTTCGTACGGATGCCGCGCGGCGCCAGCTCCAGCGCGGCCACCTTCGACAGCCCGCGCAGGGCCCACTTGCTCGCGGTGTACGCGACCGCGTGATGCGCGGTGAGACCCGCGACCGAGCCGACGTTCACGATGGACGAACCGGCCGGCATCAGCGGGAGGAGGGCCTGGATGCCGAGCAGCGCGCCCGTGGTGTTGACCGCGAACGCCCGGTTCCAGTCGGCGAGTTTGACCTCACCGAGCCGCGCCCGCATGGGAATGCCCGCGTTGTTCACGAGACCGTGCACCACGTCCAGTCCGGCCGCGAGATCCGCCCAGTCGTCCTCGGACGACACGTCCAGGTGCCGATAGGTGACGTCCAGGCCGTCGGCGCGCAGGGACGCGGCGAGCTTCTCGCCCGTCTCGTCCAGGACGTCGGTCGCCACCACCGTCGCCCCCTCCCGGGCCGCGGCCGCCACCTCGGCGGCGCCCTGGCCCTGCGCGGCCCCGGTGACTACGACGGTACGACCGGCCAGACGCGTACGGCTCACGGTTCCTCCAGGGGGTGCGGGCTGTCTCCCGTCCACGCTAGGAAGCCGCGGTCAGCTCCGGAAACGCACGATCGGCATGGGTGGCATCCGCGTCGGCGATCTCGTCGGTGATCGCGCGCACCACCGGGTCGTCCAGCGACGCGCCCACCTCGCGGACCGTCTCCCGCAGCCAGCGGTGCGCCGGGTCCGCGTGCCGGTTGTGGTGCCAGTACATCGCCTCCACCAGCGGTACGTCAGGGAAGGGCGTCGGTACGACGGCGCAGCGTGCGAAGCTCTCGTAGCGCCGGGCGAGCCGCTCGGGGACCACGGCGACCAGGTCGGTGCCGCCCACCAGGAACGGCAGCACGTTGAAGCCGGGAGTGCTCACCTGCACCCTGGGCGTGATGCCGAGGGTCTCCAACTGCCGGTCCGCAGGCGTGAGTTTGCCAACCGCGCAGGCCGCGTGCGGCATCTCGGCAAGGTCGCGCAGCGAGAGCCGACCGTCCACCAGACGAGGGTTGTCCGGGTCGACGAGACACACGAACCGGTCGTGCATCACGGCCTCGCTCACCCCCGGCAGCTGATAGCCGAGCGGCACGATCATCAGGTCGTGACAGCGCAGATGCGTCTCCGTCTCCAGCTGCCCCATGACGATCGGGTGGAAGTCGATCCGGATGCCGGGGGCCTCCTGCGCGAGGGCCCGCAGCAGCGGTTCCACGAACACCGTCATGACATAGTCGGACATCACGACCGAGAACCGCTGCCGGCTGCGCGAGGGATCGAAGTGCCTGGTCAGCGACAGCGCCTCCTCCGCCTTGTGCAGGGAGGACCGGACGACCGGCAGCAGCCGCTCCGCGAGCGGGGTCAGCTCGTACTCGCGGCCCACCCGCACCAGCAGCTCGTCGTTGAAGTGCCGCCGCAGCCGGGCCAGGGAGCCGCTCATCGCGGACTGGCTGGTGGACAGCCGCACCCCCGCGTGGGTGACGTTCTTCTCCTCCAGGAGGGCTTCCAGAGCCACCAGAAGATTCAGGTCGATTGCTCCCAGACCCATGCGCCTGTCCTTCCGGCCGCGTCGTTGAAGCTCGGTGAAACCGGAGCGTAACGACCGCCCTCCCGCCGAGGAAGGGGCCGGGAGCGAAGTCACAGGGATCCGATAGCTGCCATCGGATCCCCGGATGTGTGCAGGTAGGAAGGGTGCGCGGTCGGATCTACGGCCTCGGCGTCCGGCCGCGCTTGCGGGCGCGCGGCAGGTACACGTCCGTACGGCCGGGCACCACGCGGTTGGAGAGGGTGCCGAGGCGCTCCACCGCGAGGGTCACCTCGTCGCCGGGCCGGAGCGGCGGCGGGGTGCGCTCGCCGACCCGGCCCCAGAACTCCGCCAGCGCGCCCCAGCCGCAGGTGCCCGAGCCGAGGATGTCCCCGGGGCGCACCCAGGCGTCCCGGGAGGCGTAGGCGATCATCTCCTCGAAGGTCCAGGAGACGTTGGCGAGGGTGTCCCGGCCGATCAGCTCCCCGTTGAGGGTGACCGTCATCTCCAGGTCCAGGAAGCCGTCCGGGTCGCGTCGGTCCTCGACCTCGTCGGCGGTGACCAGACAGGGACCCAGCGTGTTCGCGAAGTCCTTGCCCTTGGAGAAGCCGAGGCCGAGGTTCTTCTCCGGCTTCTGGAGATCCCGCGCCGACCAGTCGTTGAAGACCAGATAGCCGACGATGTGCTCACGTGCCTGCTCCGGAGTGAGATCACGCCCGCTGCGTCCGATGACGACCCCGACCTCCAACTCGAAGTCGAGCACCGAACAGCCCGCCGGAACCGGCACCTCGTCGTGCGCGCCGTACGCCGCATGGGGGTTGGTGAAGTAGAAGTTGGGCGCCCGGTACCACTCCTCGGGTACGTGCTCCAGGCCGTCCAGGGACTTCGACACCCCCTCGATGTGCGCCTCGAAACCGACGAAGTCCCGGATGGACGGCGGCTCCAGCGGCGGCAGCAGCCGGACCTGATCCACTGTCAAGTCGCTTGGCTGCCTTAGGGCTTCGGTACCGGCCGCGTGCAGCACCTCCTGCTCCAGCAGGGTCAGTACCGTGACGCCCTCGGGCAGTGGATGGACGGTTCCGTCCCGGACGACCCCGGCGCGCTCCACGCCCTCGTACTCGTATGTCGCGAAACGCATCGCTCACTGCTCCCAGTGGTTGGTGTTGGTGACGGCCCCCGTGCTCAGATGGCCGGCGAAGAGCCCCTTGGGGTCGCGTGCGGCCCGGATCTCCCGCAGCCGCCGCCACTGCTCGTCGCCCATGAACCTCAACTGCCGCACGGTGAAGTCGGAGTCGCCGAGGTACTGGCCCGCGGTCACCGGCCGCATGTCCGCCATTGCCCCGTCCAGCCAGGTACGCAACTCCGCGTCCCGCGCGGGGTCGTCATGGATGACGTACGTGGCGCAGTAGATCTCCGACTGCAACGAGAAGGCCATGTCGGGGAGTTGGCGGAGCGGGGCCATGGAGAACCAGATGGTGAAGGTCTGCCGGGTGGGCTGCTCGGTGAACGCCTTGCGGATCGCCGGCACCACCTCGTCGGCCGGGCCGGTCAGCCATGCGTTGTCGACCAGGTAGCGATGGCCCTCGGGGTTGGCGGTGCGCTGGCCCGCCAACTGCTCGGCGAGCGTGGTCTGTTGAGCCTCCACGCGGAACAGGGCCTGGTCCGCGTACGGGTTGGCGTGCAGCGGCGCCAGCGCCTCGGCGGCCTCCTCGGCCGTGTTCGTCATCGACACGCCCGTGACCAGCAGCACCGGTTCGTCCAGGTCGGGCGGTGTCTGCGTGAGCGCGACGATCTCCACCAGGTCCGAGACCGTGTGGTGTATGCCGTGCAGCCAGATCATGACCTCGTCGAACAGGTCGAGCGGGTACGCGTGCACGGTGTGGCCGAAGTACGTCGGCAGGGGGCGGGTGCGGAGGTGGAAGCGGGTCACGACGCCGAAGAAGCCCGGGCCCGCGCCACGCGCCGCCCAGAACAGGTCGCTGTGCCGGGTCTCGTCGGCGCGCACCAACTCGCCCTCGGCGGTGACGACATCGATCGCCACGATGTTCTCCGCCGCCCAGCCCCAGCCCCGAGCGTTCCAGCCCTGGCCGCCCTGGAGCAGGAATCCGCCGATGCCGACGGAGGGGCAGTGCCCGCCGTTGAAGAAGCGGCCGAACTCCCCGAGATACGGGTTGAGTTCGTCGCCGCCCTTGACGCTGGGGGTCGCCGTCACGATCCCGGTCCCCTGGTCGTACGCCATCTCGCGGAAGCCCCCGAGGTCGATCAGCAGCGCGTCCTGGCGCACCGACCAGGCGGCCCAACTGTGCCCGCCGGAACGGACGGCGACCTGCCAGCCGCGCTCCAGGGCGAGGCGTACCCCTTCGACGACGTCCTGCTCCGACTCGGCCATGAGGACGGCGGCCGGTGAACGGTTGGTCGGGCGGCGGGCGTTGAAGACCCGGCCGAAGCACGCCGTCTCGAAGTCCTCGTCGTCGGGGAGGTGAAGGGTGCCGGAGAAACGGTTCAGATTCACGCGCGTACTCACTTGATCGCGATCGGGTTGACAGGGGCGCCCACCGCACCGGTGACCGGCAGTGGCGCGGCGACCAGCAGGAACTCGTAGACACCGTCGGCCGCGCAGTCCTCGGCCAGGGCTTCCAGGTCCCACATCTCGCCCAACGGGAGGCCCATGTTGGGGATCGCTATCTGGTGCAGCGGGGACATCGCGGGCTGCGGGAACTCGTACGGCCGCACCTCAAGTCCCCAGGTGTCGGAGGCGATCGCCGCGATCTCGGTGCGGTGCAGCCAGCCGAGGGTGGTGAAGGAGAGACCGGGCGCGTCACCGGCGGCGTAACCGCCCCACGCGCCGAGCCGTCGTACGCGGCCGAGTTGCCCGGTGCGGATCAGGACGAGGTCGCCGCGCCGGACCGAACTCGTCGCGCCCTGCGCCTCGATGGTGGCCCGCAAGTGCTCCTCCAAGATGGGGAAACCGTCCGGGAGTTCACCGTGTTCGTCACCGACCGCGCGTCCTACGTCGAGAAGGACCCCACGGCTGGTGAAGGCCTCCTTCATGTGCTCGATGCCGGTGACCGAGTCGCCGTCGCCGTTGACGATGGTGCACGGACGGCCGTTCCACGCCTGCTTGTTGTCGTAGATGTGGCCCAGGCCGTCCCACTGGGTGGAGGCCTGCAAGGGCATCACGACGTGGTCGTCGGCGCCGCCGAAACCGTGCGGGAAACCCTGGGTGCCGGCCGCCGCGTCGGAACCGGTGTCCTTCATGTAGTGGACGGGGTTGATACGGCCGCGGAAACCGCGCTGCGGGCCGGACTCGTTGAACTCCTGGGCGAGCGAGAAGGACCGCCCGCGCCGCACCAGGCCCACCGCGTGGGCGCGGATCGCGTCGTCGATGAAGTTCAGCGTGCCGAGCACGTCGTCCTCACCCCAGCGGCCCCAATTGCGGTAGGCGGAACGGGCCTTGGCGAGTTCCTCCTCGATCGGCCCGAGGGCACCGGCGGTCATCGCGTACGTCCTTTCAGCAGCAGGTCGAGGGCGTTGCCCCCGGCGACGGCGGCCCGGTCGGCCGGGGCCAGCCCGGCCGCGTCGAGGCGGGCCACCGGGTCGTCGACCCCCATGTCGAAGGGGTGGTCCGTGCCGAGGACGACCCGGTCCGCGCCCACCTCCTCGACGAGATGGCGCAGTGCGCCCGGGGTGTACACCAGCGCGTCGAACCACATCCGCCGCAGATAGCTGCTGGGCAACTCGGCGCAGCCGCGCGCGTCTTCGCGTACCTGCCAGGCGTGGTCCGAACGGCCGATGTACGTCGGCAGATAGCCGCCGCCGTGCGCCGCCACCAGCTTCAGACGAGGGAAGCGGTCGAGGACGCCGGTGAAGATGAGATGCGAGAGGGCGACGGTCGTCTCGACGGGCTGACCGACCGTGTTTCCCAGGTAGCCGGTGGCCAGCCGCTCACCGAGGGAGCAGCCCCAGGGGTGGATGAACACCACCACGCCCAGCTCCTCGGCCCGCTGCCACACCACGTCGTGCGCGGGGTCGGCCAGTTCGCGGCCGTCGACCGTCGTGGAGACACTGATGCCGTACAGGCCATGGTCGTTGACCGCCTGGTCGAGCAACGCGACCGCGAGGTCCGGGTGTTGGAGCGGGACGGTGCCGAGGCCGTACAGCCGGTCGGGTGCGGTGGCGCAGTGCGCGGCGACGGAAGCGTTGACCGTGCGGGCGAGCCCGATCGCGAGGTCCGGGTCCGCCCAGTAGTGGTGCATCGGCATCGGGCCGACCACCTGGATGTCCACACCCATCGCGTCCAGGTCCGCGAGGCGGGTGGTGACGTCCGTCAACCGGGGTGCCAGGCGCTGGAGTTGGGCGCGGTTGACGGCCAGGGACACGGGGGAGTGGGCGCGCTGCTCGGCCGCGAGTTCGGCGGCGAGACCCGGGGTGCCCGCGACCAGGGCGTCGGCGGCGGGGACGGCGAGATGGCCGTGGAAGTCGACCACGGGCGAGCCGGTCATGCGGCGGCCGTCAGGTTGTCGAGCGTCTCGGACATGATGCGGGCCGGGTCGGCGCCCGGTGTGCCGGGGTGGATCTCCCAGTCGGCGAGCTGGAGCGAGTTCTCCAGAACCATCCGAACCCGGGGCAGTCGCCGGTTCATGAAGCGGTCCAGGGCCTTCTCCGTCGGCTCCTCCGCCGTCACCACCTCCGCGAGCAGCACCGCGTCCTCCATGCACATCGCCGCACCCTGCGCGATCAGCGGCGGACAGGCGTGCGCCGCGTCGCCGATGACCATCGCGCGGCCCCGGTGCCAGGGCTCGTCGACGAGGATCGCCTCGATCCAGCGGTAGTCGACCGCCGTGTCCTCGGGCAGCGAGGCGAGGATCCTGCCCCAGGTGCCGCCGTACCCGGCGCCGCGCTCACGCAGCAGGGCGAGCGGGGCGCGGGGGCCGACCAGGGCGGTGTCGAGGTTCTCGTCCAGGAGGTAGGCGTAGCACTGGTCGGGGGAGATCGGGCTGTAGCCGGCCTTGAAGCGGGGGCCGCCGTAGTACACCTCGGCGCAGTCCATCTCGGGCGGGCGCTCCGCGACGACCCGGAAGATCGACATACCGACGGGACGGGGCTTCGCGTCGATGCCGATCAGGGCGCGCATCGCCGAGTTGATGCCGTCGGCGCCCACGACGAGGTCGTAGCGGCCGGTCGAACCGTCCGTGAAGGCCACGTCCACGTGCTCGGGCGACTGGTCGAGCCGGTCCGCGCTCAGCCCGAGGCGCACCCGCACCCCGTGCGCACGCACCGCGTCGCACAGCGCGTCCTGCAGATCCGAGCGCAACGCGCCCGCCGTGGACGGCAGTTCGGGCCCACCGGTGTGCGGGGTGTTCAACTCGGTGATCAGCCCGCCGTCGGCGCGGCGCAGCCGCATGAGGTCGAAGGGCACCGCCCGGGCCAGCACCCGATCCAGCACACCCACCGAGCGCAGCGCCTTCAGCGCGTTGCCCTGAAGGGTGATGCCATGGCCCACACCGAACCACTGCGGAGAGATCTCGGCGAGCTCCACCTCGACGCCCCGCTGGGCGAGCGCGAGACACAGCACGCTTCCGGTGATGCCGCCGCCGACGACGAGCACCTTTTGTACGGGCATGGGCGATCCTTGCGAACGTAGACAGAAGTGGGGGTCAGCCCGAGAAACGGGCGCCGAGCTCGTGGAAGTGCTCGACGGCCGGCGGCTCGGCGAAGAACGGTCCGACCAGGGCCCGCCAGCGCCCGAAGGCCTCGGACTCCCGGAAACCGGCCGTGTGCGCCTCGACGGACTCCCAGCCGACCAGCAGCAGAAAGGTCGCCGGCCGCTCCGCACCGCGCAGCAGCTCGGCCCAGCGGAACCCGGCGGCCTCGGCCAGCACCTCACGGGCCTTGCCGAACACCTCCGCGAACTCCCGCTCACGCCCCGCCTCGACGGTCAGCTCGGCATGCTCGACTATCACGTTCTTCTCCTCGGGAAAGTGGGTGCTCCGAGCCTGCGTGGGCGGCCGACACAGGGTCAACGGATCGAGGCATCGCCAAGGGGGACGTCATGCATCCCGTACGGCGATGGAGCCGCGGCCGATCGACCGACGGGCCCGCCGCGCGGGGAGCCGCGCCACGACACGGCGGGCCGGTGATGGCAGGCATCGCGGATCGCCATTTCCGCCGGGTCCCCGGGCTGCCTAGCGTCGAGGGCGAGCCCCCACCCGTACGAGGAGAGCGCCGTGCCCGATCCACTGCCCACCCACGCCGGACCCTTCGCGCTCGGCACGTTCGCCTCCGGTGAGGCACGCTTCCCGGGTCTCGTCACCGGTTCCCGTGTTCGCGACCTCTCCGACCTCGTGCCGTCCGTCCGCGCGCTCGTCGAGGACTGGGGGACCTGGCTGCCCCGCCTCGGGGACCTCGCCACCTCGACGGAGGGCACCTGGCACGACCTGGCCGCACTGCGCGTCCTGACCCCGATCGAGCCCGGCCAGATCCTCCAGAGCGGCGCCAACTACCGCAAGCACGTGGTCGATCTGGTAGCCGCCGAGAAGGAGAGCGTGCACGGCGCCACCCCCGAAGAGGCCCGCGCCGACGCGGAGTCGATGATGGACGAGCGTGCCCGCAACGGAGTGCCGTACGTCTTCCTCGGCTCCCCGCGTGCGATCAGCGGCCCCTACGACGACATCGTGCTCCCCGCGCTCGGCGAACAGCACGACTGGGAACTCGAACTCGCCCTGGTCATAGGGAAGTCGGGCAGGAACATCCCGGCCGAGGAGGCGATGGACCACGTCGCCGGGTACACGATCTCGAACGACCTCACCACCCGGGACCGCCTCTACCGGCCCGACCTCAAGGCCATCGGCACCGACTGGTTCACCGCCAAGAACGCCGACACCTTCCTGCCGACCGGACCCTTCATCGTCCCGGCGGCCTTCGTCGGAGACCCCGGCGACCTGCGCATCACCTTGCGCCACAACGGAGTTGTCCGTCAGGACGAGTCGACGAAGGACATGATCTTCGACATCCCCCGGCTCATCGCCTACGTCTCCACGACCACCACCCTGCGCCCCGGCGACCTGCTGCTCACCGGTTCCCCGGCCGGCAACGGCGCGCACTGGGGCGTCTTCCTGAAGCCCGGCGACGTCGTCGAGTCCGAGATCACCGGCCTGGGCCACCAGCGCAACACCGTCAGGAGCGGACAGTGACCTTCCAGCCCATCACCCATCTGCGCCATGTCGACCTGGCCGTACCGGACTTCGCCCGCCAGCGCGCCTTCTACGGCACCACCTGGGGCCTGACCGAGGTCGCGAGCGACAGCGGAGTCGCCTTCTTCGCCGCCGAGGGCAGCCCCGAGCAGTACATCGTCCGCATCCGCGAGGACGAACGGAAGCGGATGGACCTGGTCGCCTTCGGGGCCGTGTCACCGGCCGCGGTGGACGAGCTGCACGGGCGGCTGGGGCGTACGAGTGTCCAACTCCTCGGTGAGCCCGGTGCGTTGGACACGCCCGGCGGGGGGTACGGCTTCCGGTTCTTCGACCCGGACGGGCGGGTCGTCGAGGTCTCCGCCGATGTCGCCACCCGCACCCACCGCAAGATCGAGGAGCGCGAGGCCATCCCGGTCCGGCTCTCGCACTGCGTGGTCAACTCCCAGAACCCGGAAGGGCTAAGGGACTTCTACGTCCAGCACCTCGGGTTCCGGCTCACCGACACCCTGTACTCGACGCACATGGGCGACCTCATGTACTTCCTGCGGTGCAGCCCGCTCCACCACTCCTTCGCGATCGCCCGGGGACCCCATGTCTCCCTGCACCACGCCTCGTTCGAGATGCGCGGGGTCGAGGAGTACATGCGCGGCACCGGCCGGGCACTGCGCGCCGGGACCCGGCTCACCTGGGGGCCCGGCCGGCATCTCGCCGGCGACAACACCTTCTCCTACTTCCACGACCCGCACGGCAACACCGTCGAGTACACGACCGAACTCGCCGTCCTCGAAGAGGACTTGTGGCACCCGGGCCGTCATGACGTCGACGACCCGATCACCCAGGACCAGTGGGGCACCGCCGACCCGATGAGCGAGTCGGTCGCCAAGGAGCAGTTCAACGACCCCGACGTGCTCTTCGAGGCGCCCCCCGTCTGATCTCCCTCTCCGTCTCTGTCGCGAACCACCCGCAGAAAGGCCGCAGTTGTGGCAACGATCCTGAAGCACGCCGTGCCCACGTCGGAGGTGACCGCCTCCCTCGACCAGGTGCGCGAGACCGTGACCGGCGTCATCGCGGACATCCGCGCGCGCGGCGACGAGGCGGTGCGCGCCTACTCCGAGAAGTTCGACAAGTGGAGCCCCGACTCCTTCCGGCTGACGGACGAGGAGGTCGAGAAGATCGTCGCGTCGGTGCCGCAGCAGGTCATCGACGACATCCGCTTCGTCCAGGAGCAGGTGCGTACCTTCGCCCGCCATCAGCTGGACTCCTTGCGGGAGTTCGAGGTGGAGACCCTGCCCGGAGTGCGGCTCGGACAGAGGCACATCCCGGTCCGGGCGGCCGGCGCCTACATCCCCGGCGGCCGCTACCCGCTCACCGCGTCCGCCCACATGACCATCGTGACCGCCAAGGTCGCGGGCGTGCCCCGGGTCGTGGCCTGTACGCCGCCGATCCACGGGGAGATACCGGCCGCCACCGTCGCCGCCATGCATCTCGCGGGCGCCGACGAGATCTGGCTGCTCGGGGGAGTGCAGGCGGTGGCCGCCATGTCCGTCGGGACGGACACGATGCGGCCGGTGAATCTCATCGCCGGGCCCGGCAACGCCTATGTCGCCGAGGCCAAGCGGCAGCTCTTCGGGGAGGTCGGCATCGACCTGTTCGCCGGGCCGACCGAGATCCTCGTCCTCGCCGACGAGCAGGCCGACCCTTTCGTGTGCGCCGTCGATCTGCTCTCCCAGGCCGAGCACGGCCCGGACTCCCCGGCCGTCCTCATCACCACCTCCAGCGAGGTCGCCGAGAAGACGATCGCCGAGGTGGAACGCCTCCTGCCCGGCATGCCCACCCGCGACTTCGCCGAGCCCGCCTGGCGCGACCACGGGCAGGTGCACGTCGTCGACACCCTCGACGAGCTGTACACGCTCGCCGACGCGTTCGCCTTCGAGCACGTCGAGGTGCTGACCGCCGAACCGCGCCTCGCACTGGAACGGATGACCCAGTACGGCGCCCTGTTCCTCGGCGAGGGCACCTGTGTGTCGTTCGGCGACAAGGTCATCGGCACGAACCATGTGCTGCCCACACGTGGTGCCGCGCGCTACACCGGCGGCCTGTGGGTGGGGAAGTACCTCAAGACGGTCACCTACCAGGAGGTCACCGACACCGACTCCCAGACGCTGCTCGGCCGGCTGTGTGGACGGGCCGCTCGCGTCGAGCTGTTCGAGGGACACGCGCGCTCCGGTGACGTACGCGCCGCGAAGGCCGCGGGCGACGAACTGCCCTGGAACTCCGCGTGACTTCGGACCCCGGGGTGATCTTGGACTCCGGCGGCACCTCGGATCGCCGTACCCCTCTCGACGGTCGTACGGCCCTGATCACCGGCGGCGGGGGACCGCTGGGACGCGCCTTCGCGCTCGCCCTCGCGGACTCCGGCGCCCGGGTGATCCTCGTCGGCCGCAACGAGGCGGCGCTCGCGGAGGCGGCGGCTCAGGTGGAGAAGGACGGCGGACAGGCCCGTACGGGAGTGTGTGACGTCTCCGACCCGGCGGCCGTGGACGCGCTTGCCGCCCAACTCGCCGACGAGGACGTCTTGTTGCTCGTCAACAACGCCGGAGTCACGGGCCCGGTCCGCCCGCTCGTCGACATCGACCCGGACGAGTGGGACGACGTGTTCGCCGCCAACGTCCGGGGCGTCTATCTGATGTGCCGGGCCTTCCTGCCGCCGATGCTCGCGGCCGGACGCGGCGACATCGTCAACGTCGCCTCGGTCAGCGGCAAACGCCCGCTGCTCAACCGCACCCCGTACACCGCCTCCAAGATGGCGCTGCTCGGCCTGACCCGGACCCTCGCCGGGGAGGTCGGACCGCAGGGGATCGCGGTCAACTCCCTTTCCCCGGGCCCGGTTCGGGGGCCGCGCATGGACCGCAACTTCCGGCTCACCGCCGAACTGACCGGCTGCACGGTCGCCGAGGCCGAACGCGACTTCGCGTCCCGGGCCGCCCTCGGTCGGCTCGTCGAGGAGCACGAGGTCGCGCAGGCGTTGGTGGCGATGCTCGCGATGCCCGGCCTGTGCGGGGCGGACATCGACCTGTCGGCGGGGATGATCGCCCCGGCGTAGCGGAACAGCGTGCGGGAAACGGTGAGGTGGACGGCGTACGAGCCGCCCGCCTCACCGTCGTGCGTACGGGCGTCGACCCCCTATGACGACTCTGTGTGACCGCCATGAAATGGTCGCCGTGATCCGAGGCATCGGACTCCCATATATGTGTGCCGCCTGCCTGTTCCCCAATTCTCGTGGCTGCTTCACTCCCTCGTGCGCACCTTCGGTGCCTCCGCCGGGCCGTCCGCATCCCGCGTTCGACGGCCGGCCGGTCACACTGCGCAACGGCGCATCGATCCCTGGGAAGGCAAGCAATGACGCTGATCACCCGACGCTCGGTCCTGATCGCCGGTACCGCCACGGCCGGCGCCGTACTGGTGCCGGCGGTCTCCGCCACCGCCGCGCCGACGGCCAAGAAGGCTTCGGGCACACGGATCTCGGTCGGATCCGGTGAGACGTACACGGTCACCGCGACCACCCGCGTGAGCGAGTTGACCATCGCGACCGGCGGGAAGATCGTCGCCCCGGACGGCTCCAGCCTCTCGCTGACGGTCGACGGAGTGGAGACCGGTCAACTGCTCACCGGCACCGGCGCGACGGCCACCCTGATCCAGGCCGGCACCTACCGGGGTGACGTCGTCCTGACCGTCGCCGCGGCCAACGAGGTGACGTACCAGACGCTCACCTTCCCGTTCCGGCAGGCGGTGTACGTGGACGGCGACGGCGTGGTCAAGGACAAGTCCGTCCTCGCGGCCGTCCTCGGCGGCAAGCTGACGGACGCCTACGCCAGGAACGTGTCGATCACCTCGACCGGCGAGTGCTTCGACGGCGTGTACGTCCAGGACGCCACCTACACGCTCGACCGGCCCTCCATCTCCCTCACCGGCAACGGCCGTTCGGACTTCGCGGGCTACGGCGCCGCCGTCGTCGGCGACGGTTCCTCGACCACGCTGGTCGTGGACGGCGCCCGGATCGACACCAGGGGAGTCGTCCGCACCGCCGTCATCGCCGACGACGGCGCCAACGTCATCGTCAAGGACTCCGTCCTGCGCACCCGCAACGGCGTCCTGCCCGCCGACTACCGAGCGACCGTGGAAACGCCGTACATGGAGTCCGTGCCCTGGATGCTCGGCCTCGACGGCAACGTCCGCGCCACCAACCTCATCGGCGCCAACAGCAAGGCCACCTACCTCAACTCCACGATCTTCTCGGAGACTTGGGGCGCCCTGTCGGTCGAGGGCGGCAGCGGACTCAAACTGACCGCGATCAACAGCCACTTCGGCAACACGGGGGAGTACGGCTACGGCACCTACGCCATCGGCGACGCGACCGTGCGCGTGCTCGGGTCACGGCTCGACGTGGGCAGCTACGCGACCATCATCGCGGGCCCCGCCGCGGTCGTGCACTACGGCGACAGCACCAAGGCGGCCGTCTCCGCGCTCAACACCGAGCTGGAACTCGGGCTGTCCAAGGCCGAGTTGGCGTCGATCCCGGTGCGCAACACCGTCGTGAACTCGGGGCACTTCGGCTACATGTTCTTCGGTACCGGCCAACTGACCCTCGACGGCGGCACGGTGATCAACTCCGACCGGGCCACCTTCCTCAACAAGGGCCAGCAGACCACGATCAGCGTCGACGGCTCCCAGGGCGCCCGGCTCAACCCGCGCGACGGGATCATCCTCCAGATGATCGAGCTGGACGACCCGGGCCCGGTCCCGGTCGACGGCAAGATGATGAACACCGGCGTCTACACCGAGCCCACCGGCGACCCGACCAAGGACGCGAGCTTCGACCCGACCGCCGTCCACGCCACCGACGGCGCCGCCACCTTCAACTCCATAGCTCTGAAGGGCGACTTCTACAACGGCATGCGCAAGGGCAAGAACATGGTCCTCACCTTCGAGGGGTCCCGAGTCGAGGGCGTCATCTCCGCGACGACCGCCAAGCACCGCGTCTCCAGCATCGACGCGTCGACCTTCTACGAGCTGGGCATCGTCACCAACACCGTGGGGGCCGCGGTCAACAACGGCGCGATCGTGCAGCTCAACAGCGGCTCGACGTGGACGGTCACCGGCACCTCGTACCTGACCCGGCTCGCCCTCGCCGCCGACGCGACCGTCAGGGCGCCCCGGGGTAAGAAGGTCACGCTGACGGTCGACGGGACGGTCACGGCCATCACGGCGGGCCAGACCTACACGGGCGCGCTCACGCTGACGGTGGCGTGACCCATGGAGGAGACGCGAGGCTCAACCGGCCGGCGGCTCAGCCTTGTTGGCGATCCGCACAGCTGATCCGCGCGTCCGCCTCCTGGGGGTTCTGCTCAACCGATCCGCGCCTGCGCCTCCTTGGCGATGGTCTCGAACTGCGCGGCCATCGCCTCCTGGAGCGCCTGCGCCCCCGACAGTGGGCGGACCATGACCATCAGGTCGTCGATCAGGCCCTCCTCGTTGACGTGGATGAAGTCGCAGCCGGTCAGCTGACGGTCGCCGATCCGCGCGCTGAACACCAGCGCGTGGTCGGTGCCGTCCGGGTCGCCGATCTCCCGCTCGTACCGGAAGTCCTCGAAGACCCGCGCCACCGCGTGCAGGATCGCCGCGGTGATCGCCTTCCCGGGATACGGCTTGAACACGACGGGGCTGGTGAAGACCACGTCCTCGGCCAGCAGTGCCTCGACGGCGTCCATGTCCTGCGCCTCGACCGCCTCACGGAACGCACGCATCGGCTCACCTCATAGTCAATTTGTTGAGTAGGTGTGGATGAGACTAATCAACGGCTGTTAGCGTGTCCACATGTCCCTCAAGTACGCGGTCCTCGCGGCCCTCCTGGAAGGGGAGGCCTCGGGCTACGAGCTGGCGAAGGTGTTCGACGTGTCGCTGGCGAACTTCTGGCCCGCGACACCGCAGCAGCTCTACCGCGAACTGGAGCGCCTCGCCCAGGACGGGCTGATCGCGGCACGGGTCGTACAGCAGGAACGCAGGCCCAACAAAAGGATGTTCACGCTCACCGAGGCCGGCCGGCGTGACCTCGACACCTTCGCCGCCGAGCCGCCCCGACGCCCGACCGCCATCCGCGACGAACTCCTCATCAAGATCCAGGCCATGGACGGCACCGACACCGCCGTGACCCGCGAGCTGATCGAGGAGCGCAGGTCGTGGGCGCGCGGCAAGCTCGACCGCTACGAGCGCGTACGGGACCGGCTCCTCGGCGGCCGGACCGAGGACGAGTACCTCCGGGACGCCGAGCGCGTCGGGCCGTATCTCACGCTCATGGCCGGGATCGCCTTCGAGGAGGAGAACCTGCGCTGGTGCGAGCGCGTTCTCGCGATCCTGAAGCAGCGGGTTGCCCTAGGCTGATCCGGATGTTCAGCCCCGAAGGCCCCAGTCTGCGCGAACTCGCCGTCCAGGCACTGTCGTCCGTCGAGCACGGCTACGACCTCCTCGCGCCCAAGTTCGACCACACCCCGTTCCGGACACCGGCCCCGCTGCTCGACGCGGTCGCCGCGATGCTGGAGCGCGTCGGCCCCTTCGACGACGGACTCGACCTCTGCTGCGGCACGGGTGCGGGCGCCGACGTGCTGACGAAGGTGTGCCGGGAGAGCGTCACCGGCGTCGACTTCAGCGCGGGCATGCTCGCGGTCGCGCAGGGGCGTCCCCGGGCCGCCGGGCCACGTGTGTCGTGGGTGCGGGGTGATGCCCGGGCCCTGCCGTTCGCGCCCGCATTCGATCTGGTGGTGAGCTTCGGGGCGTTCGGCCACTTCCTGCCCCGCGAACTGCCGGGGCTGTTCGCCCAGGTCCACTCCGTGCTGCGACCCGGCGGCCGCTTCGCCTTCCCCGTCGTCGCGCCGCCGCGCCCCACGACCCCCGCGTACTGGATGCTGTCCGGCTTCGACGCGGTGATGAAGGTGCGCAACGCCGTCTGGCGCCCGCCCTTCGTCATGTACTACCGGGACTTCCAACTCGGTTTCGTGCGCCGGGAGTTGGAGCGGATCGGCTTCGCCGTCGACCAGTACGCCCTGCCCGAGTTCGGGCGCCGGGGTGACGGCAGCCCCCGCGTCCGCATGGTCGCGGCGCGAAGGCTGCCGTAGCGGCTGGGGTGGGTGTCAACTCGTCGCGGACGCCGCCGACTTGATGACCTTCGTGACCAGGTCGGGGTGGGAGATCATCACCACGTGCGAGGCGTCCACCACGACCGTGTGCGAACCGGCCCGCTTGGCCTCGAAGCGCTCCAGGTCGGGTGCGATCGCCCGGTCCTGCGCCGCCACGACCGCCCACGAGGGGATGTCGTGCCAGGCCGCCGCCGTGGTGACGTCCGTGAACGCGGCCGAGCTGATGGGGCGTTGGGAGGCGCCCAGCAGTGCGGAGGTGGACACCGGGAGGTCGGCGGTGAACACCGCGTGGAACTTCGCGGTCTGGATGGCCAGATCGGTACCGCCCGAGCCGTCGGGCAGCGGCTGCAGGGCGTCGTTCAGCTGCGACCCGGGGAACCGCGCGGCGAGTTCGCCCAGTTGCTCGCCCTTGTCGGGCACGAAGGCCGCGACGTACACGAGTGCCTTCACACTCGGGTCGCCCGCGGTTGCCTGGGTGATCACCGCGCCGCCGTAGGAGTGTCCTACGACGACTTTCGGGCCGTCGATCGTCGTGAGGAGCGCGGAGAGATAGCCGGCGTCCGCGGTCAGTCCGCGCAGCGGATTGGCGGGCGCCACGACGGTGTAGCCCGCCTTCTGGAGCCGGGAGGTGACGGCCGACCAACTGGACGCGTCGGCGAACGCGCCGTGCACCAGGACCACGGTCGGCTTCGGTGCGGGGTGCTTGCCTCCGGTGGCGGGTGCCGCCGAGGCGGGGAGAGCGGTGGCCGCGAGGGCGCCGGCCGCGGCGGCCGCCCCGAGAAGTAAGGGTCTACGGGAAATCGACATGGGTCAGCTCCGGGTGAAGGGTGAGGTCGAGGAAGGCGGTGCGGAGTTCAGGCGTAGCGGCGCACGAACGACAGGGCGGTGTCCGCCACTTCCTGCCAGCCGTTGTCGATGGTCAGCGCGTGGCCACGGCCCTTGATCTCGGTGATCTCGGTGACGCCCTTGTTGTGCTGCTGCTTCTTGTAGGAGGCGTTGGCGATCGACCAGGGCACGGTGTGGTCCTTCTCGCCCGAGATGATCAGGAGCGGCCCGCGCTCGGGGTTCTCCGTGTCGACCTTCGCCTCGGTCCACGGGTTGAGGTTCGCCGTGGCCGCCTGGAACAGCGGGGCACCGGGCGCGGGTACGGCGTACGTCTCGTACAGCTCCCGTGCCTCCTCCTCGCTGACGGCGTTGGCGAATCCGTAGCGGAACTGGTCGTAGGTCAGGGGGACCGCGCGATTGCGGTTGGCGGGGTTGCTGAGGACCGGTGCGGAGGAGCGCAGCGCGGACACCGGCAGCGGCAGCACGCCCCGGAACGGCGCCGGGTCGATCGCCACGGACACGGCGGACAGTCCGCGCCCGGCGAGGATCTGGGTGAGCAGTCCACCGAAGGAGTGGCCGACGATCGCCGGTTTGCGCGTCAGTGTCCCGATCAACTGGGCAAGGTGGTCGGCGACTTGGCCGACCGTCTTGCCCGCCATGACCTCGGGGTGTTCGTTGGCCTCTTTGACCGTCTCCGGATCGTCGGGCCAGGACAGGGAGACCGGCGCGTACCCGGCCTCCTCGAAGTGGGCTGCCCAGCGGTCCCAACTGCTGGGCAGGAGCCACAGGCCGTGGACGAAGACGACCGGCGTACGGTCGACGGCGTTCGCCTTTTCGATCTGTTGTACGTCGATGTGGGTCATGTTCGGAAGTATGCGTCCGCGGGGGTCCTGGAGTCCGGCATATGACCGCACTTGGCGGAGGGGGACGCCATTGTCGCGGCCTGGGTGATCTCCTACGCTGAACGGCGTGTGGCCAAGAGTGCCGTCCGGGAACGGAGTTGCGCATGCTCAGCAAGGGTGAAGCCGGCGAGGCGGTCCGCTTGGCCAAGGTCAAGACCGGTGTCACATGGGCCCAGTTGGCCGAGGCCGTGGGCCGGCCGCTCGCGTGGACCACGGCGGCGCTGCTCGGTCAGCACCCCATGACCAAGGACGAGGCGGCGACCGCCGCCGCCCTCCTCGAACTCGGCGAGGACGCCGCCCTCGCCTTCCAACTCCAGCCGACCCGGGGCGCGTTGGACGCGGCGGTGCCCGTGGACCCGACGATCTACCGGCTCTACGAGGTCATCCAGGTCTACGGCCCCACCATCAAGGAACTGATCCACGAGCAGTGCGGCGACGGCATCATGAGCGCCATCAACTTCCGCCTCGACGTCAGTCGTGTGCCCGACCCGGCCGGTGACCGGGTCGTCATCACCCTCGACGGGAAGTACCTCCAGTACCAGTGGGAGTGACCACGAGGTGCTCCTCGGCCCAGACGGCCAGCGCGGCGAGCGGGATCAGGAAGGCGTCGCCGTGCGGGGTGAGGGCGTAGCAGGAGCGTTGCGAGGTGCGGGTGAGGAGACCGGCGGCGGCCAGTTCGTGCAGGCGGTCGGCGAGCATGCGGTCGCTGATGCCGGGCACCCGCTCGCGCACCTCGCCCAACCCTGCGGGCCCCTGGGCCAACGCGGCGAGGACCAGACCGCTCCAGCGTCTGCCCAGCAGGGCGAAGGCGTGGGTCAACGCCTTGACCTGCGGAGGGAGTTCGGGGTGATCCGGGTTCGCTGAGGAGGGCTGGTTCGTCATACGAGGGCTCCAGGGGTGATGTGGGGGGACTCAGCCCAGGTGGACCGGGGCGGCGCCCTCCGTGTGCTGTTGCCTGCCCGCGTCGACGGCGAACATGGTCACGGCGGCACCGGCCACGAACACGACCCCGGCGGCGACGAAGGCCATCGTGTAGCCGTGGGTCAGGGCGTCACCGGCCTTCGAGACCAGGCTCAAGTCCCTTGTGGCCAGGCCCCGGTAGAGCGCGGAGGCCGCATGGGGGAGTTTGTCGTCGGCCGCCGAGTTCGAGATCGTCGACAGGACGGCGAGGCCCAGGGCGCCGCCGATCTGCTGTGCCGTGTTGAGCAGGGCCGAGGCGATGCCGGTGTCCTGGTGGGCGACACCGCTGACCGCGCCGAGCGTCATCGGGACGAAGCTCATGCCCAGACCGAGCGCGGTGACGAACATGGCGGGCATGAGATGCCCGGCGTAGGACGAGTCCGGCTCCAGGGTGGCGAACCAGAACATGCCGACTGCCGCCACCAGGAGGCCCGGTGCGGCGATGAGCCGGGGCGCGATGTGGGCGACGAGCTTCGAGCTGATGCCCGCCGCGGCCGCCATGCCGAAACTGAATGGCAGATAGGCGAAGCCTGTCCTGATGGGGCTGTAGCCGAGGATCAGCTGCATATAGAGGGTCAGGAAGTAGAAGAACGCGAACATGCCCGAGCCGATGAACAGCATGGTGGCGTAACTGCCCCACCGATTACGGTCCTTGAACAGCCGCAGCGGCATCATCGGGTCCGGCGTACGGGCCTGGAGGAACAGGAACGCCGCCAACAGGACGGCGGCGACCGCGAAGCAGCCCAGCGTGAGGCCGTCGGTCCAGCCGTGCTCGCCGCCGCGCGTGATGCCGTAGACCAGGGAGATCAGACCGCCGGTCCCGGTGACGGCTCCGGGGACGTCGAGGCGGCCGGGGTGGCGTTCGGCCTCGACGAGGCTGCGGGTGCCGGCGAGGACGGCGAGGCCGATGGGGATGTTGACGAAGAACACCCAGCGCCAGTCCAGGACATCGGTGAGCAGACCCCCGAGCAGCAGGCCGACCGTGGCGCCGAGGCCGCCCATCGCGGCGTACACGCCCATCGCCCGGTTGCGGGGCCTGCCCGCCGGGAAGGTGGTCGTGATCAGCGCCAGAGCGCTGGGTGCGGCGAGGGCCGCGCCGACGCCCTGGAGGATGCGCGCGCCGATCAACAGGCCCTCGTTCGGGGCGAGTCCACCGAGCAGGGACGCGAGGGTGAAGACGGCGATGCCCACCTGGAACATCCTGCGGCGGCCGAACAGGTCCCCGGCCTTGCCGCCGAGCAGCAGCAGACCGCCGAAGGCCAGCGCGTACGAGTTGACGATCCACGCCAGATTCGCGTCGGAGACACCGAGGTCGGTCTGGATGGCGGGCAGGGCGATATTCGTGATGGTGGCATCGAGGATGACCATCAACTGGGCCGCCGCGATGACGAAAAGGGCGAGACCGAGATGCCGGTTTCTGGGTGCGGTACCGGAATGCTCCGGTGTCGTGGACGTGACGGTGGCCATGCTCTCAGCGGACATGGTTCAAGAACTCCAAGGAGTGTCGCGAACAGGGAAAGGTGAGAGTGAACGGAATCCGATGAGAAGCGGAACACTCGCTGTGCAATCCGAGGTCGGGGCGCCGACACGGCACATCGCTCGACCTCGGGACGAGTGCTCACCGTAGCAGCGAATCGCCGTCGGTCGTGACCCGACAACTCCCTTTCCGGTGTTGCCAATATCGCCCTTGACGAACTCTCCCATGGTGTGGGCAACGGGAATTCGAGACGCCTGGCAATTGCCCACACTTTCCCGGAAAAAGCAAACGGATCACACGGACCGGAGGGAATTCAGCCGGGCCGCCTGGCGGGTCAGATGGTCGCGCTCGGCGAGATTGGGAGCCTTGTGCGCCGCCTCGGCGTAGAGCCGTGCCGCGGTCGTCGGATCGCCGCCACGCTCGTGCAGGTACGCCGCCACGGCCGTATGGCGGGGGAGCGAGTCGTCCACGGCCGCGAGCGCGGCCAGACCGGCGCGCGGGCCGTCGGCCTCGCCGACCGCCACCGCGCGGTTGAGACGGACCACCGGACTGTCGGTCAGGCCGGCGAGTTCGTCGTACCACTCGACGATCTGCACCCAGTCCGTCTCCTCGGCGGTGGGCGCGTCGGCGTGCAGCGCCGCGATCGCGGCCTGCGCCTGGAACTCCCCCAACTGGTCGCGGGCCAGGGCGAGTTGGAGGACGGTGACGCCCTCGGCGATCAATGTGGTGTCCCAGCGGCCCCGGTCCTGCTCGGCGAGCGGCACCAGGGTGCCGTCCGGCGTGGTCCGGGCGGCGCGGCGGGCGTGGTGGAGCAGCATGAGGGCGAGCAGGCCCGACACCTCGGGGTGGTCGATCACGCCCGCGACCTGCCGGGTGAGCCGGACGGCCTCGGCGGCGAGGTCGACGTCACCGGAGTAGCCCTCGTTGAAGACCAGGTAGAGGACGCGCAGCACGGTGGCCACATCGCCGGGCTGGTCGAAGCGCACTCCGGACACCGTGCGCTTGGCCCGGCTGATGCGCTGCGCCATCGTCGCCTCGGGCACCAGATAGGCCTGCGCGATCTGCCGGGTGGTGAGCCCGCCGACGGCCCGCAGCGTGAGCGCGACCGCCGACGACGGCGTCAACGACGGGTGGGCGCACAGGAAGTAGAGCTGGAGCGTGTCGTCCGCCGCGGGCGCGGGACCGGGCGCCGGCTCCTCGTCCACGAGATCCTCGCGCCTGCGGCGGGCCGTGTCCGCCCGCGTCGCGTCGAGAAAGCGCCGCCAGGCCACCGTGACGAGCCACCCCTTCGGGTCGCGCGGCGGATCGTCCGGCCAGACCCGGACCGCCTCGACGAGCGCGTCCTGTACGGCGTCCTCGGCCGCCGCGAAGTCTGCTCCGCGGCGGCCGAGGATGCCGAGCACGCTCGGCGTGAGGCTCCTCAGCAGGACCTCGTTCACTTGAAGGTGCAGTCCGTGGTCGTCGAGTGCGTGCCGAGGAACGGGCGCAGCTCCAGCCACTCGTGGATCGGCTTCCCACCGGCCCCGGGGGCGGCCGACAGCTCACCGGCCAGCTCCACGGCCCGCTCGTAGCTGTCGACGTCGATGATCATCCAGCCGGCGATGACGTCCTTGGTCTCGGCGAACGGGCCGTCGGTGACCGGCGGGCGCCCCTCGCCGTCGTAGCGGACGAACGTCCCCTCGGGGGAGAGGGCCTGGCTGTCGACGTACTCGCCGGTCTTCTCCAGTCGCGCCGCGAAGTCGTTCATGTACTGCACGTGCGCCGTGATCTCCTCGGGCGCCCACTGGTCCATGGGGACGTCGTTCACGGCGGCTGGGGCGCCGCGGTAGTGCTTCAGCAGCAGGTACTTGGCCATGGTCGTTCTCCTCGGTGCTGGTGCGACCCATTGTGGACGCGTTCACCTCGGGGACGGAGCCGGGCGCGGGTTCTCGACATCGGCGAGCGAATTTTTTCGCGCGAGTCTCGCGGGCTCTGCGGGGGAGGGCGGAAAGGGAGGCGTACTCACTCCTCTTCCCTTCTTAACGTATAGCGCACCGGGGGGCTTGCGGCAAGGCCCCCGTCGTACCGCAGAATGTCCGGCCTGAGGGCATGACCTGCGGAAATGGGAGTCGCGGAATGCGTGTGTTGTTGTCGACGTGGGGATCGCGCGGGGATGTCGAACCGCTGGCGGGACTCGCGGCGCGGTTGCTGGAACTCGGCGCGGAGGTCCGGGTGTGCGCGCCGGCGGACGAGGAGTTCGTGGAGCTGCTGGCCCGGATCGGCGTGCCGCTGGTGCCGCTCGGGCCGACGGTGCACTCGGTGGTCACGGGGGCGAGGCCGCCGTCGCCCGGGGCCGCGTTCCGGCTCGCGCCCGAGCTGGTCGCCGCCCGGTACGAGACGCTGACGGCGGCGGCCGAGGGGTGTGACGTCCTGCTGGCGACCGGCCTGATGCCGGCGGGTGCCCGCTCGGTGGCTGAGAAACTGGGCATCCGCTATGTGTTCGCGTGCTTCCACACGGTCGGCCTGCCGTCGCGGCACCGCCGTCCGCCGTCGCGGCCGGGCACACCGTCCCCGGAGGAAGAGACCGACAACAAGGTGCTGTGGGAGCAGGACGCCCAGCGCGTGAACGCCCTGTACGGCGAGGCCGAGAACAGGCACCGGGCGGAGATCGGGCTGCCACCGGTGGAGAACGTCCGCGACTACGTCTTCACCGAGCGGCCGTGGCTGGCGGCGGACCCGGCCCTCGTCCCGTGGCAGAACCTTACGGATCTCGACGTCGTCACCACCGGACCGTGGATCCTGCCGGACGAACGCCCGCTCCCGGACGAGCTGGAGACGTTCCTGAAGGCCGGAGAACCGCCGGTGTATGTCGGCTTCGGCAGCATCGCCCTGCCCGCCATACCGGACCTGGCCCGGATCGCCATCGACGCCATCCGCGCGCGAGGTCGCCGTGTCGTTCTCGCCCGGGGCTGGGCGGAGCTGGCTCCGGTCGACGACCGGGACGACTGCTTCGTCGTAGGAGAGGTCAACCACCAGGCACTCTTCGGTCGGGTGGCCGCCGTCGTGCACCACGGCGGCGCGGGCACCACGACGACCGCCGCACTGGCCGGCGTGCCTCAGCTGGTGGTGCCGCAGATCGTGGACCAGCCATACTGGGCCGCAGGGGTGGCCGAGCTGGGCATCGGCGCGGCACACGACGGTCCGACGCCGACCTACGACTCCCTGTCGGCCGCGCTCACCATCGTCCTGGCTCCGGAGACCCGGGCACGGGCGCGGGCCGTGGCCGGCACGATCCGCACCGACGGGACGACAGTGGCCGCGAAGATGCTCCTCGACCCGGCCGGCGGGGAAAGGCCGCCCACGCGCGCGTGAACCGGCCCGCCCCCGCAATCGAGAACCCGTACGCACCGGTCCACACGGCCTGCCGCCCGCACGGCCGTGAGCGACCGCAGATCGGAATTGATGCCGTGAACCCCCTGACCACCAGCGCCTTCGACCTTCCCGACCGGCTCTCCGCCAAGGCCGACCCGGCGCTGATCGCCGGTGACGAGCGGCACTTCGTGGCGATCGCGGAGTGCCTCGACCAGTCGATCGCGGAACTGACCGAGCAGCTCGACGCCGAACGCAGGGCGCCCGGCGGCATCGGCCGGGCGGCGATGGACCGGGACACGGAGATCCACCGGCTCACCACACGGCTGCGCACCCTGCGCCGCTTCGGCCTGGACCTGTGTCTGGGCCACATGGTCGACGCCGACACCTCCGAGCCCGTCTACATCGGGCGGCTCGGCCTCACCGACAGCACGGGCCGACGCCTGCTGCTCGACTGGCGCTCGCCCGCCGCCGAGCCGTTCTTCGGCGCGACCCACGCCAACCCGATGGGTCTGGCGAGCCGCCGCAGGTACCGCTGGACGCGCGGTCGGATCAGCGACTACTGGGACGAGGTGTTCACGGCGGACGGCTTCGTCGGGCACGCCGCGCTCGACGACCAGTCCGCGTTCATCGCCAGCCTCGGCGGCAACCGGTCCGGCCGGATGCGCGATGTGCTCGGCACCATCCAGTCCGACCAGGACGCCATCATCCGCGCGGGATCACGCGGCGCGCTCGTCGTCGACGGCGGCCCCGGCACCGGCAAGACCGTCGTCGCCCTGCACCGCTCCGCCTACCTCCTCTACTCCGACCCGCGCCTCGGCCACCGCAGGGGCGGTGTCCTGTTCGTCGGTCCGCACCGGCCCTATCTGGACTACGTCGCCGACGTCCTCCCCAGCCTCGGCGAGGAGGGCGTACAGACCTGCATCCTGCGGGACCTCGTCACCGAGGGCGCCGCGGCGAGCGTCGAGGCCGACCCGGAGGTGGCCCGCCTGAAATCGTCCGTGGAGCTGGTGCGGGCGATCGAGCCCGCCGTCCGCTTCTACGAGGAGCCGCCCACCCAGGGCATGAACGTCACCACGCACTGGTCCGACATCCGGCTGAGCGCCGAGGACTGGGCCGTCGCCTTCGAGGCGGCCGAACCCGGCACCCCGCACAACGAGGGACGCGAGCAGGTCTGGCAGGAACTGCTCATGATCCTGGTCGAGAAGCACGAGGACACCACCCCCACCCAGGACGGCGCCGTCACCCCGGCCCTGCTCCGCAAGTCGCTGCGGCAGAACCGCGACCTGCTCACCGCCTTCAACCGCGCGTGGCCGCTGCTCGAAGCGGCCGACCTCGTCGGGGACCTGTGGACGGTACCGGCCTATCTGCGCAAGTGCGCCCCCTCGCTCAGCCGTGAGGACGTCCAGCGCCTGCAGCGCGCGGACGCCCAGGCCTGGACGGTGTCCGACCTCCCGCTGCTGGACGCGGCACGGCAACGCCTCGGCGACCCGGAGTCGGCGCGCCGCAAACGCCGGCAGGAAGCCGCCGTGGCCGCGGAACACGCGCGCAGGACCGACGTCATCGACAGCCTGTTGCAGAACGTCGAGATCGACGAGAGCGAAGGCGCGATGGGCATGCTGTACGGACAGGACCTGCGTGACGCCCTCATCGACGAGGCCGCCCAGCCCGGCGTCGAACCCGACCAGCTCGCCGGGCCGTTCGCGCACATCGTCGTGGACGAGGCCCAGGAACTCACCGACGCGGAATGGCAGATGCTGCTCCTGCGCTGCCCGTCCCGCAGCTTCACCATCGTCGGTGACCGCGCCCAGGCCCGGCACGGGTTCACGGAGTCCTGGCAGGAGCGGCTGAAGCGGATCGGGCTGGACCGGATCAACCTGGCGTCCCTGACGGTCAATTACCGCACCCCGGAGGAGATCATGACGGAGGCCGAGCCGGTCATCCGTGCCGTGCTCCCGGACGCCAACGTGCCGACCTCGATCCGCAGCAGTGGCGTTCCCGTCGTCCACGGACCCGCCTCCGACCTGGAGTCGGTCCTCGACACCTGGCTCGCCGCGCACACCGAGGGGATCGCCTGCGTCATCGGTGCCCCGGACTTCCGGGCCACGCCCCGGGTCCGGTCGCTGACTCCCGAGCTGTCCAAGGGACTCGAGTTCGACCTGGTCGTCCTCCTCGACCCGGAGAGGTTCGGCGAGGGCATCGAAGGAGCCGTCGACCACTATGTGGCGATGACCCGGGCGACTCAGCGGCTCGTCGTGCTGACGAGCGCGTAACACCGTACGGCGCGCGGCGAGCTCGGCATCGGGCCCGCCGCGCGCCACCCGGTTCAGCCTGCCGAAGGAACCGTGAACTCGTAGATCAGGGCGTCCTGTTGGGCCTCCACCACCAGATCGGTGATCTCCAGCGGGCGCGCGTACTGGTCGTGCACGCGGCGGGTCACCCGCACCGAGGGCACGTTCGCGACCTGGGTGATGGCGTCCCGGTGGTGCAGGGTCAGACCGGCCCGGCGCATCCAGTCGTAGGCGCGCCGGAGTTGGGCCGAGGCGGAGCCGTCGGCGCGGTCGCGGTAGCGGGCCAACTCCTCCACCTCGGCCAGCGCCACCGCCGAGAAGGACGTGAGGGCCGTACGGAGTCCGCTGCCGTCGGCCGCCGCGGACGCGTAGCGGTGCACCAGGGTCGGGCGGTTCGGGGCAATCCGCAGTGCCTCGGCGTGCTCGGGCGGGGGCGTCTCCCAGGCCACCGAGGTCCGGTCGAAGCCGGTCGGGTCGGTGCTCCGGGCGCCGACCGGGAAGGTGAGGGAGGACGGGGTCTCGACCGGCAGACCGGACAGGGTGGCGTGGCTGCCGCGCCGGTCGGTGGCGACCAGGCCGTCCCTGCGCAGCACCTCCAGCGCCTGTCGTACGGTCTCCCGGCTGACCTGGAAGTGTTCGGCCAACTGCCGCTCGCCGGGCAGGCGTTCACCCGGCGGGATGGTGCCGTCGTGGAGTTCGCCGAGCAGTTGGGTGGCGACCTTGCCGTAGAGGGGCTGGTCGTCGGCGGTCGGGTGGTGGGGGGTGGTGCGGGCCATGCCGCGCCTCCTGTTGGTGACAAGACTGAG
Organism: Streptomyces sp. MBT65; assembly: GCF_016612545.1. Lineage (GTDB taxonomy): Bacteria > Actinomycetota > Actinomycetes > Streptomycetales > Streptomycetaceae > Streptomyces. The sequence continues at coordinate 3,958 of NZ_JAENRY010000037.1, read as the reverse complement.
GGCAGAACTGGTGACGAAACGTAGTCGTGCGGGCTCGTTGCGCGACCAGATCTAGCATTGGTCTAAACCACTAGGGAAGAGCGGCAGGGCAGTTAGGCCGAAACCGACCCGCGCCGATCACCCCTCACAGGGCGCTGTACAGGGCGTCGATCAGCGCCATCTTCCGCGGGTCGTCGGCGATATGAGGCCCCATCCGGTTCATCACATAGCCGAGCGACACCCCCCGGTCCGGGTCGGCCAGGCCGCAGGAGCCGCCGAAGCCGTCGTGTCCGAAAGCCCTAGGGTCGGGACCGTACGATCCGTTCGGGCCGCTGAGCCACAGGCCGAGCGCGACCTCCGTCTCGTGCGCGAAGCCCGCGCCCAGCACCAGGTCACGGCAACTGCCCTGCCCCTCGCGCACCCGTTCGGCCGCCTCGGGGGAGAGGACACGGTGGCCGTCGTAGGTGCCGCGGCCGGCGAACACGCCGTAGAGCGCGGCGATCGCCCGTGCCGTGCCGTGGCCGTTCGCGGCGGGAATCTCCGCCGCGCGCCACTCGGGGGTGTTGGCCTCGGCCGCGCCCGCGATCGGGTTGGTCAGCGCGGCGATGGCGGCGGGTGCCAACTGGCTGAAGATCGCGGCCTGTTCACTGCTCGACGCGGCGGGCGGGTGCACCAGCTCGGCAGCCCTGCCTGCCTCCTTCTCCGGCAACCCGATCGTGAAGTCGATCCCGAGCGGGCCGGTGACCTCCCGCTCCAGGAAGGCGCTCGGGAGCAACCCCGAGACGCGGCGCACGACTTCGCCGACGAGGAAGCCGTAGGTCAGGGCGTGGTACCCGGACCGTGTTCCCGGCTCCCACCAGGGCTCCATGGCCGCTAGGCGCTCGGTGGTCAACTCCCAGTCGTAGAGCTGCGCGAGGGAGTGCGGCTCGCGCAGGCCGGCCAGTCCGGCGCGGTGGGAGAGCAGGTGTCGTACGAGGACGTTCTCCTTGCCGGCGGCGGCGAACTCCGGCCAGTACGTGGCCACTTGGGCGTCGAGGTCGAGCAGGCCCCGGTCGGCGAGGATGTGGGCGCACAGGGCCGTCGGGCCCTTGGTCGTGGACCAGACGTTGACCAGTGTGTCCCGCTCCCAGGTGCGGGTCCGCGCCGCGTCGGCCCAGCCGCCCCAGAGGTCGACCACGGTCTCGCCGTCCACGGTGACGGTCACCGCGGCGCCCAGTTCGTCGCGGTCCCGGAAGTTCTCCTCGAACGCCGTGCGCACCGCCGTGAAGCGGGGGTCGCAGTGGCCGTCGATGGCTGGCTGGTGCTCGGACATGGTGCCTCCGTGGTCCGCCGTGGGTCCGGGCCGCGACGCTGCGACCCGGACACCCTGAACATACCGACTGGTCGGACTGGGTGGAAGGTGTCGTACGTTCAGTTGAGGAACAGGGTGCCCGAAGGCTCCCGGTGGCCCGGTTCCGTGTGCCAGTAGTCGCGGGTCTCCACGGCCAGTCCGGACTCGTCGAAGCGCGCGAAGACACAGCCGGCGAGTGTGGACGGCTCACCGTCCTCCTCGGCCAGCACCCTGAACTCGGCCACGGCGACGCCGTGTTGGCCGACGACCGGTGCCGAGAACCGCACGTCGCCCACCCGCTCCGCCGCGAACGACCAGCGCAGATACGCGGCCAACTCGGCCCGCCCGCGGTGCGGTTCGCGGAACGGCATCGAGCGGTGGACGCAGTCCTCGGCGTACAGCTCCAGCAGCGCGTCCACGTCGTGCTCCGCCCAGGCGCGGGCCCAGACGCGCACGAACCGCTCGGCGGCCTCACCGGTCTCCATGTCCATAGGGGCGCCTCTCAGACGTACGACCGCAGCCAGTCCAGCTTGGCCGCCTCCTGGTAAGGGCCGCCGCCCTCATGGTCGTTGAAGTCGTAGACCTCGATCTTCTTGTCCTCGTGAGCCCAGGCGTTGAACGCGGCGAACACCGTGGAGGGCGGGCAGGTCTGGTCCTCCAGACCGGTCGAGAAGAGGGCGGGGGCGCGGCCGCGGGAGGCGAAGTGGACGCCGTCGAAGTACGAGAGAGTGCGCAGGGCGTCCTCGGTGCGGCCGCGGTGGGTCTTGAGGTAGCTGCCGATCTCGCGGTACGGATGGCGGTCCGTGAGGGTCGCGGCGCGCGGGAAGTCGCACAGGAACGGCACGTCCGGCGCGATCCCGGCCAGGTCGCCGACCAGCCCGCCCACCGCGATGGTGATGCCGCCGCCCTGGCTCGCGCCCAGCGCCACCGTGCGCGCGGGATCGACCAGTGGGTGCGAACGGGCCGCCTCGACGGCGCGCACGCCGTCCGTGAACACCCGGCGGTAGTAGTAGTTCTCGGGGGCGTCGATGCCCCGGGTCATGAAGCCGGGGTACGCGGGCGCGCCGCCCACCGGGTCCGGGGTGCCGCCGCCACCGCCCCACGCGCTGCCCTGCCCGCGCGTGTCCATGATGAAGTGGGCGCGGCCCGTCGAGGCCCACAGCAGGTGCTCGTGCGGGAGACCGCGCCCGCCGCCGTAACCGACGAACTCCACGACCAGCGGCAGGGGTTGGGTAGCGTCGGCGGGCAACCGGAGCCAGCCCTTCACCGGGTGACCGCCGAACCCGGCGAACGTCACGTCGTACACCTGCACCGTGGACAGTCCCGTGTCGACCGGTTCGAAGCGGGCGGCCAGATCGTGCTCGCGGGTCTCCTGGAGGGTCCTGGACCAGAAGGCGTCGAAGTCCTCCGGCTCGGCGGAATCACTGCGGTACTCGCGGAGTTCGTCGAGCGGAAGGTCGAACAGGGCCATCGAGGACCGCCTTTGCGAGGAGTGAGTGCGGATGATCACACCGTACGTGTGACATCGGAGGACTCGCCAGGCCTGTGCGGCGCCCCGCGCCTACCATGTCGGCATGTCGTCAGCCGTGGATCTGCTGGTCAAGGACGCCGAACTGCTCGTCGTGGACGGTGAGCGGGAGATCCCGGGCGGCTGGGTCGCCGTCACGGGTGGTCGGGTCACCGCCGTCGGTGCGGCGGGCGCCGAGCCCGAAGCCGCCACGACCGTCTCCGCCGCCGGGCGGCTCGTCACCCCAGGCCTGATCAACACGCACCACCACATCTACCAGAACCTCACCCGCTCCTACGCCCCCGCCGTCAACGGCACCCTCTTCGACTGGCTGACCACGCTCTACCCGCTGTGGGCGCGCCTGGACGAGGAGGCCGCGTACGTGTCGGCGTACGTCGGTATGGCGGAACTCCTCATGGGCGGCTGCACCACCTCCTCCGACCACCTCTATGTGCATCCACGCCCCTATCTGGTCGACGCCGAGATCCGCGCCGCCCGCGACATCGGCTTCCGCTTCCACGCGACGCGCGGTTCGATGACCCGGTCCGTGGAGGACGGGGGACTGCCGCCGAGGAGCGTCACCCAGAGCACCGACGAGGTGCTCGCCGACAGCGAGCGGCTGATCAAGGCCCACCACGACCCGGAACCCGGCGCGCTGATCCGGGTCGCGCTCGCACCCTGCTCGCCGTTCTCGGTCACCAAGGACGTGATGACGGCGACCGCGGAACTCGCCGAGCGCTACGACGTACGGCTGCACACGCATCTCGCCGAGGACCGGGACGAGGACACGTACTGTCTGGAGACCTACGGTTGCCGGCCCGTCGAGTACTTCGAGGACACCGGGTGGATGAGCGACCGGACCTGGGTCGCGCACTGCATCTATCCGAACGACGAGGAGTTGCGCCGGCTCGCGGCGGCGGGCGTCGGGGTGGCGCACTGCCCCAGCTCCAACATGCTGATCGGCGGCGGTACGGCCAGGGTGAAGGAGATGCGCGAACTCGGCCTGCCTGTCGGCATCGGCTGCGACGGCTCGGCTTCGACCGATCACGCCTCGTTGTGGATGGAGGCGCGGGGTGCGCTGTTGCTGGGGCGGTATCGGGGAGGGCCGGGTGCGATGACCGCGCGGGACGCCCTCGACATCG
>NZ_JAENRY010000379.1 GCF_016612545.1 Streptomyces sp. MBT65 | reverse complement strand
GCTGTGAACCGTGTTGTAGTTCCAGCGCTTGAGCAGCGGGTGCAGTGTGAACAGGGCGCCGGCAGTGGGGTGCTCGGGTGGCGGCGGGGCGTCCTGCTCGACCGGGCCGGATGGCGGGCCGTCGGCTGCGCGCTGTTGACACCGTTCACAGCCGTTTTCGCGTACGCCGCCGTCCTCATCGGATATGTCTACGGCGCCCTGTTCACACTGCACCCGCTGCTCAAGCGCTGGAACTACAACACGGTTCACAGCAGCACTGGTGGTACCGGCAGCACCGGCAACACCGGCAGCTCCACGCGCTCCACGCACCCCGTGTCCACGAGTCACCACGTGTCACTGGAGTTCTTCGGTCACCAGCTCGACTCCTGGCCACGCTGGTTGATTCCGTTCACAGCCGGTTTGCTGTTGCTGGCCGTCGCACCCCTTCTCCTCCGTTACGCCCTCGGCCCCCACCGCGCCCTGTTGACCGTGCTGCTCGGCCCCGACGCCGCGACCCGCCGTATCCGCACTCTGGAGGAGACCCGCGCCCGAGCCGTCGACGACGCCGCCGCCACCCTCCGTCGTATCGAACGCGATCTGCACGACGGCACCCAGGCCCGCCTGGTGGCCCTGGCCATGCACCTCACCGCGATCCGCGAACTGGTCAGCGCCGGCGCCGAACCCGACCGCGTCCTCACCGTCGTCGACACCGCCCGGGGCAACGCCACCCAGGCCATCACCGACCTGCGCGCCCTCGTCAAGGGCATCCATCCCCCCGTACTCGACGAGGGTCTGCACGCCGCGCTCACCACCCTCGCCGCCGACAGCGCGCTCCCCGTCACCCTCACCACCGACATCGGCACCCGCCCCACCCCGGCCGTCGAGACCATCGCCTACTTCTGCGCCGCCGAACTCCTCGCCAACGCCACGAAACACGCGCGCGCGACGACGGCCACCGTCGACGTCACCGCCCGCGACGGACTCCTGCGCCTGCGTGTCACCGACGACGGACAGGGCGGCGCGACGATCGGCGCGGGCTCCGGACTCACCGGCCTCCTCGCCCGGGTCCGTACGGTCGACGGCACACTGACCTGCGACAGCCCACGCGGAGGCCCTACGGTGGTCACGGTCGAACTGCCCCACACGTGAACGGACCCGATCGGAGCGGCATGCGCGTCGTCATCGCCGAGGACTCGGCCCTCCTGCGCGACGGCCTGGTCCAACTGCTCCAGCTACGGGACGTGGAAGTGGCCGCGGCGGTGGGCGACGCGGAGTCCCTCCTGGCCGTGGTCGCCACCCACGCCCCGGACGTCGCCGTCGTCGACATCCGCCTCCCGCCCACCCAGACCGACGAGGGCGTACGAGCGGCCGTACGACTGCGGGAACGGCACCCCGCGACCGGTGTGCTGCTCTTCTCGCAGTACGTCGAGACGACCCACGCGTCCCAACTCCTCGGCAACCCGGCCGGGTTCGGGTATCTCCTCAAGGAACGGGTCGTGGACATCGGCGAGTTCGTCGGCGCACTCGAACGCGTCGCGGCCGGCGGCACCGCACTCGACCCCGAGGTGGTCGCCCAACTCTTCGGCGCCGCCCGCCGATCCACCGCCCTCGACACCCTCACGCCCCGCGAACGCGAGGTCCTCGCCCTGATGGCGGAGGGCCACACCAACCACGCGATCGCCACCACGTTCACGGTCTCCGAGCGCGCGGTCGAGAAACACGTCGCCAACATCTTCACCAAGCTGGACCTGCCACCGTCGGAGACGGGAAACCGCCGTGTGCTGGCGGTACTTCGGTACCTGGAGAACGGCCGCTGAGGTTCGGAACGCGTCGACCAATTCGGTTGCCGCTCGCTGCTCCGCGGCGGATTCTGGGTGCTCGGTCGACGAGGGGGATGCCGTGGGACTCGTTCTGTTCCCAGGAGACGACGACACCAGCAGCCCGGACGTGTCCTGGTCCTGCAAGGAATTCGCCGTGTTCCGGCGCTGGTTGGCGCAGGCCGAGGGGTTCGGTCTCGACGAGATGCAGGGCTTCGGCGGGCAGCGCCCCTGGGACGATGTCCGCACCCCGCTCGCACCGTTTCTCGATCACCCCGATGGCGGCGGACCCGATCTCTCACCGCTCCAGTGCGCCGCGATCCTGCCCCGTCTTCAGGAGATCACCGACCAGTGTCAGGAGCGAGGCGCAGATCCCCTCCACCGACGGCACCTCACCGACGCCAGAAACCTGGCGGTCGTCCTGCGGTTCTGCGTCGGCAAGGACGTCGATCTCCTCTTCAGCTGAACCCCGCCGGACCTACCGACAACCGGCTACCGACTCCCACTCAGGTGCGCGAAGACGACGACATTCCCCTGATACCCCGTCGACCGCGAGTACCCGCCCCCGCACGTGATCACCCGCAACTCCGGCCGCCGTGCCGCCCCGTAGACCTTCTGATCGGGGAAGTGCGAGGCCTGGTACACCTCGACCGCGTCCACCGTGAACAGGGCGACGGTGCCGTCCAACCGGTCCAGTTCGATGGTGTTGCCCTTCTTCAGGGCGCCGAGGTCGTAGAAGACGGCGGGTCCGTCGGCGTTGTCGACGTGGCCCGCGACGATCGCCGTGCCGGTCTCACCGGGGGTGGTGCCGGACTCGTACCAGCCGGCGAGGTTCTTCTTCGCGGCCGGGGGCACGTCCAGGCTTCCGGTGGCGGTCAGTTCGAGGCCCATCAGCGGGGCGTCCACATGGATGGCCGGGACACGGATGCGGTCCGGCGGCGACGGCGGCAGCGCGCGGGCCGCGACGCGCCCGGCGACCGGGTCGGGCCGGGCCTCGGCGGGGGACGGCTGCGGCGGCGCGTCCGTTCCGCCGCCGTCGGTCAGCAGCCACGCGCCCGTGCACAGGGCGACCACGGTGACGACCCCTATCGCGGTGTTGCCGAGACGCATAACGCACCCCTCTCCAGTAGCTGGCCCCGCGCCCCCTCCGGGCCACGAGGGGCGTCGGACCCGGAGGGGGAGGGGACGTGCGGTACCGGCGGACGGACAGCGGAGGGTGTCCGTCAGATCCTGTCGCCTCTCGCCCGGCGATGCAGGAGCCAGGTACCGCCCGCGGCGGCGACGGCGAGAGCCGCCACACCGGCCGCGGTCTGCACGGGGTCGGGGCCCAGGGCGCCACCGACCCCCGTCTTCACACTTCCGCGCGGCTGCACCTGCTGCCGCATCGAGGCCAGCGTCACCATCAGATCGCCGCTGACCTGCCGGCCGTCCGTGCACTTCGCGACGATCTCGTACGTCCCCGGCTGCGCGCTCGGCGGCACCCTGAACTGTCCGATCGCATCGCCCTCGTGCGTACTCGGCGCCAGCGTGAACGTGCCGGCGCCCACCGCGCCGGCATCACCGGCGGCCGTACCGTCGTCGCCGCAGGCCGCCGTGTTCACCGTGACGTCGCCGCCCGGCACGGCACTCGACGGGAACACCTCCAGACCGCCGCTCTCGCCGCCGTACGCCGGCGCGGTCGCGAGACCCGCGGCGGCGACGGCGAGCGCGGTGCCGGTCAGCAGACGGGCGGTACGACGCATCGGTGCTCCTCCGAGCTGTGGTTGGCTGCCCTTCCGAGGTAAGTGGCACCGGGCCGAGCCCGCTTCCTGAGCGAGCGTCAGAAGTGTGGTGAATGGGTGTCAGGGAAGCTCTCCGGCGCCCCGTTCCGCCACCGTTTCAGCAGGTCATGGGGGTACGGCGGACCGCTCCCGGAGAAGAACCCGAAGAGTGCGGGCCGCGCGTGTGAACGGGTGACCGCGGCCGCCGACCGGGAACGCAAAAGGGGCGGCCGACGAAGGTCGGCCGCCCCCGCACCGTCACGGACGTCGCGGTGCGCTACCCGGCATGCCGCCGGGCGGACGGATCAGTAACCGAAGATGCCCTGGAACGTGCCGCGGTCCCACTCGTGGTCGGTCTTGCTGTTCGAGTAGTAGACGGGACCGACGTGGTCGATGACACCGGCGAACATGGTGCTGTCGGTGTGCCCGGAGCCCTGAGAGCCGGTGCCCTGGACGACCCCGTTGTCGTCACCGTGGGCGAGGGCGGCACCGGCGCCGCCGAGCAGGATGCCGACGGCGAGGACGGACGTGGTCAGGGCGGAACGCATACGCATGACTGCTCCCAATCGATCTCTGGAAGACGCGCCGAAAAACAGACGCATCGGTCGGTTCAACGCGACAAACGATCACCGAAATCGGCCCGTGACCTCGGTGACGCCACGTGGTTCCCGCCCTGATTCACTCAAACGGGAACCCGTACCGCGTCATGGGAACCGCCCCGGCGGAGCATGCATCCCGGCATGAGTGTGGACAAGGCGTACTTCACCGTCGGGGCCACCGTGTCCACGTACGACCTCGACGCGGACGCGGCCGACCCGGCGCAGGACTGGCAACTCGGCACGGCCTGGGCCGGGTTGCCGCCCGGCTGGGAGGAGGGCGTCGACGCGGCGGTCGATCTGGGCCAGGCCCACCTGTACGTGTTCCGGGGCGCGGAGTACGTCCGTATCCCGTTCGCCACCCAGACCGTCGACGACGGCTACCCGCTCACGACCCGCGACAACTGGTCCGGCCTCTCCTTCGACACCGTCGACGCGGTCATGAACTGGTCCGACGGCAAGCTCTACTTCTTCAGCGGCCCGCGCTACGTCCGCTACGACATCGCCGCCGACCGCCAGGACCCCGGCTACCCCAAGCTCATCGCGGACGGCTGGACGGGCGTCGCCGCCGACTGGATCGGCGAGGGCATCGACGGCGCGCTCAACCCCGGCAACGGACGGGCGTACTTCTTCAAGGGCACCGAGTACGTGGCCGTCGACTGGCACACCAAGAAACAGCAGGACGGCTACCCGCTCACCGTCGCCGACCAGTGGCCAGGCCTCACCGGCCCCTACGACGCGATCTGGTCGAACGCGGCCACCACACCACCGAGCACACCGCCGAGTTCGAGCAGGGCGACCCAATTCCGGCAGTCCTACGGCGAGTTCGCCACCGCCAGTGAGACGGCGACCGGTGTGCCCGCGCTGGTCACGCTCGGCCAGGTGGCGCTGGAATCCGGCTGGGGCTCGGCCGCCCCCGGCAACAACTTCTTCGGTATCAAGGCGAAGGCGACCGACCCGGCGGAGACCCGCCAACTGCTCAGGACCCAGGAGGTGTTGGACCGACCGGACGTGCAGTTCCCCGAGGTCGTCTCGGTGACACAGCGTCCCGACGGGAAGTACCTGTACGTCGTCCGCGACTGGTTCCGTGTCTACGCGAGTCCCGAGGAGTCCTTCACGGCCCACGGCAACCACCTGCGGAACAACGCCCGTTACGCCCCCGCGTTCGAGCACACCGACGACCCGTACGCGTTCGCCCGGGCCGTCGCGGACGCGGGCTACGCGACCGCCACGAACTACTACGACTCCCTCGCGTCCGTGATGCGGAACATCGAGGCCGCCGCGTGAGATCCCCGCTGATTCACTTATCCGGGTGAAGGGGAGCAAGTCGTCGTATGCGTGTCATATGACCCGGGCAGGACGGGGTCATGGGATACCAACTGGGGGATCTGGGGCGGACGTTCCGCGACCAGATGTACAACGTGCTCACCGGCGGCGACGGCAGCGTCCCGCCGGCCAAGTCCAGCTTCATCACCTGGTGCATGCCCGGACTGCCGTACCAGGAGGCGGACTTCGCGTTCGCCGCGCAGGGCATCGGCACCGGCGCCACGGCGGCGGAGGACAAGCTCCTGCTCCAGCAGGCGTACAACTTCTCCTCGCTCATCGACTTCATCCCGGACGTGACCTCGGCGTACTCGACGGACCGCCAGGACGGGGTGTGGCGCAACGCGAGCGGGGCCCGGCTGAGCGAGATCTACGGCCAGATCCTCAAGTTCTCCAAGGTCGTCGACGACCGGCTCACCGACGACCAGAAGGCCAAACTGGACCGGTTCCGGGGCCTGTTGAGGGTGACGCGCACGGTGAAGGACATCGTCACCGAGCAGGAGAAGCAGGTCACCGAGGACAGCCCCATGCTCAAGGCCTACAAGGCGTGCATGCAGGCGTACGTCACCGCCGCGCTGTCGTACAACAACAAGCGCATCGCCGCGCAGGCCGCCGTGGGCGAGTCCGGGAAGCAGGCGGTCGCGGACTGGGTGGCCAACGCGCAGCTGTACTCGATGCAGGTGGCCGCCGCGATGGACGACTGGACGTCGAGCGGGTACCGCAACGAGGTCGAGGAGATCAACGCCTACATCGACCAGACCACCGAGAAGTCGATGCTCCTGTGGAAGCGCAACCTGGAGCGCTTCTACGAGGAGGCGAACACCAACGCGCTGGGCCCCGGCCAGTCGTTCTACTACACGACGGTCGTCCCCGGTGACTTCGCGAACTCGAACGGCTGGACCGCGTACTCGATGTACCACCAGATGGTGGACTCCCACAGCCACTACGAGACGACGTCCTGGTCGGCCGGCGGCGGTCTGAACTTCGGTCTGTGGAGCGCGAGTTCGGGTGTCACCTCCAACTCCCAGGACTACAGCGAGAATTATCAGGTCGACGACTTCTCGATGTCCTTCGAGATGGCGCAGGTGCAGGTCGTACGGCCGTGGTTCTATCCGGAGTTCCTGGAGAACCGCGGCTGGGACCTGCGCAAGGGGCAGGGCTGGAACTACGACCAGATGCCGTCCGACGGCGGCAACCCGCCCCAGGGCCGCTTCATCGGCTATCCGCTCCAGGCCCTGTTCATCAGGAACCTCACGATCCACTCGGCTTCGTTGGCCCAGGCGTTGCAGACCCACCAGAGCTCCGTGTCGGTCAACGCCAGTGTCGGCTGGGGCCCGTTCACCGTGAAGGGCAGCTACAGCCACTCCGAGTCGGACCAGCACTTCCACTCGGAGAACGACGGCGCGACCATCACCGTCCCCGGCATGCAGATCATCGGCTTCGTCAACCACCTCCTCGACAAGACACCCAACCTGCTCGACGGCCTCGACCCCGACCAACTCGTCTAGGGCGGCGGCCGGTTATGAACGAGACCGCAGCGGTGTGGGCCGCGTCCCCGGTGGACGCGGCGGCCATGTTCGGCCTGGGCGCGTACTTCGGCGACCTGCTCACCGACCCCACCCACCTGGTCGGCGTACCGGCGACGCCGGTCGTCTACCAGGACAGCATGTTCCGCTTCGGCGGCGCCCTGGACTCGGCCCGGGCCACGGTCTGGGCCGAGTTCTGCGAACTCGTCAACAGGATCCCCACCCAGCCCGTCTGGACACCCCCGGCCACCACCCACCTGTGGAGCGTCTACGGCGAGGTGCTCGCCGCCGACCTGGCCCGCTCCAC